>JBBIKS010000105.1:0-3548 GCA_037445375.1 Nitrospirota bacterium | reverse complement strand
ACCAGTCATGATGGCTGCCGTCCATTTGCACCATCTCTCCACAATGCTCTTTCCCCTGCCGCCATTGACGATGAGTCCTTCCTTTTCCGTGCCTCTTGCAGAGCCGCTGAATCTTGCCATATCAGCGTATGAGCATTTATTGGAAATGGGCGCTGCCGAATCTACAATGTATGCCGACTTTATAAACCGCATCAACGATTCAAACCTCCGCCAAAGAGCCACCAATACGAGGCGAGCAAATATATTAAGAATATCAGCTCCATGCCTGATTGCCTCCTTTGTGCTGTTGATGATATCTATAGTATTTAGGGCATTGAATGCCTGAAGACAAAGACAAGCCCAAACCGCAATTACCAAAGCCTGGCAATAAGCCGCCGCATACAAAAGACTCATCAGTCAAGGAATACGGCGATGGAGCTTGCACTATAGATGTAGAGACACCCAAAGATTGACTACTCCTTTTTTGTGGTATAATGTAGTTAAAAGGTTGGAGCGAGAAGCTGACTGGCGCCGAGAGCCTATAGTCTGTGGAAGTTCCGGTGCATCCGGCTGCACGACATGGAAGGGACCTCCAACCTTTTTATTTGCCATAAAGCAATGTTCCTATTCTTTGCTTGTTCATTGACCTATCATTACCCTGCATAACATTCCATAACAGACTGCCGTCTTTATTCAATCTAACTATAACAAGCAAATTATTCTTGCCTGTAAAGAGTCCTATATATCGCTCCCTGAAGCCGTCTTTATATTCTGTGAGGTAAATCTCATATGGATTTGTCAATGTTGGAATTATGAAATTCGCATATCTTTCCCTCATATCAAGACGGTTCTCTACAAGGTGCGGAATAAGCTCTGCTCGTAATATCACTTGTTCTTTCGGTGTCTCTATAATCCTGTATGGCTTATTTTTTAATTCAAGGGCACTAAGCATTATTGCTATGGCTTCCTTATGTGTTTGAGCAGCCTTTAACGGTTCAGGGGAGACGATCCTTTTATTATCTGGCACATGCCTTAAGTCTGGACTGCCGTAGTCTTTCCATGTCTTTTGCCCTTTGATAATCTTTATGCATCTACCCTCAGAAAACCGCATAAAGCTAAAACCGCCAGGGCAATCAGGAAGGAGCCCGTTTTTATCCCATCTGCCCCACTCCTTACCCGGATTATAGTTCCATCCCGCATCAGGAGCTATCTTCTCTCCTGTGAGCGGATCACGATAAACTGTAACGGGTCTGAGTTCACCTGTCTTTTTAGAGACTAATACTTCCTGCTCTGAAAGCTTGCCCTTTGAGCTTTCAAGTGTAAACCCGCTGTCTTTGAGTTTTTTATCGGACAATGCCCTCACCCGGCAGCGGCAGCGAAATCCAAGCGGCGGATAGTGCGTATTCCAGAATGGGTCATCATATCTAAAGACCTTGCCGTGAAGTATCTTGTGAGCTGGTCTTGTGCGTGAATCCATCACAGCTACATACTGCCAGTAAGGGCGGTTGTCAACATTATCCATTTGCTCTATATATCTGCCTGCGTTGTATGCTGTCTGGAGATTTGTCTGGTAGATGGTCTTTAGCCTGTGCGGTGAGCCGAGCTGCACTTCTGCATCGCCTGTCTCATCGCCGATTATCTGCCTACCCCACCAGCCTTTAGCTTTTAATTTCGGCTCCAGCTCTTTTTTGAACTGCTGGAAAGCAATGCCTTCATCGAGAGACTTTTGCACCATGTTTCTAATATCTTGCAGGACATCCATCCTCATTGCCTTTGCAACGGTAAAAGCCTTTGCATGAGCCTCCTGCCATGTGTCCCACCAGTCCCATGAGAAGGTGTATCCTTTGGATTTGAAATACTTTATTGCCTTCTCCGGCGGCAGGCCGATGGCGTAAAAGAGGTCTACGGGGAGAGTCTCGATTCTACGAATCCGCTTCGCTCCGTCCGTAAATTGGGACAGTCCCCTACGCATTCAGCCTTCCCCATAGTTCGCTTACGAATATCGCCCTTGCAAGCATGTCCTCTATTGCCTTCGTGTCCATGTCTGGATATGTCTCTATGAGCTTTTCCATGACCTCATCATAGTTATTGCCTTCTTGAATAAGGTCAATAATAGGCTTTAACACACCCTCTATCTGTGCCTGCAGTTCTTCAGGAGTGATGGATTCCATCGCATCGTCAATAGCTTGTTGATCAGCATAGGGGACAGTCCCGATTCTACGACGCCTGACGGCGTCCGTAAATCTGGGACTGTCCCAGACTCCCTCTGTAAACTGCTGCTCTACTGCTCTATTGCTCTGCTGCACTGATTCTATATCTTCATCCTCCAGCCCATAGCTCTTTTGATAATACCTCTTAGACAGCCTCAGACCAGACTTTTCCATTGAGGCTGTGAGTTTTTCATCTCTCTCTGCAAGGATTTTATCAACATCCTCTTGTTCCCACATGCTGAATGCCGGAAGCTCCTGCATATCATTGAAGTTTACCTCGGCGATCCATCTGATAAGCTGGTTAAAAGTCTTTTCAACTAACTTTTTTTATTAGCATTGATAATGTCTTTTCTGACTTGCATGTGGCTTTCTGCTGCGGCATAACTGCCCCCTGAAACCTCTGTTGTAAGGTTCTGGCCGAGCATTGCGATAGAGACCTCTGCCTTGCAGAATTCAAGGAGCTTTGCATATATGTCTGCTGATGCGCCCTTGCCGCCTGCTTCTTTAATCTCAACGCTTGAGTCATCAGGGATTACTGCCACCGCATCCTGCACCATTGCCTCAAGCATATCTGCTAATTTATCCGTTTCCGACTGTGCCGCGCCTCTTGGATGCTTGCCGACCAGAAACGGCATCCAGTATTTTTCAGAGAATATCACCCAGAACTTCATGCCGCCGCACTTGAATGTCACAGGACAGAAACACCTGCTTAAAGAAGGAACCCCGTAAGGGTTCTTATATGTCGCTTCGTGCTGCACGAGCAGGAACTTCTTATCAGGCAAGGCTCGCCGTTATAGTTAGACTTTGTCCTGAGCCTTAGATCGTTTTTCTCTCCAAACACAAACCATTCCTGAGGTTTTCCTACAATGTTTTTGGGCAGGATTAACCCCCCTTTGTCCCCCCTTAAATTAAGGGGGGACAAAGGGGGGCTGCTTCCCATATCACCTCGAGGATTTGATATCCGAATAGCGGGGCATTTAATATCTCTGAAACAATTCGCTCAAGGTCAAGGCTTTTAAAGACATCCTCAATTAATTTTGCATGCCGTGATTTTGCCTTGCCCCTGTCTATATAGCATTCAAGTGAAAGCACACCGGACTTTTGGCTTGCTACGCATCCGCCAAGGTGGGCATCTGTGAGAAGCTCGTTATAGACAGTGATGTCCTTGCCCTGTTTTTTAAGCACAATGTCAGGGTTCGGAAGGTACATGCTGAGTGGGTAAAAGTCTATCGCTCCTTTCCGCGAGGACGGCATCAAAAGGGGATTGAAGGAATACTTAGAGGAGATCACGGACACCTATTACTTCCTTCCTCTCTTATCCTCTGCGCTATCCGCCTTATTTGCCTTTCGCTTAACCCA
>JBBIKS010000104.1:0-2601 GCA_037445375.1 Nitrospirota bacterium | reverse complement strand
ATGGATACCCGAAAAACCTACTTAGTGTCTGTGCGGTGTCAGTGACGAGCATCAGGGACAAGTTTTCCACTGACACTGACACTAAATTATGCCTGCTGCATAAAAAATCTGATTGCACTTTTTGGGTTTATAAAAAAAAGGCGGCATTTTTCAAACGTGCCGCCCTTTTATTTTAAGATTAGTCCCTCTTTGTGTAGTTTTTCAGCGACTATCTTTGTTACAGACCTGAAGTCTATCTTTCCGCTGCCCATCTTAGGCAGTTCTTCCATCACAAATATTTGTTTAGGGATTGCGATTTTTGGTAGATGTTCAGCCATTTTCTTTAATATGTTCTTTTCATCCAATTTCTGTGTGACTACCGCAATAATCCTCGAACCTTTGAGCGGATCTGGAATCTCGACCACTGAGCAGGCAACGCCTTCAGGAAGATGTTTTTCGAGGACATTTTCGACATTGACAAGGGAAACCATCTCGCCGCCAATCTTGACAAATCTCTTAAGCCTGCCGGCATGCCATAAGAAACCGTCCTTATCAAGATAGCCCATATCTCCGGTATCATACCAGCCGTGTCTTATTCTCATTGAGGTCTCTTCAAAGTCATCATAGTAGCCTTTCATAACGAGGTCGCCCTTAACCATTATTCTGCCCGTTTCTCCTGTGACACAATCGTTACCCGTCTCAAAGTTTTCAATTCTAACCTCAACGCCCGGCAGAATAACACCAGCACTGCCTGACTTGTTTTTGCCGGGCACATTTGCCGAGATTACAGGCGATGTCTCGGTAGTCCCATATCCCTCATAAAGGGTCATGCCATGTTTTTTTAGAAATTCCTCACGCAGGGCATCGGGGCATTTATCGGCACCGCATACTGCAAGGCGGACAGAATCAAAGTCCCCTTTATCTGATTTCCTTGCATAACCCCAAAAAAAGCTGGGTGTTCCAAACATTAATGTAGGCTTCTCTTCGCGGACAATGTTGCACACTGTTTTAAAATCTAGAGGGTTAGCATAAGAGACTACTGTCATACCATAATACAAAGGAGTCCAGAGATTTACAGTAAGACCGAATACATGGAAAAATGGCAGATTGGCAAGCATTATATCTTTGTCTGATACTGTTGTGAGTTTTGTAAAGCTTTCTATATTTGATAGGATATTACGGTGTGTTAGTTGCACTGCTTTCGGGTCTTTTTCGCTGCCGCTCGTAAATAATATGACCGCATTATCATCATCACTTCCTGAATGAACTGTTTTAGACAAAATAGCAATAGGCAGCTTGGCTTTTAAAGCTGCTGACAATTTATCTGTGATAGAAACGCCCTGCATAATATCCTCTATGAAGACCATGCCATCAAGAGTGGGGCAGCCTATTTTCTCAAGAAGCGCCTTAGATGTGATAATAGTCTTAAAGCTGCATCTGTTCTGAGCATAAAGAGCATTATTTGCAGCTCCAGTAGAGTAATTGATCATTACGGGTGTTCTGCCGCTCATAAGTGAACCTAAAGTTGCGAGAGCGCAGCCCGCAGAGGTTGGTATCATTATTCCTATGAACCCCTTATCATACTTTTCAAATTTATTGGCGAGTATCAAAGAGGCTATAAGGGCTTTTGAATAGGTGATTCTTCTATCAGATGTCCTGTCAATAAAAGCGAGTTTGTCGCAGTATTTCTTAGCTGTTTTTATAAATTGCTGGTGTAAGAGCATTAATAATCCTTAGAATACCAGTTTTAGCTGTGCGCCGATGATATTTACGTGAGCATCGTATGAGCCAATTAATGAACCGCGTGTTCTATCTTCATTGGTTGGAGTTGCAATTTTTCTGATTTTAGGGTCATCGGTGAATATATGCACATAGCCGATATCAACGGTTGTGGATTTAGATATCTGGTAGCCAGCTCCAAAAGCAATCCAGAGCCGATCTTCGCATGGGATGCGGGGAGTTCTGTAAGTTTCATCTCTTATGGGGGTTTTATCAAGGGCTACGCCAGTTCTAAAAATCCATTTATTATCTGGTTTGTAAGAAGCGCCAATTGAATATCTGAAACTGCTCTTCCAGTTGGTTGTAGTAACATTATCTGGCAGCCCAGACTCAAATTTAATTCTAATCTCATCAAAGACTGTCCAGTCAGTCCATTTTATATCGCCCATTACTGCCCACTCCGGGGTGACTTGATGGTATAGGCTAAGGGAAATGTCAGCAGGTGTTGTAAGTTTTGCACTGATATTGCTATCTTTGAAAGCGGTGTAAATAGCATTTGGCATACCAGATGGAATTGTGAAGTCGGCATCTCCTTCAAGTTTATGCTTGACCTTTGAATGATAGGCAATGCCCATCCTTGTTTTTTCATTGAACTCGTATAAAAGACCAAGATTAAAACCAAAAGCCCAATTGTCTCCTTCAAGCTTCACAAAACCGTCAGCATTTTGCGACTGTGCAGCACCAAGCCCTATTAGACCGAAATCAACCGCATTAGTCAGTTCAGCCTTCGCATACATTAAATTGATACCGCCGCCTAAGCTTAATTTGTCAGAGAGTTTATGAGCAATTACGGGCATTATATTTAGCGTCATCACATGTGATTTTACTCCATGATACCTGCCT
>JBBIKS010000103.1:0-3358 GCA_037445375.1 Nitrospirota bacterium | reverse complement strand
CAGGTAGTAGAGTAATGACAAAGGGATTTGTCAGATCAAGTCTTGACAAGTACAATTTTATGCTTTATTCTTTAACTCGTAATTCCCTGTAGCTGGCTACAGGGTTTCCTTATACTTCCCTCCCCCTTGATGGGGGAGGGCGAGGGGTGGGGGTGACAAGAAACTATTTTCATCCTCCCCTTTGTCCCCTCCCATCAAGAGAGGGGAGATTTTAGGATACCCCGCAGCTTGCTGCGGGGAGGTTCACTTCTAATATGTTTTTTTTCAAGTTATGTCTATCATAAAATGATCGAGACAGATAGTAATAAATGTATAAGAATATCAAAACCATGCTTGTAAAATGAGAAATTCGTGTTTACTCAAATAATTATGATAAAATGAAAAATTCTTTAAAAAGACAAATTATGGTGCGGCAAAGGAGATTATCCCCATGAAATATGAAGCAGTAATAGGCCTTGAGATACATGCCCAGATACTTACCGATACTAAGATTTTCTGTGGCTGCCCTACTGCCTTCGGCTCTGAGGCAAATACTCAGACATGCCCAGTATGTGCTGGTATGCCGGGCGTCCTTCCTGTTTTAAATAAAAAGGCTGTGGAATTTGCAATTAAAACAGGCATTGCCTTGAACTGTAAGATTTCTGATTATAGTAGATTTGCTCGTAAAAACTATTTCTATCCGGATCTTCCAAAAAATTATCAGATCAGCCAGTATGAACTCCCTATATGTGAAGGCGGGTATATAGAAATTATTATTGATGGATTCCCTAAGAGGATTGGTATTACTCGGATACATCTTGAGGAGGATGCCGGCAAGAATATTCATACAACAGGTAATTATAGTTTTGTTGACCTGAACCGTGCAGGGGTGCCTTTAATGGAGATTGTATCGGAGCCTGATATCAGAAGCCCAAAAGAAGCGGTAGAGTTCATGAAAAAGATGAGAACGATACTCAGATATCTTGGTGTATGCGATGGAAATATGGAGCAAGGCTCCTTGAGGTGTGATGCAAATGTATCAGTGAGGACCGTGGGACAGCAATATTTTGGAACACGGGCAGAAATAAAAAATATAAATTCATTTAAATTTGTAGAAAAAGCTATTGAATATGAAATCGACAGGCAAAAATCTATATTGGAAGAAGGCGGCAGCGTGGTGCAAGAGACAAGGCTCTGGGATTCAATAATAGGTGTTACCCAGTCAATGCGGTCCAAAGAAGAAGCACATGATTACAGGTATTTCCCGGAGCCTGACTTAGTGCCATTAGCAGGGCTTGCTGCTCAAATTGACGAAATAATAGCTACCCTTCCTGAGCTGCCAGATATAAAAAGAAATCGTTTCATAGCCCAATATATGCTTCAAGATTATGATGCAGACTCATTGACATCAGAAAGAGCTATTGCCGAATGGTTTGAAGATGCTGTAAGAGCTGGCGGTCAACCAAAGGTCGTATCTAATTGGATATTGGGAGCATTATTAAGGCATCTCAATGAAGAAAATAAATCTATTATAGAATGTCCATTAAAGCCAGCGCAATTGGCTGGTATGCTTAGGCTCATTGAAAATGGAACTATAAGCGGGAAAATAGCCAAAGTTGTTTTTGAAGAGATGTATAGGAGCGGAAAAGATGCTGCTGCGGTAGTCGAAGATAAAGGACTCGTTCAGATAAAAGATGAAGGGGCTTTAGAGCAAGTGATTGAAGATATCTTATCCAGAAGCCCTAATGAGGTAGAAAGATTTAAAGCAGGTGAGGAAAAGTTGTTGGGATTCTTTGTCGGACAGATAATGAAAGAGACAAAAGGCAAGGCAAACCCTCAATTAGTAAACGAGCTGCTTAAAAAGAAGTTATAGCCCTTTGTTAGTATGATTCCTGAAAATAAGAGGGTATTCCCCAAATAAGGAGCCCATGAAATAATTAAATGAATAAAAGGCTTTATGTGATTATGTGTCTGTTATTTGGCATATTAGTTGCAATACCCTACATGTTGCTTGTATATTATGAGATTTTGATGGACGAACTAAGTAAAAGGCTTTTAGATAATCTTTATATATAGAAAGGGGGTGAATAAATATGAAGAGAATCATTGCTTTAATAGTCGCTCTTGTTTTTGTTTTAGGAGTTGTTTCACTCACATTTGCTTCTCCAGCAATGGATAAATGCAACAAATGTCATAAAGCTGAGAAGTCACTTGATAAGGCTGTAGCAGCAAAGAAGATTGAGACTGCCGATGCATTAATTAAAGCTGTAAAAGCTAGCCCGAAAGCAAAACTTCATGAGAAGTTTACAGATGATGATTACAAAGCAGTAGCAAAAGAACTCAAGCTTAAATAAGAAAAAAAAGCAAGGCAGTATATATACTGTCTTGCTTTTTTTTGTAATAAACTTTTAATTAAACATAAGTAAGCCATGATTCATATTTCGGGTTTTTCCCTTTAACTATATCAAAAAAGATTGTTTGTAGCTTTTCAGTTATCTTGCCTCTCTTGCCTTCACCAATTATCCTGTTGTCTAATTCCCTGATGGGCGTGACCTCAGCAGCAGTTCCTGTAAAGAACGCTTCATCAGCAAGATACATTTCATCCCTTGTGAAACGTTCCTCCTTTGTTTCTATGGCATTATCCTTTGCAATTGTTATTATGCTGTCTCTTGTAATACCATCGAGTATGGAGGTTAAGGGGGTTGTTTTTAAGACGCCTTTTTTAATTAGGAATACATTCTCGCCGCTGCCCTCGGAAACATACCCCTCGGTATCCAGAAGTAATGCCTCATCATAACCACACGATATAGCTTCCTTCTTTGCCAATTGTGAATTAACATAGTAGCCGCAAACCTTGCCTCTCGACATATTAGAATTAACATGGTTTCTTATGAATGAGGAGACCTTGACTTTTATGCCCTTTTCAAGACCGTCCTCTCCAAGATAAGCTCCCCAAGGCCATACGGCTATAGATACTCTGACAGGATTGCCTTTTGGGAAAAGTCCCATTGCTCCGTCCCCGAGATACACTATTGGGCGGATATAACATTCCTGAATTTTGTTGACCCTTATGGTCTCAATTATTGCATGAGCAATATCATCTTCCGTAAAAGGTATTTCGAGAAGGAATATTTTAGCTGACTGAAAAAGTCTTTTAACATGTTCTTTAAGTCTGAAAACAGCAGGTCCTTTAGAAGTGTTGTAACATCGTATCCCTTCAAATACGCCAAGCCCGTAGTGAAGTGTGTGGGTCAATATGTGGACATTCGCACCATCCCAGTTTACTAACTTTCCATCCATCCATATTTTTTCTGTTTTATTCATAGGCATTATTTATAACAATACTTAAGTGTCTATGTCAAGCCGCAATAAATTGGGT
>JBBIKS010000102.1:0-3509 GCA_037445375.1 Nitrospirota bacterium | reverse complement strand
TTTCTGCACATTTCTATCTCTGTTTTTGGGTATCCCCACGAATCCCGATATAGAAATTCCATAAATCTATGATCTTAAAATAATCTTGTGTCCAATGGCAGAAGGAAAGGAGAAAAAAATTGAGCAAAGATATTTTTGAAGCAATTAAGGACAAATCGGTAGAAGAGGCGCTCAGCATATATCTCAAAGGGAATACAGGGACCCCAAGAAGATAGCCTTGCGGCAGTTATTGGAGGAATTAGTTGATGAAATAATGAAAGGTGATCGCAGTGTATTTTTGGATGCTGACCCTAACAACAAAGGCAAAAACTATTATCGGAGGGATTTAACCACAGGCTCAAGGCGTCTCAATGCAAATGTCCCTCATGGCAGAAACGGCAATTTCAGACCATATGTTTTGCCTGAGCCGTATAAAAGGACAGATGACAGCTATGTTGATTTAGTGAACCTCCCCGCAGCAAGCTGCGGGGTATCCTAAAATCTCCCCTCCCTTGATGGGAGGGGACAAAGGGGAGGGTGAAAATAGTTTCTCGTCACCCCCACCCTCGCCCTCCCCCATCAAGGGGGAGGGAAGTATAATTTTTGACAATACAGCACGGGAGGGAGGTCGTGATAAGGCGATAGCATATTATCAGTCCGCAAGTTATCTATTTGAGCACAAACTCAACAATTGGGATATGTCTAAAACAGCCTTACAAAACGATAGATAAACTGATTCTTGTCTTAATTTGCGGATTACTTAATTGCCTCCCAAAGGGCTTCAGTAGTCGGATAAGTTTTTAAGATTTCTTCCCGTTCATTTTCAAACTGCTGTGCATTCCACTGAGGAAGAAGCTGAATTTTTTCGATTGCAGCCTTGAAAAAATTTCGGAAGCTATTTCCCATAAGGATTGATTGCTCAATTTTTTTTGAATCTCCGTAGAGATGAAATGCGATGTCTTCCTGATTAGACATTAATTCAAATACTGGCTTTCCGCTGCCACCCTCCATGTGATAGTCCCAAAAGGTGGTGAAAATACGCGGTGAGTTTATGCCTATTTGAAACATTATCAGTAAGAGGGCAACATTGTTTTTGTTGAAAAGCCTTGCCCTTAAAGCAATCTTTGAGGTTGTAAGCTGCTTTATAAAAAAAGTTTCTTCCCTTATGAGAAAGTCTATTCGTGGGTCAGGCCTATGGGTTAGTGCAAAGATAGCCGCTCCCGGTGAGGATGAGCAGATTATTTTTTCAGCATCCTTCATTTTTGTTTATAGCAATTCTTTAAAATCTTTTAAAATAAGAAAGTCATTTTGTGGTATATCTTTCTTTTTGGAATTAGCCCTTGTTTTTAATAATAAATGTTTTATACCGAAATTCTTTGCTGTATGCAATATTTCAGGGGTATCGTCTATGAACAGTGTTTTTTCTTTATCAAACTGTATTATCTTTTCTATTTCCTTCCAAAACTGCAGCAACTCTTTAGGATAACCGATCTCAAAAGAGGTTATACACCTGTCAAAATATCTGCCGATATTAGTCTTTCTCAATTTTATGTCTAATACTTTATAATGCGCATTTGTGACGAGGTAGACTTCCTTTTGTTGAGACTTGAGTTTTTGCAAAAATTCCTCCACATGCGGATGAATCTCTATCAAATGTCTAATCTGTTCCTTCAGCGCTGGTATGTCGAGGTTTAAATCACTTGACCAGAAGTCAATATCAGTCCAATTGAGAGTCCTTTCCTGTGCCTTATATCTTTTAAATAGTTCTTCCTTTGCCTTGCCGAAAGTTATATCGTGTTTTTCAGCATATTTTTCAGGCACAAGATGTTCCCAGAAAAAATCGTCGAAGTATTTATCGAGCAGGGTTCCGTCCATATCAAGAAGGACACACTTAATATTTTCGAGGGGGATCATTCGTCATCCTCCCTGTACCATGATAAATCAATATAATCAAAGGTCTTATCATATAGGAAGTTCAGTATATCTCTGTGCTCTTTAAATATTTCATCTATAAAGTCAATATCGAGATGTCCCTCGATATCAATCTCGTATGTATAAGCTAATTCATATTCATGCAATACCTTAAAAGGGGAAAATATTTTTTTAATCATGAGAACAGGTTCAATATCAGGATATTCCTCCTCCAACTCTTTAACAAGGCCATCTATATCAGGATGTCCAGATAAAGAAGGGAAATCAATATTGAAGGCCAATTCTGTAGTGGTATGATACTCAGGGTCTGCTTCGAATAATTCTTCTTCAAAAAAGCTCATTTCAGTTTGTGATACGTCATAGGTAAAGGATGCAGAAGACTGATATAGATGTGATAAATCCCTCCCTCCTAATGAAAATGATAATCTGCTTTCTCTTTCGAGGGAAAACTGTTCTATGAAAACCTGCATGTTTTGAAATTCTAAAAATTTTTTGGCAGCCTCCGTAATCTTCATTTGTAATTCTTCGAATCTTATCACTTTCCCTCCGGTTTATAAAAATGTTATAAATTCAGCAATGTCCTAATAATATTCGCGCTAAATATAACACGATTTCTTTGCCAAAGAACTACCTTCAAAAATGTGTAAATACTCGATAGACATTATATTAGCTATACTACATCTGGGACGAGGTTCCCGCATAGTCTTCAGCCTCGCTGAGATTATCAGTAGCATTGGCTCCAGAAATAGTATAATATCGCAGCAAGTGTAGCATACCGAATAATTTATTTTGGACAGGAAATTATAACATGAATATTGAAACTATTAATAATATAGCATTAGTAACAGGGGGAGCTGGTGGGCTCGGTAGCGTAATTGTTTCCGCACTTTGCAAGAACCGATTCAAGGTTATTCTCAATCATTTGAGGGCTGATTCAGTATCTGACAGCATAAACCGATTATCTCACGAACAAGTCTTGCCGCTGATGGCAGATGTTAAGGAATATGACGATGTATTAAAAATGGCTAAGTTGATATCAAGGCAATTTGGCAAAATAGATGTAGTAATCAATAATGCCGGCATAACAAGGGATGCCTTAATAATCAAGCAAGCTGAAGATGAATGGGATATAGTAATTAATACTAACCTCAAAGGTGCTTTTAATATCATAAAGGCTTGTGCCCCTTTGATGAGAGGCGGCGGTCATATAATAAATATATCCTCATACTCCGGCATTAAAGGAAGAAAGGGGCAGGCTGCTTACAGTGCTTCTAAGTCAGCTCTCATAGGACTCACAAAAAGTGCCGCTGCTGAACTAGCTCGATATGATATCAAGGTCAATGCAGTCATTCCTGGCTATATGCCTGTTGGTTTAGGCTTGAAAGCAGAAGCGGCTATAGAAAATGCCAGAAAGGAAAGCCTTCTGGGCAGACTATCAGAACCTCTGGAGGTTTCAGAGTTTATCATTTATTTGATAAGCACAAAAAATATCACGGGGCAGGTATTTTGTATAGAGAACAGGATTGTCTAAATCCATCTTGCCGGGGTCAGGTCTTTAATTTTGACATTTTTCTTCATCTTTCAATAATCTGCTTATT
>JBBIKS010000101.1:0-3738 GCA_037445375.1 Nitrospirota bacterium | reverse complement strand
CAGGACATTTCTATTTTGGTAAAAACAGGACATTTCTAAATTGGCTTGACATCTGGATGCCAGACTAAAGACTTCTGGCATGACAAAAATTTATAATACGAGTTTATAAACAGACTCTACTTAGTTACCGGCAAGGTTTAGTAAATAATTTGATTGAGAACGTTCAGCATTTTTTCGATTAACAAAAAAAGATACATATTTAACATTAAAAAAGGGAGGGCATATTTATGAAATACACAATTATTATTTTCATTTGTTTAGCTCTTATATCGTGCGGGGGCAATAGCAAAACCGACACATCTACATTAACCATTGATATTGACGGCAATGACAATGGAGTTTACAATGAACAGACGGATTATTATCTATTGGAAAACAGCAGCGACAAAGAGGCTATTATCAAAATAACTTATAAAGACAAATATGGAAAAGCCATTTATGGTAGCGCGGTAACCTTTACTTCTGACAGCAAAGAAGTATCATTCCCCATGGGCAGCACGGTAACTACAGATGGAAGTGGACAGGCGACAGTCCTTATAAAAGTGGAGCCTACAATCCTAAGATCGCTTACGACTACCGCGAGTATCATTGCAACCGCAAGTGATACAAAGAACGCTATTCTCTTATATATACTGCCTGTAACGGTGTCGCCGTCTTTCTCTGCAATATCAGCAACACCAGATACGGTGAATACAGGCGGCACTGCCGTGATAACAGCCCTTGTAAAAAACAACCTTAACTCAGTAGTTCCTAACGGGACAATTGTAAACTATACTACTACTTGCGGCACTGTTGCAGCGTCATCTACAACCACTGCGGGAGTTGCAACCGCATCTTATACTGCACCCTCAACTGTGCCGATTGACGGCGTTTGTATAATTACGGTGTCCTCTAACAATGTCATATTAGGAGTTGTAACCTTGACTATCGGCACAATTGACCCAACCAAGTCATCTATAACTGCAACGCCAAACACCATAGTTGTTGAAGAGACCTCGGTTATAACGGTTATGGTAAAAAATAATATGGGGAATCTTGTTCCTAACGGCACAATCGTGAACTTCACCGCAACTTGCGGGACAATCCCTTCTTCTACTACGACTCTCAATGGTGTGGCAACAGCCAATTTTAGAGCTCCATCCGCTCTGCCCACAAATGGCAAATGCACAGTAACAGCATCTTCAAGCGGTGTGGTTGTGGGAATGGTTGATGTAAATCTCAATGCCAAGCTAACAGTAACGCCTGCATCCCAGACTATCAACAAGGCGACCGGTGGCATTGCTGCCTTTGTAATTACAGGAGGCATCCCTGCTTATACTGTAACATCAGACAATCAGTCTTTCCAGCCCAATCCTGGCTCAATTGATCAAAGCGGAGGGACATTCAGCGCAACTATCCCGGCAAACTCGGTTGCGGCAACCGTAACTTATACTATTAAAGATTCTATGCAGAGGAGCAAGACAGCGGTTGTCGAGATAAAATAAGTAGAACTAAGTGACCCCCCGCAGCAAGCTGCGGGGAATTACGAGTTCAAAAATTGCTTTCGAACTGTCGCACTAAGCAGGTGTTTCAGGATAAAGGTTTTCTGGTATCCATGCCTGCTTGTTTAAAATTATAAGCAGTTTTGGAGTTAACTTAATGAGTTGGGTTAAATTGCTATCATTAACCAACGGGCAGAATGTCAATCTTCGATCTCTATGTTTCAACAAATTCACTTAGTTTGTTGACTTGCTGTTTATTATGTTAAAGTATAAAAAAAATTATGAGGAGGCTGTTTATGCGTAAAGTAGTTTTATGTCTTGTGCTGATTTTTCTCATTATGCCAGCCTATTCTTACAGCTTTAGCGAAAAAGGTCAGGACTGCTCAAAGTGCCACAAACTTACAACAACAGAAGCTGCTACCTTGCTTAAAGACCTTGTCCCAAACTTGAAGGTCTTAAACATCAGAATTAGTCCAATCAAAGGACTGTGGGAGCTTACCATTGAAAGTAATAACAGAAAAGGGGTTGCTTATGTGGATTTCACAAAGAAACATTTCGTTTCTGGCAACGTTATTGCGATAAAAGAAAAGAAAAATCTTACTCAGGAGAGGGTTGAAGATATAAATCGGGTGGATGTCTCTCAGATACCCCTTGCTGATGCTATTATTGCGGGAAACAAGAGCGCCAAGCACAAGGTCATTGTATTTACAAATCCCGATTGTCCTTACTGCAAGGATCTTCATGTTGAAATAAAAAAGGTTGTTGCGGAAAGGAAGGATATAGCATTTTACAAGAAAATGTTCCCCTTTAAGGTCAACACAGAGACATATGAGAAATCTAAAACTATTGTATGTGAAAAATCCCTCGAGCTTCTTGAAAATGCCTTTGATAAAAAACCTATACATAAGGCAAAATGCGAAACAACAGCCGTAGATGAAAATATGAAGCTCGCTGAAAAGCTTGGCATCACCGGAACACCGACTATGATAATGCCTGATGGAAGGGTTATATCAGGAAAAAGGAATGCTAAAACGCTTAAGGAATTGGTAGATAAGAAATAAAATGCTTTATTACTGAAATTATTGAGATTTGATTATCAGAGCATTAAAACTGTGACAGCGCAGGCAGCTTTTCTGTTATGCTAATTTTAGTCATTCGCTCTGAAAATACTCTTTAATTAAGATTAATCAGCCCCTCTTAATAAGGGGAAATTCTGAATATTCCTTCTAAAAAAGAAAAGAGGGGCTGAGGGATGTATATTTTCAAGCCACTTTGCAAGCTAAAAATTCGCGAAGGTTAGGCTATTATTTTATAATGGCATTCCAATCCTTTGCAAAAGACTCAAGCCCCCTGTCTGTCAATTCATGAGATATATTATACTGCTGCCAGTTTTTGTTAATGTCAATTTCAGCAAATGGAATTTTGCCGAGTCCCCTTGTGTCATAGACATATGTCGGTTCGGGTGCTTTCAGCCCCATATCCGCCCACTCCTTTAATATCTTCAATGGCGCGGTGATTATATCAGCCCCGAGCCAGATGGAATATAAAAAATGATCGAGGCTTCTGATGCTTGCAGATAAAACCTCAACATGCCCATCTCCCTGCCAATACATTTTTAATATATTTGATATCAAATCCATACCGTTTATTCCTCTATCATCAAGCCTGCCAACAAAAGGAGAGATAAATACATCTCCCTTCTTAGCCCCTTTTGTTGCTGAATATACTGCAGCCGCCTGTTCTTCATTGAAGCAAAGGGTCATATTTAATCTCATACCCTCACTGACAGCTATCTCAGCAGCCTTAAGCCCCTCTTCAGTAACAGGAATCTTAATATGTGCATTTGCAATCCATGAAAACATCTTTTTTGCCTCAGATACCATTGCATCTGCAGTTGTTGAGGCATCAGAATATACCTCTATGGATACTGAGCCATGAGGTATCAATTTAGAAATCTGTTTGACAACATCGTGATAAAATTCTATCACTTCCTTTTTGCTGAACTTGTCGCCTTTTCTTATTCTCTCCTGAGCAGATGGATTTTTTGCTATAAGCGTGGGGTTTGTCGTCTGACCGTCAAGGAATCCTAATAGATTAATCGCCTCTTTAGTCTCCTCAGGGTCGCCTCCATCAAGAAATATTTTTGTCTTAAGGTTTTCAGGTCTCATTAAGTCTCCTTACTTGGAACTATCAATAATTTTCAGGGTAAAACTTTAATTAACATAGTGAGAGTTTGTCAAGACCGCACCTGAATAGT
>JBBIKS010000100.1:0-3992 GCA_037445375.1 Nitrospirota bacterium | reverse complement strand
AACCCCGCTTCATTTCTTGACTTTTTAATGCGGTTTGTTTACACTTTAATATTACCGCCTAAGAAAGGCGGTTTGTAGAAAGTATTTAATTTATCATTGAAGAATCTTAAAGCCATGAAGGCACGCATTCATGGCTTTTTTTGTTTTGGAAGGCAGGTATTTTAATGCTTTGATGTTTTTTGCCATCTATTTTTATCTAAATTGAGCGTTTTTTCTTGTCATTCTGAGCAGAGCGAGGAATCTTATGGTTTTGTATAAAAGTTTCTTTTCACCCTTTAACCGTTTGGAATAATAGTCTAAATAAGTATTTAGACATAAAATCGCTTTTATAAGGTGAGACTCGAGAGAAAAGCGCCTTAGGAAAACATGATTCAAAATATCAAGATTTAAGAGCTAAAAACTAATTTATGCAGGGGGGATTAAGATGAAATCACTATTTTATTTTGTCTTTTTAATCTTTTTATTGAGCGCATTGCCCACATTTGCATCTGACAAGGAAGTGAGGCTTGAAGAAATTGTTGTTACAGCAACAAAGACCGAAAGGGCTATTGATGAAGTGCCAGGCAGGGTTGAGGTCATAACTAAGGAGGATATACAAAAAACGGCAGCACAGAAGGTAGATGATATCCTTGCAAACATAGCTGGCATCAGTGTTATCAGAGGTTCAGGCATTTATACCATGACCGCTACAGCAACATTAAGGGGGTTGTCGAATGAACAGGCAAGAACTCTCGTGCTTCTTGATGGAATACCCTTAAATAAAGGCGACACGGGCGATATTAACTTTAACCGCATTAATATTGATGATATTGAGAGAATTGAGATTTTCAAAGGACCTGCATCATCCCTTTATGGAAATAATGCTATGGGCGGCGTTATTAACATAATTACCAAAAAACCGGCGAAGCCTTTTGAAGGCTCAGTAAGCGGATTAATCGGAAGTCAAAAAACCTTTGGCGGAGATTTTAATCTCTCTGGAAGAATGCTTGATAGCAGTTTCTTTTATAGGATTTCTGGCAGATATTTAGACAGCGATGGCTATTTGTCCACACCTTCTGATAAGAGAACAGCTTTTACAGTAAAACGTTTTGCTGAGGAGCTAACGGGATCTGCAAGTATTGGTTATGATTTCGACAAGATAAACTCTTTGACTTTCAAAGCAGATTACTATAATGACAAAAGAGGTGAAGGCGTAAAGATAAAAGCAGATGACGGTGTTCACCGCCATTTTGATACCAACGCGTACATGCTCAAATATCATGGTGGCACAGGCGATATCCGCTGGCAGGCAAAGGGATTTTACAGCCTTGAAAACTATCGCAGGATTAGCGAAAGGCAGAGCGGCACAACTTATACCCGTTTTGATGTAGATTCAGACAGAAAGGATATAGGTGTTGATTTTTCAGTATCAATACCGATTGGGATGAAGAACATTCTCACCTTTGGCGGAGACTTAAGAGATGGAAGCGTTGATGCTATTGATGAATATAAGACATCCCCTGATAAGGTTATAAACAAAGGGAAACTAACCCTATACGGCATTTGGGTTCAGGATGAGCTTTCGCTCATGGATAATAAACTCCAGATTATTGGCAGTATTAGATATGATTATGCCCGCTTTCATGACGGTTCATTTAACTCAACAATTGCCCCCTTTAGCCAATTAAACGGGGTGATACCAAGCAATAACTGGTCATCGTTATCGCCAAAGATATCTGCTCGTTACATGTTCACAAAAGAATTAAGCACATATGCCTCATACGGCAGGGGTTTCCGTGCATCAATACTTGATGACCTATGCCGTTCGGGTATCATGTGGGGTTTATACAAAGAGGCGAATCCGAATCTAAAGCCTGAAAAGATAGATTCCTTTGAGATGGGCATGGATTACAAGCCATTTGAAAAACTCGTAATATCGCCTTCTTTATATTACTCAAAAGGCACTGATTTCCTTTATTATGTGCCTACTGGTAATTCCTTGGCTGGGAGGCCGTTATACAGAAGGGAAAATGTCGGGGAAGTTATCTCATACGGAGCGGAAATAATTGGTAAATACACAGTATCAGACAGCCTTAAACTATCCTTAAGTTATACTTATAGCCATGCAGAGATAGAAAGCTCCCCTCAAAGTCCATCTTTAGAAGGCGCTCAACTTACTAGAAACCCAAAACATCAGATTAAGGGAGATTTAACATGGCTTAATCCTTCCTATGTAAATATCAACATAAGCCCCAGATATAAGAGCAGTCAGATGGTCTATACAAATGAGATTAGCCAGACTACACGAAAGCTTGGCGGCTACTTCACTCTGGATGCAAAGGCATCGAGACAGATTACAAAGAATCTATCCATGTCTTTGAGCGCTCAAAATATCTTTGATAAGAAATACACAGAAAGCGCTGATGAGATGTCACCCGGCATAGTAATAACTGGATTGCTAAAATATACCTTTTAATGGAGAAAGACCGTGCTATAGCTGGCAAAAGGGTAATGAAAATTCGGCGGGACAGGAATGTCTGCCTATCAATAGGCTGGGTTTTCTTACCCTGTATTTTGGGAGGTAGATGATGATTAAGAAAAGTTTTATATTGTCAATATTGATAGTTCTTTTTTATACGACAGCTACTCTTGGAGTTGCTGATAAGGATGCTTACAAAAATGCCTATACAATAGGCATTGAGGCAGCAAGCTATGCGATGAAGAACCTTCAAAAACCACAAGCAGGCAAGATACTCGTAATTACAAATGCTGGTTTTGTAAGGATTGACGGGATTGAAAGCCCGCCTGCATTAGATGCAGTCTTAAAAATCACTGGGGCTTCAATAGGAAGCGGGAGTCTTATCTCTTTGCATTCAGCGCCCCTGAGTCCCCTTTTCTTCTTTTTCTATAATCCAAATAAAGGAGACAGCTTATATCTGGAGTTTTCGACAATCCAAAAGGATGCAAAAAAAATAAAACCTTCTATTGAAAGATATGAATCTAATTTTTTAGGTCTTATAGAACAAACAGAAACCTTTGATAAATTATCAAAGGAAAAACTAATGGGCGGCAATGAGTTTAGGCTTCTTATGATTACATCTCTTTGGGTCAAAGGCATACCGATGGAGATGAGAAATTCAATCAGTTTTCATGACCATTTTTGTCCTGGCGTAACGAGCGGTTTTTATATAGTTGAATTTCTTAAAAATGATTTTCCTGTTTCCAAAGACGAAAACTATTATGTCATAGCAAGCCCGCCATGGTGTAAGGATGACGCAATACAGACTATCCTTAATACAACTGTAGGCAAACGTTCTTTGACAGCCATGCCTTTAAATGATGCGGATAAACAGTGCCTTTCAGTGCAGGCAAAGAATGCAGCAGGTATCTATTTTAAACACAATAGAGCCGACAAGACCTCTACAGGAGTTGTCCTCGCCTTTGATTGGGACAAGATACGAACCGATGCAGGAATAAAGCCATCACAGCAAAAGACGCCCCCTGCAGAGACAGTTAAGCTTGCAGGCTTTATGTTTGATAACCTCAAGAACTATAAAAAATATGTAACTGTGATAAAAGAGTTTTCCTTAAAGGATGGCGAGATGCCAGAAGATTATGCAATGGTTGGTGTCAATCCGTGGAAAAAATTAAGTTTGTGGAATGAAAAATGTGAGAGCACGAAATAAAGTAAAGTAGATTTGCAGATGTTGGATATACACAAATGCAAGACCGCCTTCTTTGCGGGTTCAATTTTGTAAATTGAATCCTTATTTCAATATCAATGAAGGTGCTATTATTAGTACCTTCATTGAGCGATTTTATTCGCAAGCATAGGATAGCCGTCTCGGCTGTCCTACCCATTGGTTATCAATAATGATCAGCAATCAAAGAACAGGGGGCGGTTCTATTAATTAGCAATGGCAGCCAAAGAAGGAAGAAAATGAGAAAATATAGAACCGTTGTTAATGCTCAATAATTAGGTAACATTTTGGTATAGTAAAACATTAACCAAA
>JBBIKS010000099.1:0-4142 GCA_037445375.1 Nitrospirota bacterium | reverse complement strand
TACAGGAAACGATATTTCCATTCAAGCTGGGATTGACAAAAGAAGTATTGACAGCACGGAGCGGATTAGCATTATTTGCTGAATATAATCACGGCATAGGATTAAGAGAATTAGTTGACAAGCATTTACCCCAACCCGGCAGCAACAGAGGCTTCAAGCCCTCAGTATTTGTAAACAGCATGGTTTTGATGTTGCAGGGTGGAGGCAGGAGTTTTGAGGATTTACGGGAACTCAAAGGCGATGAAGGGTTAATGAAGCTGATAGATTATAGCAACATACCTGATCCCGACACAGCCGTGGATTGGATGAGAAGTAAGCTATGGGGTCAGGTCTTGAATATTGACATTTTGTCTATATCCTATATCAATACAAATCCCCAAGAATGAACAAAATGCCAAGATTCAAGACCTGACCCCATTTTTGCAGTTAAAGATGCTACAAACAACTAATAAAATATCTTTGGCAAATAAAATAGATAATTGTAGTGCCACGCCCTCTTTCAGCTATCGTAACTCCTTGTTATTACTGAATTATTATTTTTAAACTGTAGAAGATGGGTTTAAGTATGTCTATAAATATCCTGATAATGTGCTATCGCATCATAATCTCAGATATATTCACGCTGCTGTATTCTGCTCCACTCAAGAGAGAAGCAATAGGCATTTACGCCGATATCTTTTAATAATGCTAAGTCATTTTATATGAGTTGTAATGGTCTATAAGTTCTGGTTTTTAGCTTAGTATCTCATTTCATGATGTCCAGTCGGCATAAGGAGAATCCTCGAGTTGAAAGGCGGATGTGGCAACAACCCATTGGAAATTCTTGATTGGCAGTTAATTGCTCATGGCTATATTTTACAGTTAAAGGCGAAATTAAGTCTCATTGTTTGTGTTCTTATGTTGCCACAAAATTGTCGGCTTTGAGGTTAATATTCATGCAGGCACTTGCTTTCCTTAGCAATATAGGACATTTATTGAGTTCACTGCCTTTACAATAATCGTGCAATTCTGAAATGCTTGGGCAATAAGGACGGTTGCTTGCTGTGCATGACTGTATTGTCCATTGTAGCTCAGAATGACTAAATCGATTTAAATACTCGCATTCCATGAAATTCTCCTCCCTTTTATTTGGCTGTGCACATTTTTGAAACTTAATATAAAGGATTAGTGTTACATGATTATTACAGGTTGATTACTTTTGAATGAAAAGATGGAGAGACTATTGAAAACATCACGGGTTGCCTAAACTAAGCGGGTTTATGTTATATAATGTATAATATTTTTATGTTATGAAGCAAACCTTATGAGGATTATGATATCCTAAGTTAGGTTGTAACTCTGGGCTTGGTATGAGCCGTTGTCCTATGCTTGTTAATGGAACAGTCGGAGAGCCTATTTTTGATTATCGCTTGCTTTCATAAAGTTTTCCGTCAAGCATGGATAATACTTATTTAGATAGTTATATTCTTAATATGTCTGAAAAAATAAAGAGATTAATAAGCGACCTTCAAGACTATTACCTGCTTGCGTTCAATGGGTTGGCTGGTATATTCAGGAGACCCTTTTATTTTAAAGATACTATCGAGCAGATGGATTATGCTGGGGCTGGCTCTTTTATAATTGTCATGATCGTATCGCTTTTTATAGGGATGGCGTTATCCTTACAGCTTTCGGCTGAGCTGTCAGCGCTCGGCTTGAAGATGTATACCGGTAAAGTTGTCGGAATCTCGATTATCAGAGAAGTAGGTCCGGTTACTGCGGCGCTTGTATATTGCGGAAGGGTCGGGGCTGGAATGGCATCTGAATTGGGTTCAATGGTTATAGGTCATCAAGTTGATTCACTCAGGGTCTTTGGTGTTGATCCAATTAAAAAGCTCGTTACTCCAAGAATCGTCAGCTCCATCCTTATGCTCCCGGCACTTACAATTATCGGCGATGCTATTGCACTTTTAGGCGGCTACTATATCGCTGTTTTTGTGAGCCAGCAAAGCGGGTTTGTCTATTGGACTTCGATTAGAGACATTTTGGATTTTGAGAATGTATTTTCTGGCTCAATAAAGCCTTTTATGTTCGGCTTTTTGATCTCATCTATAAGCTGTTACATGGGGCTTACAACCAAAGGCGGGGCAAAGGGTCTGAGAAAATCCACGACTAACGCTGTTGTATTTTCAATCATAATGATTATCATCTCAGATTTCATGTTAACAAGGATTTTACTTTACGTACTTGGGTTCTCAATATGATTGTTTTTGACAATATCTTTTTTTCTTATGGAGAACACCATATACTTGAAGGCGTGAGCTTCACTATTCAAGAGAGTGAAAGAATAGCAATTCTGGGTGGAAGCGGAGGAGGAAAGACAACCATATTGAAACTTATAGTCGGGCTTTTGAGACCTGATTCGGGGCGAATTTTGATAGATAATGAGGACATAACCATCAAAAGTGAAGATGAACTCATGGATGTCAGAAAGAAGTTTAGCATTGTCTTTCAAGACGGCGCCCTCTTTGATTCTTTGAATGTAAAGGAAAATGTCGCTTTTTGTCTTAGAGAATTTACTAAGATGTCAGAAGATGAGATTGATAATAAAGTTAAGGAGCTGCTGGAGATTGTCGGGGTTGAGCATGCAATGGATTACATGCCCGATGAACTGAGCGGCGGAATGCACAGAAGGGTTGCTATTGCAAGGTCATTGGCTGTTACAAAGCCGAAGATGTTCCTTTACGACGAAGCCACTACGGGATTAGACCCTGTTAATGCTGAAAACATTTGTCGTTTAATCACAGAATTAAGCAAAAACGGCACTGGACATATAATAGTTACCCATAAATTGGTTGATGCCCTGAGGGTTGCTGATAGATTTATCTTCCTTAAGAATGGACAAATTGTATTTGATGGCGATAAAAATGAACTGGCAAAGTCAAATTTTCCAGATATAATTATATTTATGAGCGAGCTGCATTACAATATATAACTTAGAAATCAGGGGGGGGGTCATGTTTGATATAAAAAAACAGCTTTTGTGGTCAAAATTAAAAGTAGGAATTGTCATAACAATAGCACTCCTTGTGCTTTTTTTCACTGTTTTTTTTGCAGGGGGATTAGAGAATCTATTTATACCAAAGGTCGAAATAAAGGCGAATATCAACGATGTAAAAGGACTCCGAAACGGTTCGCCTGTCTGGATAGCCGGTATAGAGATAGGCTCTGTTAAGAATATGAAGCTTCATGAGGAGCATGGAATCATAATCGCTATGTCAATCAGGCAAGATTTGTTGAATTTTATTAAAAAAGACTCTAAGGCAACAGTTCAGACTATGGGGCTTCTGGGAGATAAATATATTGAAATTTCACCGGGCTCCCCTGCTGCAATGCCAATCAGCAAAGGTGATATTATTGAGGGGAAAAGTCAACTTGAAATTAAAGACCTCGTTGATGCCAGTGCTGGCTCTATCAGCAAGATTACCGATTTTGTGGATAAGCTTGACAAGTTCATGGAGAAGATCGAAAAAAGCGAGGGCACTGTTGGGAAATTAATAAATGACCCGGCTGTATATCAGAACCTAAGCGAATCCACAAAAAGGCTTTCAATTATATTAAAAGATTTTGATACCTCAAATGGGACGCTTAATATGCTGATTAAAGACCCAACTTTATATAACAAACTGATTGCTGCAACTGCAAAAATTGAGAATTTAACAACAAAGATAGATGCAGGGGAAGGAACATTAGGAAAACTTGTTTCTGACACAACCCTTTATGAAAACCTAAACGATGCATCTCAAAGACTTTCATCCATTGCTCAGAGCGTTAATGCGGGTGAAGGAATTGCTGGGGCATTGCTTAAGGATAAGGAACTGGCAAGGGAATTAAAGTTGACGGTTACGAATCTTAAGGATGTGATAGAAGAATTGAAGCTATTAACAAAGGATATAAAGGAACAGCCAAAGAAATACTTTAAATTCAGCGTCTTTTAGCTTTTTTCTGAGAGAACCTGCCTTATCTTAGTGAGAAGACTGGTTGGTGAGATAGGTTTAAAGACAAGATTTAATCCTTTCTCAAGAATGCCCTTTTTATGTATAACATTAGATGTACTTGTCAAGACTTGATCTGACAAATCCCTTTGTCATTACTCTACTACC
>JBBIKS010000098.1:0-4263 GCA_037445375.1 Nitrospirota bacterium | reverse complement strand
TAATAGAATCAAAAAATGGATAAATAACGATATAATTAACCCTAATCTGTTTTTTGTAATTTTTTCTATCAACATTTTCATATCTAAAATTTCAGTTAGCGATTATTCGCAGCAAGGTAGATTCCTCGATCTTAAGAGGGAAAGTTCTTAAATTTTAAATCTTGAATTTTTTATGGCACCGTCGCACTATCTCTCTATTGCTCTTTTTTTGCTATATACATTGAATCATTATCTTTCATAAATTAAGCGATTCTTCTGAAAGGAACATGTAGTCGCAGGCTTTAGTCTGCGGTTTCCTCTAACCAGTTGGGGAAATCATTTCCAATAAATTTTAGCAACCTAAAGGGTGCGGCTACATTTAATATAATAAATCTCTCAATTTAGGTCTTAGTAATACGGATGCCAATATGGGTATCTCCACCAGTGAGGATAATACCACCAATAGGGATGTCCCCATCTATCTTCCCTTATTGGCTTCCAAAGATAAATCTCTTTAATCAATACCAAAGGATAAGCATACTCTATCTCACCCAATGGCAAAACCCTTTTTTCCAACACTTTACCGGCGATGGTCACCTCTCTGCCCTTGCTATAAATAGCTGTATCGAGATATTCAGAGTGTAATGCAAGAAACCTCCCACCAGAATTATCCACATCTAATGGTCTGCCTCTTGAATCAGTGGCTTTCTGCAGAACCTCAATTAAAGTCCCTTCTTTTGTATTTTCTGATTTAACAATTACACCGCTCCATATCACCATTTGATTCCTATAAGCATCAGGGTCTCTCAATACATCTCCAAAGGTTAAAGCTGGTGATACCTGCTCCCTTATTTGCTTTGATATTACAGGTGCACAGCCCGATATAAAGGCTATCATCAATGAGATTAATAATAATCTCTGAACCATAGCTCTTACCTCCTTTTGCTTTTGTTACTGCGGGAGGTTCTATCTTCTTTTTCTTAATAATGCTAATATCCCGAAAATACCAAAGATAAAACCAGCCCCTGCAATAAACATATTATATCTTGCCATCAGAGGTTTTTTGAATGATTCCGTAAACAGGCTTTCATTTACAATGACTTCTACCTGCACACCGTGATGCCCGTGGTCTGATTCTCCCGAAACCTTGATTATCCATTTGCCCGCCCTGTCGGGCAGGAACGAAACAAAGCCGTTTTTATCAGTCCTTCCTTTTTTGTGGGGGATCGCATCATTAGGTCCAAATATCTCATAAGCCGAGTAGCTTGCAGGTTCTTCAGGTGAGTAAAAAACCCTAACGCTGATGCCTTTATTTTCAACCTGATAGTGAACTGAATGGGCTTCCGCCCCTGCCAAAAATAAAAAATTAGGCAGGAGCAGAAGCATAATTGCATATATAAAACCTTGCAGCATCACTTTACCTCAAATGTAATATTAGTAGAAATAGACAAGATATCGGCGCCAGGATTGTCTTTGAGGGGGATTTTTATGCCTGCTGCAATTATTTGGGAGCCTGCCTTTTGAATCTTTACCTCAGCCATGCCGTTTTTATCTGTCTTCATGTCTTCTTTATGGTAGCCGCCTATATCAACTGATGCCCCTTCCATAGGCTTACCATCAAAAAAAACCTTTATCGGAAGAATATCACCAGCCTTGAGTGAGAGTGGATTTTTTAATGGTACAATCTCCATTTTCATGCCAAGCGGCTTAGGTAGCTTATCACTCCATGCTGTCAGCGCCTTGCTATATTTCACAGAATGAGATGATTCAACCGCATCGGGCCGTTCTTTTTTAGGCTTATTCTTCCATCCCTCGGGGGTCTTTGACCAAAAGCCGTTGTCAAAATAGAGAGTTATAAGTGCGGCATTGCCTTTAGGCTTTATTATTACAGGATAGCCTTCTTTCTCAATAACCACTTGAACAATGTTTCCATTGACATCATATGCCTTCACTTCCTTGACCTTATTGGGAGCATAAGATTCTGTCGCCACGCCATGTCCATAAACCACGACAAAATTGTTTCCTTTCTTTTCAATCCATGCATCATGGGCAAAGGCATTTGAAAACATCAAAAAACACATTGCAATAAGTGCAATTAAAACTTGTCTCATCTTGTAACCTCCATAAGTTTTTCTATCCGCATAAAAATGCGGACTATGAAACAACTTAAAACTGATATTTAACGCCTGCACTTACATCCCATACTGGCTTTGGGTCATACCTAACAGCGCCACCGCTAAGAAACATGCCTTCAGATGTGTACTTTCTCGGATGATAAGTCGATTCGGCAAAGAGCGTCCAGCCCTTGATGTTATAAGCAGCCTTTACCATATATCGGTCAACAGGTGGTCTCTGTAAGGATCCAGATGCATTGAGCGGAGCCTTACCCAGATACTGATAGCCGAAATCGATTGTCATATGACTCTCTTTATCGAACCTGTGCTGCCATTCGATGCCTGCGCCAATATAGCTTTTTGGCACACCTGTAACTCTGTCTTCACCCTTAACGGCAGGATTTTTTATCCGCGCCTTTACCCCCCCGTAATTTGAATAAAGGGCAAGCTCATTTGTGGCATAAAATTTTGCCTCGATCTCATAGCCGTCTCTTTTTGATTCGCCTATAGTCAATGTCTCTCCGCCTACCACCCTTATCTCCCTCTCCATATCGGTCAGATAATAGTCAAAGGCGAGATGGAGTTTTTCAAACAGCAGCGCGCTAAAACCTACATCCCATGTGTCAACCTTTGCGGGCTTGAGGTTGAAATTCTTGTAATCCCTGTCATGAGGAGACATTTCAGCGGCAGAAGGCGTCCTGAAGCCAAGCCCTTTATTCGCAAAGATGTTGAGGTTATTAAGCGGCGTTATGACAAAGCCTATCTTTGGGCTGAAAATAGAAGTATCCCCGCTTCCAGAATTGCTTGGCTTTATTTTGTTATCAATATCGAAATCAAAGTGGTCGTAACGCAAGCCGCCTACGATCTTGAAAAAATCAGCAGGCTTATACTGCCCTTGTAAGAAAAGACCTGCGCTTAGCTCCTCAATATGCCAATCACGGATCTTAGCTGTTTTTGCCCTGTTGATTGTGTTATATCTTTGCATTTCGCCGTTGTCATATCTTCCGTCTGTGCCAAATATTAGTGAAAGATTTCTTGTAGGCATGTAGTTGTAAAGAATATTCCAGCCAAAGAAATGCCTCTCATTATGCTCAAGACGCTGTGGGTCTGGAGGCCATGTTCCATAGCGATTATGGTCTTCGGATGCAGCATACAGAGTGGCATGAAATCCGGTCCCTCCTTTTGGTGAATAGTTTAAAACAAGATTGTAGTACTCACTATTTCCGCCATCTGTATGACTGATAGTTTGAGTCCTTTGCACAATACCAGCTTTAACATCGGAAAGAGAAAGATACCCCGGCGCTCCCCAATCTCTTTTTACATAATGCGCTCTTATCGAGAGACTGCCGTCCCATAGCGGCAGAGTGAGCTTATTGAAAAAGTTATAGCGTGTATAGTCGGAATTGTCTCTGTAGCCGTCTTTTGTATACGCCTCATAAACAAGGAAAGGCGTGGGCTGCCATTGAGCGTTAGAGATGCTCGTTACTCCTCTGAACGAGCCGTAACTGCCTGCCTCTGCTCCGATAGACGGAGACTTCTCTGACTTTTTTGTGATGATATTGATAACTCCGCCCAAGGCAAAATTTCCGTAAAGGGCTGAAAACGGACCTTTGATGACTTCAATGCGCTCTATCATCTCTGGAACAAGCCAACCGATGTCTCCAAAACCGTGAGAATGGCTGTGATGTGGTATGCTCATCGGAACTCCATCGACAAATATCGCCACCTGACTGCCATGCCCGCTCGAATAACCCCTCATTCCGAAGCCGTCCGCAACATCTCCCTGTCCGTAATGGCTCGTAATAATGGCAGGGGTCTTTCTGAATATGTCCAGGTAATGTCTCACAGGCATCTTCTCGATATCCTCTTTTGTTATCACCTGTACGGAAGAAGGAAGCGCCTCGCTCTTAATCGAGACATTGCCTTTATCTTCGGTAATTGTCTCCCCTTCGACTACTATCTCCGGGATTGTAGTTATTTTTGCGTAGGCCGCCTGAGCAATTATGGCAAACAGCAGAATAATTAAGGTTAGTGATCTGAAAAACATTCAAATGCCTCCTTAAAAATTTTCTTTTCACCCCCCTTTTCTGATAAAATCAAAATAAGGGGGCGTTTTGATACGGCGTCTTCCTTCGGGGCAGGGATGAATCCTTATTGCGAGTTTGGGACT
>JBBIKS010000097.1:0-5110 GCA_037445375.1 Nitrospirota bacterium | reverse complement strand
AAAACAGGACATTTCTATTTTGGTAAAAACAGGACATTTCTAAATTGGCTTGACAGGCAGGCAATTTTTCTTGACAAACATTTAAACATCGTGTATATTAATAACAAGTTTCTGCTTATCAATCCTTAAATTAAGGATAAGATGAAGTAACTCTAGTCCTTTATAGCTATAAATACCTTATAAAATCATACATAAGACCATATCAGATGCTCTCTTTATAATCCTTAATCAATATTTTCTGGTAAATTTTTTTGGAATGATTATAAAAAAACATTTGAAATAGCTTTAAATAATTACTAAAATAGGCATTTGAAGATTTAAAAGTCATTATTTCTTTGAAAAAAACTAACTTGAGCAATCCCATTTTTGCAATTAATTTCACATTTATTTTAAAAAGTTATCAATTTAACAATCCCAAACAAATTCAAATTTGGTATTTATTTATAAATTATTCCAATTCATAGGAGCAACAAGGACATGGAAAATTATATTTCAATCGCAGAATTGAAACAAAAGACAATCGACGAACTCATCCACATCGGCAAAGATTTAAGTATTGACAATGCAACAAGCATGAGAAAACAGGATATAATTTTTTCAATTCTGCAGGCACAATCAGTAAGATCAGGCAATGTCATAGGAGCCGGGGTTTTAGAAACCCTTTCAGATGGCTTCGGTTTTCTCAGGTCGCCTGACTACAGTTATTTGCCTTCACCTGACGATATTTATGTATCGCCCTCTCAAATCAGGCGATTTACACTAAGAACCGGAGACTTTGTAACTGGACAAATAAGGCCTCCCAAAGAAAACGAGAGGTATTTTGCCCTTTTGAAGGTTGAGAGCATAAACAATGAGCCGCCAGAAGATAACATAAGCCGCCCGCTTTTCGATAATCTTACGCCATATTATCCTACCCTCAAAATTAACCTCGAACATAATCCGACTGATTATGCCATGAGGGTGATGGATTTGATGATGCCGATAGGCATGGGACAGAGGGGATTAGTGGTTGCAGCCCCAAGAACTGGCAAGACAATGCTTCTTCAGTCAATTGCAAAGGCTATCAAAAAAAACCATAAAGATATCCATTTGATTATACTGCTGATCGATGAAAGGCCAGAAGAAGTCACAGATTGGAAAAGACAGGTTAGCAGTGCTGAAATAATAAGTTCTACATTTGATGAACACCCTCAGAGACATTGTCAGGTCTCTGAAATGGTTATAGAAAGGGCAAAGAGAGTAGTAGAGACAAAAAGAGATGTGGTAATTCTGCTGGATAGCATTACAAGGCTTGCAAGGGCTTATAATGCAATAACGCCTGCGAGCGGAAAGGTGCTTTCCGGAGGACTCGATGCTAATGCCTTGCAAAGACCCAAGAGATTCTTTGGTACCGCAAGGAGCATTGAGGAGGGCGGCAGCCTCACTATTATTGCTACTGCCCTTGTTGATACAGGAAGCAGAATGGACGATGTTATTTTTGAAGAGTTCAAAGGAACTGGCAATATGGAAGTCCATCTTGACAGGAAGCTGGTAGATAAGAGAATCTTCCCAAGTATTGATATCAACTCATCTGGAACAAGGAAAGAAGAACTGCTCTTAGACCCAGACACTTTGAATAAAACATGGATACTCAGGAAGGTGCTGACCCCATTAAGCACGGTTGAGAGCATGGAGTTTTTATTGAGCAAACTTAAAGCAACAAAGACCAATAAAGAATTCCTTGAAATGATGAATAAGTAATGGGAAACGAACTAAGACTTCAGTATGACAGCTGCTGCTTTGTCTGTGGCAAAGATAACCCTTACGGGTTGAAGATTGCTTTTAATAATGAAAATGGCAAGGTTATTTCTGAATTCACACCATCTGAAATACATCAGGGATACAAGGATATCACTCACGGGGGAATTATATCAACAGTATTGGATGAGGCAATGATTTATGCTGCTATTGAAAACGGCGTCTATCCTATAACTGCGGAGATAACAGTCAGATTTAAAAAACCTCTCTTTACGGGTGAGACGGTAATTATTGAGGCAGAGGTTCTAAAGAAAAACTCTCGGCTGATTACAGCCATTGCCAAACTTACGAGAAAAAAAGATAACTGTTTAATAGCCGAAGCACACGGAAAGATTGCAAGGCAACCAAAGCAATATTAACCCAACTTGTTAAGTTTTCACCCAGAACTTATCAAAAATCATCTCAATTTCCGCCTTTTTCTCTACACTCGCCGCCTCAAACACGGGAAAGCCGCTGAATATCAAGAAAGGCCAGTTCCTCGCCCCATGGGACGTTAAGAATATCATAGACAAATTCACATCTACGGGCAATCATAACCTTCTGATAACCGAAAGGGGGACGTCTTTCGGATACAACAATCTCGTCGTTGACTTCAGGTCATTTCCTATCATCCGCTCTTTCGGCTACCCAATAATATTCGACGTCACCCACAGCCTCCAACTGCCGGGCGGGCAGGGAAGCTGTTCCGGCGGGCAGCGGGAGTTTGCCGAGCCTCTTGCAAAGGCGCCCGTCGCAGCAGGGGTGGACGGTCTTTTCATGGAGGTTCATCCAGAGCCGGAAAAGGCCTTGTGCGACAGCCCGAATATGATTAAACTGGACGAACTCAAAGGATTATTGAAAAAGATTAAAGCCATTCATGAACTAATGAGAGAAACCGAAAACTGATACTGCTTTCAGTTTGCTTCTCCGATGAAGATCCTTTCGATTGAAGCGTAATCCTTCACAAATTTCACATTCCCGAAACCAGCTTTTAATGCAAGCTCCATTACATCGCCGGACTGATTAACTCCCAATTCCATAATTAGCAATCCCTTTTCTTTCAAAAATATGGGCGCTTCCTTCAAAATCCTCCTGTAGAAATCAAGCCCGTCTTCGCCCCCGTCAAGCGCCTCGTTAGGTTCAAAATCCCTTATCTCTCTTTGAAGATTACGTATATCCGCCCTTTTAACATAAGGAGGGTTGGATACTATACAGTCAAAAGAGTGAACAGTGAATATTGAAGTATGTGAGGATTGCGATGCAATTGTCCCGGAATCCTTTAATTCCTCCTTAATAAAGGGGGATATAGGGGATTGTTTCAGTAATTCAGAGAAATCCTCTGCGGTATGAAATAAATCGCCTTTTAAAAAATGCACATTCTGTATATTATTCTCCTTAGAGTTTTTCACTGCATATTCTAATGCAATATCCGACATATCAACGCCGTAAACAACAGCGTGCGGAAAGTGCTTTGCAAGAGCCAGCGCAATGCACCCGCTTCCCGTGCAGAGGTCAAGAATTTTCACCGCTTCCTGAGACCCTCCCTTACTAAGGGGGGTATAAGGGGGCGTCTCCTTCAGCAGATTAATCGTTTCCTCGGCGAGCAGTTCCGTCTCCGGTCTTGGAATAAGGACGCCCTTGCCAACATTGATAACGAGCCCCAAAAACTCAACATGACCGCTTATATATTGAAGCGGCTCGCCATGAGCGCGCCTTTCTGCGAAATTGTCGATGAGCAATAAAGTCCCGTCATCGATCTTTAAATCCCCTGCATAAATTTTAGATTTAATCCATTTCCGGTCTTGAACATTGAAACCCGAAACCTGATGTTTTTTTAGAAGTGCCTCTGTTATAAGGAGTTCGGCCTCTTTAGCGTCGTTTTCAATGCCTGCATTTTTTAGGAAGGCCGAAACCTCTTTAAGTTTGTCAATGGCGGTCATTTATTTGTCCAGAGGGCTTCTTACGCCAAGGATGTTTTTAGTCGCTACATGAGTGTAAATCATAGTGGTCTGTAGATTGCGGTGCCCGAGCAATTCCTGAATAGTTCTAATGTCATAGCCGTTTTCAAGCAGATGGGTAGCAAAACTATGTCTAAGCGTATGAACCGATGCCTGCTTGGTTATTCCGACCTTCATTACAGCTTCCTTGAACGCCTTTTGAAGTGAAGAAGGATGCATATGATGGCGGCGGATGATAAAGCTCCGTGGGTCAATAGAAAGGTCTCTCGCAGGAAACAGCCAGAACCAGCCCCATTCTTTACCTGCATTCGGATATTTTTTCTCAAGAGCGCCCGGCAGATAAACGCTGTTTATATTGTCTTTTCTATCCTGCTCGTATATCTCCCGCACAGAAGATACATGATGCAAAAGTTCATCTTTAAGGCTTTCCGGTAACACTGTTTTTCTGTCCTTATCCCCCTTGCCTGAACGGACAATTACAATCCCCTGTTCAATATCAACATCTTTTATTCTTAGGCTTAGGCATTCCTGAAGCCTGAGTCCGCATCCGTAAATGAGCTTTGCCATCAAACGATTAATGCCGTACAGTTTATCAAATATTGAATTAACCTCTTTTACCGTAAGCACAACAGGCAGCCGTCTCTTATAAACCGCTCGCACAGCATTTAATTCATCATCTCCGATATGCTTATCAAGGACATGACGATAAACGAACACAAGCGCATTAAGGGCCTGATTCTGAGTAGAAGTGGAGACCTTGCGTTCTACGGCAAGATAACTCAAAAAATCCTGAATATCTTTTGCGCCAAGACTATTTAAGTCTTTGCTTTTAACAAAACGCTGAAACTGCCTAAACCATGCAATGTATGTTTTTTCAGTGCTGTATGACCTATGACGAAGCCTGATAGCCTCTATCATTTTTTCTTCAACTGCCTTCCAGTCATTAATCAAGTTCTCAGGAATGCACCCTGCCTTATCAGGATGTTGCGATGAAAGAAAATAACTATAAAGCTGAGAGCATTATCAGCTTGATTAACCTGCCAATCCTCATGATTTTTGGATAAATATTTGAGGAATTGAGATTTTTGGTCATTTGTAATAGATTGAGATAATGGGGTATCAAGGAAACGATAACCTTCCGCAACCCACTTTAAATAATATGGAAGATATTTGTCGTTTACCTTATATTTCGATGACAAAAAGTTTTTGAATAACTCTAACATAGTTAGTATGCAATACTATGTTTTAACAATATAATAATAAATACAATGATATTATATTACATCTTAATCCTTATTTTAAACTATTTTCTGTAATAATTTGCTGTAACGCCAAAATGATAATGTCCTATACTGCCAAAATAGAAATGTCCTATA
>JBBIKS010000096.1:0-5296 GCA_037445375.1 Nitrospirota bacterium | reverse complement strand
ACGTTAAAATAGTATTACTTGACATTACTAATAATACTTGATATACTTTTACTAATATATCTTAATTCGAGGTGAGTGATGCCAGTAGCAGCAAAGGATTTCTATAAAACTCTCAATGTGAGCAAAGATGCAAGTCAGGAAGATATAAAGAAGGCATTCAGAAAATTAGCTCGGAAATATCATCCTGACCTAAATCCCGGCGATAAAACGTCTGAGGAGAAGTTCAAGGAGATTAATGAGGCTTACGCAGTTTTAAGCGACCCCCAGAAAAGAAGTGAATATGACAGCGGCAGCACCACCTTTGAAGGCTTTGAAGGTTTTAAGAATTATAATTTTAAGGAAACCTTCGATTTTGGCGATATATTCGGCGATCTTTTTAATTCAGCCGGCAAAAAACAAACGCCTTACTTGAAAGGGGAGGATATATATGCAAGCATTGAGCTAAAACTTGAAGATGCTTTTACAGGCGTCACAAAACCTATGACTTTTACAAGAACCGTTAATTGTGATATCTGTGGTGGAAGCGGAGCAGAAAGTTATAAAGAGTGCGACAAATGCAAAGGAGCGGGCAGCACCAAATCTTCAAAGGGTTTTTTCAGCATGGCGCAAGGATGTCCAGAATGCGCAGGCACAGGCAAAAAGATTACATCTATATGTAAAAAATGCGCTGGTAGAGGGAAAATATTGCAGACCGATACCTTAAATGTAAAAATCCCGGTAGGCGTTGATAATGGCTCAGTTGTAAAGCTAAAAGGCAAAGGCAATGCTGGTATGGGAGGCGGCCCGTCAGGCGACCTTCATCTTGAAATCACTATTAAGCCTCACCCTTTCTTTAAGAGACAAGGTGATGATATTCATATACAGCTTCCTGTCACTTTTGGAGAAGCTGCAATGGGGGCTAAGCTTGAAGTCCCGACAATAGATGGTATGACATTAATGAAACTGCCCTCAGGAACTCAGAGCGGACAAAGGTTGAAACTTTCAGGCAGAGGGTTTATCTCACCAAAATCAAAAAAACGCGGAGATGAGTATGTCGAGATTAAGATAGTCGTTCCGAAGGATATTCCTGAAAAGGCAAAAGAAGCCATAGAAGTAATTGAATCTCTTTATAAAGGAAATCCGCGAAAGGAACTTAAATAATGGGGCGCGATAACGAAAATAAAAAAATACCTTTATATATGATAAGCGTTGTCTCAAGAATGCTTGAAGTGCATCCGCAAACACTTAGAATGTATGAGAAGGAAGGTTTTATATGCCCCAAAAGGATGAATAGGCAGAGGCTTTATTCTGAAGAGGACATTGAGAGACTGAATTTGGTCATTAAATTGACTAAAGAATTCGGGGTTAACAAGGCTGGAGTTGACATTATATTAAGGATGAGGCATAGAATCGAGGCACTGCAAGATGAAATGAAAGATATTATGAGATTTGTTGAGGATGATATCAGGGAAGAATTTGAGGCAAGACTGAAAAACGTGTTTAAACAAAATGAAGATTAACATTTTTTTACTTAGAGCCTGTTTATAAACTGTGCAAGTTGTGTTTTTTCCTCATTCCGGCTTGTCTAAAATCGTTCTCTAAGAAGGATTCCCGACTCGCTTCGCTTGGGGGAATGAGAAAAAAACCCGACCTTTTAAACAGGCACTATTTATAGGATTTAAGGGGGCATAATAATGAGATTAGATAAATTAACGCAAAAAAGCCAGGAGGCTTTGCAGGAGGCTCAACGAATTGCTGAGAAAAAAGGAAATCAGCAGATAGATGTTGAACATATACTCTATGCAATGCTACAGGACGATGAAGGCATAGCAACTCAAATACTCGATAGACTTAATGTAAATATAAATAATCTTAAGGATGAGATTGACAGGTCAATAGATAAATATCCAAAGGTCTCAGGGGCAACTCCATTGGGGCAGATATATCTCTCCCCAAGGCTCAAATCGGTTTTGGAGAAGGCTTATGAAGAGGCAGCTCACCTGACAGACGAGTACATAAGCGTGGAGCATATATTGCTCTCAATCGTGAATAGTTATGGGACTGCTTCAGAGATCTTAAAGAGGCATGGAATAACAACCGACAATGTTTTAGCAGCGATGAGAGAGATAAGGGGCGTGCATAACGTGACAGACCCAAATCCTGAGGAGAAATATCAGGCACTCAAAAAATATGGCAAAGACCTCACAGAGCTTGCTAAAAACGGCAAACTTGACCCCATTATCGGAAGGGATGAGGAGATCAGAAGGATAATCCAGGTTTTATCCAGAAGGACAAAGAACAATCCGGTCTTAATAGGCGACCCCGGAGTTGGTAAGACTGCTATTGTTGAAGGTCTTGCACAGAGGATTGTCTCGGGTGATGTCCCTGACAGCTTAAAAGACAAGAAACTAATAGTAATAGATATATCCAACATCATAGCAGGTTCTAAATTCAGGGGGGAATTTGAGGAGAGGCTCAAGGCTATATTAAAAGAGATTGAACAATCAGAAGGCAAGATTATCACATTTATTGATGAGCTTCACACGCTTGTCGGGGCAGGGGCGGCTGAAGGCGCTGTTGACGCATCAAATATGCTAAAGCCAGCACTTGCAAGGGGTGAATTGAGGTGCATCGGAGCTACTACTATAAACGAATATAGAAAATATATAGAAAAAGACCCAGCTCTGGAAAGAAGATTTCAGCCCATACTTATCAAAGAGCCAATTATAGAAGATACAATCTCTATTTTAAGAGGGCTTAAAGAGCGGTATGAGGTGCATCACGGCGTTAAAATAAAGGATTCAGCTTTGATAGCGGCTGCGATGCTTTCGCAAAGATATATAACAGACCGTTTTTTGCCTGATAAAGCAATAGATTTGATTGATGAAGCCTCTGCAAGACTTAGGATGGAAATAGATAGTATGCCTATGGAATTGGATCAGATCGAAAGAAAGATGAGGCAGTTGGAGATTGAAAAAAAGGGACTTATTAAGGATGATTCAAAAGATGCATTAGATAAGATTGAAAAGATAAATCATGAATATGCCGAACTTCAATCCGAAAGGAATATTTTTAAATCTCAATGGTTGGCTGAAAAAGAGGTAATTCAAAGAATCAGGGAGATAAAGGAACAATTAGAGAAAACAAAGATTGAATCTGAAATGGCAGAGAGGGACGGCAATCTTGGAAGAGCAGCAGAATTGAGATATGGCAGACTCCCAGAACTTAAGAGGGCTTTAGAGCAAGAAAATAAAATGTTATCTGAAGTCCAATCTAAAAGAAAGATGTTAAAGGAAGAGGTTGATGAGGAAGACATCGCAGAGGTTGTGTCTAAATGGACTGGTATTCCAGTCTCAAGGATGCTTGAGAGCGAGGTTCAAAAACTCATCCTCATGGAAGATAGATTGAAAAAGAGGGTCGTTGGGCAGGATGAGGCTATAAAAGCGGTCTCCGATGCTATCAGAAGGTCTCGTGCAGGACTTCAGGATCCAAACAGACCTATCGGATCCTTTATCTTCCTTGGACCTACAGGCGTTGGCAAGACAGAATTAACAAAGGCTCTTGCAGAATTTCTCTTTGACGATGAATCATCAATGATAAGGATAGATATGTCTGAATATCAGGAGCGGCATACTGTATCAAGATTAATAGGCGCCCCTCCCGGATATGTCGGCTATGAAGAAGGCGGACAACTCACCGAGGCAGTGAGAAGAAGACCTTATTCAGTAATACTCTTTGATGAAGTCGAGAAGGCTCATCAGGAGGTTTTCAATCTGCTCTTGCAGCTTCTGGATGACGGCAGGTTAACCGATGGACATGGAAGAACCGTGGATTTTAGAAATACGGTTGTTATCTTAACATCCAACATTGGAAGTATTCATATACAGGAGATTCTTGAGGAAAGATCGAAACGACCTGCAGTGCATTGGTCTAAAGGAAATGATAGGGAATTAAAACAAAAAGTAATGGATGACTTAAGATCTTTTTTCAGGCCCGAGTTTCTTAATAGGATTGACGAGATCATTATATTTAATCCTCTTAGCGAGGAATTATTGAGACAGATAGTAAATATCCAGATAGGGCGGATGAAAAAATACCTCAGAGAAAGAAAGCTTGACATAGTCTTAACTGACAGTGCTATTGAACATATTGCAAAAAGCGGATATGACCCTGTTTATGGGGCAAGACCACTAAAAAGGGCGATACAAAAAGAAATAATAAATCCACTTGCTATGAAAATTCTGAACAAGACATTTCAGGAGGATATAACCGTAGAGGTTGACTATAATGCAGATTCAGGCATTATTTTTAGAGAGTCGGCTATTGCGGTAGAGGCGGACTAAATATATCTTGACCCAAAAAATGCAGTTAGATTGTCATAATGAGCCTTTGGCTTTTTTTAAAAAATTATCCAGAGACTTTATTTTACACGGGGGTGCCTTATGTCTATTATAAAATGGACAGCAACAAAAGAACTTGATGACATGAAAAGGGAAATGGATAAACTCTTTGATGAGTTTTTTTCTCCGGTTATTCAGAGGAGGATGGCTTATATAAAACCTAAATCAGAGGTTATTGCACCTGTTATCGAGATGTATGACAGGGTGAGCGATGTTGTAGTAAGAGCGGATTTGCCAGGTGTAAATAAGGAGGATGTTGATATATCAGTCGTCAATGATGCCCTTACAATCAAAGGTGAATATAAAAAACCAGAAGATATAAAGGAAGAAAGCTACTATTTGAAGGAAAAACCTTATGGCAGCTTCTCAAGGAGCATTTTATTGCCAACTGATATAGATACCAATAAGGTCAGCGCAACGATAAAAAATGGTGTTTTAGAGATAGTTTTTGCCAAAAAAGAAGAGGCAAAGATAAAAGAAAGGAAGATAGAAGTCAAGTAAGGATTTTAGAGTTATTTCATTGATAAGTTTCTGCCAGTAAATAAACTGGTTGTTTCTCATTTTATGTAGGTAGTTACTTCCCCTCCCTTAAGGGAGGGGACTGAGGGGAGGGTGTCTTATGAAGCCTTTCCCTTATTGCTTCAAGAACTCCGCTTGTATTCGTCAAAACCTCATTATCCCCAAAACGCACTACAGTGTAACCCTTTTTTTCAAGCCAAGCATCTGTCTGTTTGTCTTTCAGGATGTCGTTCGCAAATCAGGCTGCTGTCATCCAATAAAATAATTTGCTTTCTTTCAAGGCAAACAAAGTCGGCAATATACTGCCCAATAGGGAGGCGACTGCGTAAAATATTCCAAATTGGAAGATAGCAAGGCAATTAAAACTTTCTAAAAACACAGTTAGGAAATATCTCAGA
>JBBIKS010000095.1:0-5565 GCA_037445375.1 Nitrospirota bacterium | reverse complement strand
TTTTATTGATTGTTAGTTTACCAAGGAATGTCAGATTAAGTCTAATCTATTGCACTTTTAAGCTAAGTATTGCAAACTTAACTTTCAAAGTAAAAATACTGTTTAATCCCTTGACAATTATACAATTAAACTCTTCGTTTCTTTATCTGGGTATGATATAAACTCACTCGTTTAAAATGCTCCTATCACATTATCTTCCTTTATCATCAGCTCAATTAATGTATCGTAATCGATTCTTTTGATATCTTTTTCAATGCTTGCATCGCTGATTCCCCTGAGCCTCCTATCCTGATCCAACAGATAAACAGTACCGCAGAAGCCTTCAAGGCGGTCCTTTACGGCAAAATAAACCGCATTTTCAATAAAACATATATCAGCCGCCATGTCCCGCGCTACTTTAACTCCTCTTTTGCCATTCGTTGTTTCGGGTGCGCTTTTGATTATCACAAGCATCTTTGCCTCCATGACTAAAATATCATCGTTACATCTGCATAACTTAGCAATTCCGCCATTTCAGTTCCGCTTATCACCCTTACTCCCTCTATGAGTTCCTGCTGATCTAATCCTTCATCTCTTAAAGAGACCCTGTCTGCAAAAACCTCAACCCCCATATCAATGCAGTCTCTTATTCCTTCCTCAATGCTTGAATATTCGGTATTGGATACATCCTGACCCTTTCGCGCTGCATTCACACCCCCGTCAATTAATACAAGATTAACTGAGATATCTTCAGTTACCCCCCCGAGGGCATGCCGTATTGCCTCAGAAGCGTCAGCAGTGCCGTATGGCGGCATTCTTAAAAAAATGGTTATGCCTCCCATAAATCCCCTCATACCCCAAAATTCAAAAAAATGGGATTCGACTTTATGACATTTAAAAGTCCTTTCAATGAGCTCATTTCGCCACCTTCAAGAGAATCGCCTTCCGCAAGACCGCGGCTCATCATGCAGCCTGTTCATATATCAACCTTGAGACCCCGCTCTACAAGGTTTTCCATCGCTGATAATGACTTTGGAAGCTGACCTTTGATAATTGAGAAAACACCATCTCCAAATGCGATAAGCCTTACCTTTTGCCCCTTCTTGAGGGCGGCATCTGCGAGTTTGAGTATTGTGTGTGTATTTTCAAAACTATAGGGCGTTGTAGTAAGAAACATCACTATTTCTCTTTGCATTTTAATGCCTCCTGTCTCCGGGATATATTCCCTTTTTTGTTACAGGGCAACATGCAGGGGCTGGTAATTCTTCTGTAAAATCTTTTCTAAGCACCTCCAATATATCCGGAATCACAGGGTCTCTGAGAAAATAACATCTGAGCCTTCCATCAATATAGTAGTCTATTACGCCGTGTGTCCTTAAAAGAGAGAGATGTTGCGAGACATTCGACTGGCTGATTTCAAGGAACTCCTCAAAATCGCTCACACACTTTACCCCCTTAGTTAATTCTTCAAGTATCCTTAACCTCACAGGATGCGCAATTATTTTCAGCAGTTCTGCTTTTTTGCCCAAAGAACGCATATATTGAACACCTTTTAAATTATATTTATATATTATAATATTTTAATATATTGTTTTTGTCAAGTAAAAAATTAATTCCCTGACTCTTTATCCTGAAATAGAGATAGAGTCTCCAAAGAAACAAGGATTTGTCTTGCTTCGCAACAATGAAACAAAAAGCTTACAGTTGTGGAAAACACTTGTCAATTAAGCTGAAAAGGGTTAAAGGAAATAATTTGATGTGCATAAAGCAGCATTATACTGAAGAATTATTTTTTGTCATTTCCAACCGCACTACTGCTCTATTTTATATCTTTTATATCTGCTATATAAAATAAAATCTAACTGCATAATGGATATGATGAGGGACACTATAAAGCGGTATTTTTTATTCTTTGTCCTGTTTTTTGGCTCGCTGGACGCAGATCTTTCGTCCCCTCATGATGCTGTCATTGATAGCATGAATGACTCCGTCAGCAAGATTGGCGGGGATCTCAACAAAGCTGAACTTATCAAAAAGCGCAATATTGCCGATTTTTCTGGCGGGTATTCCTGCTTCAGCAGAGATGGACTTCACAATATCTCCTACCCTTACCTTGTCTTTTTTCCCAATGGTCATAAAGAGCCGCACGAAATCTGACTTGCCAGCATGTTTAGTGGGTTCAATGCCCTCAATCTCATCTATATCTTCTGAGTCGAGCAGCATACACAAAGCAGCAGCAGTTATGTCATTAGGCGTGTATTTCTCAAGGAGGACATTTGCGAGGGCATAAAAACGAGTGTGTTTACCGTCTTGAATAAGTTCTCCCATAACATTGGCAATCTCATCCTCTTTGGCTTTTCTAACTTGCTCTATGGTTGGGAGCTTAGCTTTTTTTATTTGGGTCTTTGCAGACTGCTCAATTAGCCTGAGTTGACGGTATTGCCTTGGGGTTACAAATGTTATTGCTATTCCGGATTTCCCAGCCCTCCCTGTCCTGCCGATCCTGTGTATGTAGCCTTCAGGATCTTGTGGGATGCTAAAGTTTATAACATGGGATACATCTGGAATATCAAGTCCACGGGCAGCAACATCAGTAGCGACAAGTATATCTAAATCGCCTCCCTTGAATCTGCGCATCATCTCATCCCTGTGACTTTGGGTGAAATCTCCGTGAATTGCCCCTGCTGGATAGCCCATCTGCTGCAGCTTTCCAGCTACTTCATCAACTTCCCTTTTTGTATGGCAGAAAATAAGGGTTATCAGAGGACCTTCAACATCTAAAAGTCTGGTTAATGCCTTAATCTTGTCTTCTTCGCGGACTTCGTAAAATACCTGTTTTATTTTTGCAACGACCATCTCACCGGCATCAACGCCGAAATGCATAGGTTTGATCATATGCTTTTTTGCAATTAGAATAATTTCCTTTGGCATGGTAGCGGAAAATAGCATTGTTTGTCTTTCTGAAGGTGTAGTAAGGAGAATTTTCTCAATATCCTCAATAAAACCCATATTCAGCATCTCGTCTGCCTCATCAAGAACAACAGCCTTAATTTCATTCAGAAAGAGGGTCTTTCTTTGTATATGATCTATCAGCCTGCCCGGCGTGCCAACGACAATATCAATTCCTCTTTTGATGCTTTTTATCTGAAGTTCAATAGATTGCCCACCGTAAACGGGTAAAGATATTACACCTGACTTTGCCCCCATTTTATTAATCTCTCCAGATACCTGAACGGCAAGTTCTCTTGTGGGAGTGAGAACGATAGAGTAAGGATATTGGTTTTTTATCTCGGCCCTCATTTCTATTAAAGGAATCCCAAAAGCAGCCGTCTTACCTGTTCCGGTCTGAGCTTGTGCGATGATGTCCTTACCGCTCAATGCGTGCGGAATAACCACTTTCTGTATGGGAGTAGGCTCTTCAAATCCCATCACAGAGAGCGAGATGAGTGTTTTATCAGAGATACCGAACTCATAAAAGCTCTTATAAGTTGCATTGGCATAATCTGCTTTTTTGTCTTTTTTTATAGAAGTATTTGTAACTGCCTGTTTTGGCAAGACAATCTCCTTACATTGCTTTGAAATGATTTTTAGTTGCTATCTTTATGATTCTATAATCATATCTGTGCTTGCTAAAAGGCTTGCGCAAGAAACTATCAATAGAGCATCAAAAATTCACAAGCATTGGTATGAGAAGTTAGAATGTGATTGATATCAAAACTTTATCTGCGCTTAAACTGCTCGCGTCCGCCTCTGAAAGGCTTCCTTGAACCTGCGCCGCTTGAGCTACCTCTGTCTGTCTGAGGTCTCGCCTCGTTGACTATTATGTTTCTTCCCATAAAATCAGTTCCATTCAGACTGGAGATAGCCCTGTCGGCATCCTCATCTGATGTCATCTCAACAAACCCAAACCCCTTTGAACGGCCTGTGGGATCCTTGATAATCCTTACAGATAAAACCTCTCCGATTGCATCAAAAGCATTTTTTAGGGAATCTTCATCAGTCTGGTAAGAGAGGTTACCTACATAGATCTTTTTTGGCATCTTTAAATCCTCCTTAAAATAGTGTGTCTGGCTTATTGCGTTAAGCCTGCATATTTTAACAATATGCAGACGATTTTATGCAAACCGCAATAGCTTGACATGTATGATATTAACACAACAATACAGTCAAAAAACTATATAGAAGTATTATAGTTATTGCATATAAATGTCAACCCTAAAACGCAGTATATTTTTGGCATAGCAGGCATAAACAACCTTACCCCCCTGCATTAAGATTCAGATTATCTTCCCAAGTTCAGATATAGACGGCTTATTTTGCTGATAAGGATTATTAATGTTATAATTATTGGGCATTCTATAATTTTAAAATTAATAATAATGCACTGTGGAATACGAACAACCGGATGATTTTTTAATTGCCTTTAAGAAGGTTGATTTTCAAACATATCAACTGAGAACATCTCAGACCATTCCCATTTCCCGAGAAGATGCCTTTGAGTTTTTCAAAGACCCCTGCAATCTCTTTGAGATAACCCCTGACTGGCTTGACTTCAGGATGAAGGCGTGCAAAGAAACAGAGGTTTATGAAGGAGCGGAATATGAATATACGATAAAAGTGTTTGGCTTAAAAATGATATGGAAGAGCAGAATTATTGATTACAAACCATGCGAGAGATTCACTGATATTCAAATAAGTGGTCCATATTGCAAGTGGTCCCATTTGCACACCTTTGAGAGCATAGCTAAAGGCACATTTCTGCAGGACATCGTAACATATCAGCCGCCACTTTATGCTCTGCCATTTCATTTTATTATAAAAAGGCAGCTAACAGATATTTTTTCTTATAGGGCTTTGAGAATCAAGGAGTGGGTAGGAGGGAATTTTCAGAGAAAAATTGCAAAGAGCGCTTGCTTGGGGTCAGGTCTTTAATTTTGACATTTCTCATTGTTATGTTTTGACATTTCTCATGGCAAGACCATTAAGAATAGAATATGACGGCGCTGTATATCATGTAACATCAAGGGGAAACGAGCGGAAAAACATATTTGAAGATGATGAAGACCGCCTGCTTTTTTTAGACACACTTAAAAAAGTTAACGAAAAATACAATTGGCTATGTCATGCATACTGCCTGATGAACAATCACTATCATTTTGTTATAGAAACACCAGATGGCAACCTTTCAAAAGGAATGAGGCAATTAAATGGTGTATATACACAATACTGTTCGGCATATATATTGCTATACAAAATTAGACAAGGTTACAAGGCACAACAAAGCAGGCAAAGGATAATTAATATGGGCTGTTTTTATGGCAGAGGCGCAGACCAACAATACCTAAAAAGAGATTAATATTTGCAAACAGGCAAAGCAGTAGCTATAGCGAGAGAGAGGAAAAAAAGAACCCCTCTGATGCTTATGTGTTTTTCTTTGTATTGTCAGCTTGTTTAAGCTTTTCTATATGATCAAAAAGTTCTTCATCATCAGCCCAACCCATAAAGTGATAGCAAAGCATTTCAAATGTTCTTTTTGTGGGCTTACGTCCAGTCCAGAGTGTAATTAACATGCTGGCTATAAGGGCG
>JBBIKS010000094.1:0-5599 GCA_037445375.1 Nitrospirota bacterium | reverse complement strand
TTTTTATTGATTGTTAGTTTACCAAAGAATGTCAGATTAAGTCTAATCTATTGCACTTTTTATATCTGACCTCCTTTCATACAATGGATTTCCACTTTTCTGATGCGGAATTTGACAAAAAAATGGGATAGGCTTTAGTGTGGTATAATCTTATTTAGAGTCTGTTTATAAAGTCAGTTTCTGTGTCATTCTCGCAAGCGAAGCACGTCGAGAATTCTTCTGTAACAACCCCCTAACCCCCTTTGTTAAGGGGGAATAAGGAAAGATTCCAGACAAGCCGGAATGACAAAAAGCAATAGCTTATAAATAGACCATATTTAGGAATATTGGATGCAGAAAGCTATGAGGATGATTGAAAAACTCAAGTATTTTTTAGAAAACGATCCAAATGTTATATTTGCCGTTACTTTTGGCTCATATGCAGAAGGACGGCATAAGAGCCTTAGTGATATTGATATAGGAATTTTTTTTGCAGAGCCTCCGGAAGGACTGGATTTATTAAACCTAATATACAGGCTGTCTGAACTTGCAGGCAGAGATGTTGATGTTGTGGTATTGAATACAGCCTCCGCTTTTCTCAGGCATCAGGTAATGAAGAAAAAGATTGTCTTGACTATTAAAGATAAGCTTATTTACCGCAGCTTCAGGGAAAGGACAATCTCTGACTATGATGAGTATAAGCACATATCTGGGATGAATGCCTATGCTTGATAAAACGCTAATAGAGAAAAAATTGCGCCGTATTGAAAAACTTTTAAGGGAGCTAATGTCTGTGGAGGTGGGGACTATTGACGAATTTAAGGAGCAGATTGTTACAAAAAGGTTCATAGAGAGGAACATTGAGCTCGCCATTGAACAGATGATAGATATTTGTAAGCATTTTGTCGGCGGCATGGATCTAAACGAGCCGGAGACATATTCAGAGTGCTTTGACATTCTTGCAAAAGAAGGAATTGTTTCTGAACATAATCTTGACATCTTTAAGTCTATGGTGAGATTCCGAAACCTTCTTATCCATGCTTATGATGGGGTGGATGACGCCATAACCTACGGGATTTATAAAAAAAGATTAAGTGATTTCAGGGTTTTTATCAGTGAAATAAGAGCGTATATTCAAAAAATCTAAGCATATACTGAATAAGTTAGACCAATTCGCATTCAAATCCCCGCTATATCCCCCATTTAGCTAAAGGGGTTGTTGCTCCTTTGCTAAGGGGGAATAAGGAAAGACTTTCTAAACATCTTACTCACTCAATTTGAGAAAGTTCCCTATTTTTTAATATACGCCCTGCAAAAATCTTCGATATAGAAATCCGTTATGGCATCATTATACATTACCATATCGAGTTGTTTGGTAAAAACTGTAAGTTTTCCCATGACTTCCAATGTTTTCTCTATCTGGTCTTTTCTGTATTTCATAAGGGATGCGTTTACTACATCTTCAGTTATTTTAACATTGAAGTCAAGCGCCTGTAATATCTCTTTTATCAGCCTTACCCTTCTAAGCCTTCTGTCTATTACTGCCCCGCCTCCTTTGAAAAAGAACTTTATATAATTGTCATTAGTGCTTTCTCCTGCAAATGCCTCAACACTTGAGAGGTGATAACCCAATCTGATAGCAAAATTCATATACTCCTTTGAAATGATTAAAAAGCTCTTTTCGCCGACCTTCTTAAGCTCCTCCTCTGAAATGGTTACCGTCCGTATCATGGAATCAATAAAACCCTTGACATCCACCGCCTGTCCCTGAGGCCATCTCATTGAAGAAAGACCTTTGAAAAAGGCTTTAAACGGAACTGACTCAAGGTTTTCCTCTTTAACAAACCCCTTGTATTCACCGACACCTTCACCAAGGTCTAGGAGCCAAATTTCCATCGGGATGTTCGATATAAATTTTATAGCGCCGACATCATCAGCGGATGTCCCTACAATATCAAAAAGTTCATGCATCGCCTTTTCATGGCAGAAGCGGGTGATATCATGAAAGGTTTCACAATATTCCTGCCTGAAGTTCGGCGCATCGGGGTCGGAAAGATTTAAAGGCACGATTACTTTCATTACCTTCTGGAGCAGTTTATAAATCTGTGTCTCCTTGAATGGGTCTGCCTTTTTGCCTGAAAACTCCATGAGTTCTTCAACCTTCCCCTCATAGATATTACAGTTAAATGCATCTACCGTAATCTCCTGCCCATTTTTCAATATTTCTGTTGCAACTTCAGTATCAAGTATCGCAGGAACCTGAAATTCTCTCGCCAGAGAAGCCATGTGCCCGGTTGTGCCTCCAAAATCAGTGATTATAGCGGCTGCCCTGTTCATAACCGTTACATATTTTGGTGATGTATGTCTGACCACCAGAACAGCATTATCAGGGAAATTTTTCAGGTCTTCATCTGTCTTAACAATGTGGGCATTTCCAACCCCTAAACCCTTACATGCAATGACGCCTTTATTTATTAAAACATTATATCCATTTACATGGGTTGGGATAGTCTTAGGATTTTCTTTCTCTATTATTCTCAGAGGTCTTGTTTGAAGGATAAGGGGATTGCCATCTTTATCAATTACCCACTCAATATCCTGAGAACCGCGGTAATGTTTCTCGATTTCTATTGCATATTCAGAAAGTTGTATAATCTGCTCATCAGTGAGGCTAGGTTTCCCCGCTACTGCTTCAGGCAGGGGTATCTCTCCAACTTCCCCGTCCAATCTGCAAAACAGCATCTTTTTCTGCAGAGGGATATTTCTTTCTGCGATAGCAATACAAGGATGCCTCGTTACCGTGTACATCTCCGGTGTTATTGTGCCGTCAACAACGCACTTACCGAGTCCGTGAACAGCGCTGATTATAATGTCGTCATTTCTTGGACTATTGGGATCAGAGGTGTATATTACCCCGCCGGACATAGCATCTATCATGCTCAAAATGCCGACGGACATTACCATATCATACTCTTCAATTCCTTTTGTCTTGAAATAAAATATTGCCCTTGGCGTAAAGAGACTTGCCACTACCTCTTTATATCTCTGAATGATATCGGCGGCAGGGATATTCAAAAAAGTATAATACTGCCCTGCAAAACTGTATTCGCTGTCTTCATGCATGGCGCTGCTTCTTACGGAAACCTTTAAATCAGAAATCCCTGTTTTTTGCCTTAAATCATCTGTTTCTTTGAAAATAGTCTCTTTTAAATCATCGGGTATTTTCCCCCTCACAACCATATCCTGTATCTGCCTGCTTATTCTGGTCAGTTCATCAAAGTTCTGTATTGATATCGTCTTCAGGCTTTCATCAATCTTATCAAGAAAGCCATTATGTTCCATGAATTTAATGAAGGCATATGAACTTATGGCAAAGCCATCGGGTGTAGGAAGACCGATATAGTTTCTTACCTCGCCTAAATTCGCATTTTTACCCCCAAATCTCTCTATCATTTCTTTTGATATATCTTCAAACGGCAATGTATATACATCTTCTGATATTTTGTATTTTCTCGTGAGTAAATCCTCTATCTTTGAATCAATAATACTGATTAGCTCTTCTAATAATTTATATTTATTAGCAGATAATTTATTTAAATTAATAACTATTTCCCTTACTCCATCTGATATCTTGCGGGTATTTTGCTCTAAATAACTTCGGTCAAAGAGGAATTCAGCCGAAAGTTTCTCACTCATATCCGCCATTAATTCAAGGACATTATTATTTGATGAAAGGAGTTTCTGGAATATTAAGAACCTATGTTTTAAAGCTTCTTTAATTTGCGGTGATGCCTGCGGCTGTTCAAAGATGGACTTTAATTTTTTAAAGATATTCATAAATATTTTTAATATTAACATTGATAAAAACCCCTTGACAAGTTTATTTTTTGATGTTATATTTATTGCAAAGGTAAATTTTATTATGATGTTAGTATGTTTATATAATAATATTATTTCATTATAACTATTGAGGTAAGATTTGGGCAAATTAATCGACAGAGATAATCCCTTGAAACTTTATCTTCAACTTTATGAAATTCTTAAAAAAAGAATTGAAAACGAAGAATGGAGTGTAGGTTCTCAGATACCCACTGAAGAGCAACTTTGCAGGGCTTATGATGTAAGCAGGGCAACGGTTAGGGGTGCTATATCAGAACTCACAAGAGATGGTTATCTCATGAAGCAGCAGGGCAAAGGCACTTTTGTTATTAAGAAAGTGGTAGCAGATAAACTTACAATGGCAGTAAGTTTTGATGAGATGATGGTCGAGTCTTCTGAATCTCTAAAGACTACTATGCTTGCCCAGACCATTATGATGCCAATTGATGATTTAGCTGAAAAACTGGATATTGCTCATGATAAACATATCATTCTTATTAAACGACTACGGTTAGTCGCTGATATCACGATATTGATTCAGGAATCATTTATTCCCCTTCACCTATGTCCGCACCTGCTCAAAGAAGACCTCGAAAACATATCATTGTTCGAGTTTTTTGAAAAAAGAGCAGGTCTGAACATCACGCATGTAAAGAATAACTTTGAAATGACACATTTAACTGCAGAAGAGGCAAAGCTCTTTGAGTATCCTGTGAGGACTGCTGCCCTGATGCTGACGCAGCAATTCTACTCGAACGGGAGCAATATTATGTTTAGCCGTTCAGTTAAAAGACCAGGAAGATTAGGTTTTTCGGTTGAATTCGACAGAAAAATATAATAATAAGGGGGTTGTAAAAGAACGAAGGGAAAACGATTCCGAACAAGTCGGAATGGCGGAAAGATAGCAAGGAGGAGGTCATAAAAATATACATAATACATTGATAATTAAGGTTTTTAAGCATTTTTGCTTAAAAGGTTTTGAGATTAAATCCTAAAATCTGTAAGGAGGTGTTATATGAAAAGGAATGGCACTGTAAAGGATATAATGGTTGATGTCTTTGATTTTCCCCATATTCCCTACTGGTTTACCATCAAGCAGGCTATGGGAATAATAAAGAAGGCGTTTATTGAAACTGACAAATGTGTGCATCCTATGGCTATCTTAATATTTGATGAGAAATACAACCTCATGGGAACTGTTACCCTCAGAGATATCTTGAGGGGTCTGGAGCCGAAACTGCTCAAGCCTGAAATAATGACGGACTATGCAGGTGCAGACATAGATAAGGCTCTGGCAACATATGAGGCAAACATGTTTAATGAGTCCGCAAAAAACCAGGCAGAAACACAGGTAAGAGATATCATGACGCCTGCAAAAACCTTCGTTACTACTGATGACTCAATAGCAAAGGCAGCTTTTTTGATGATCCATCACAACATTTCAATCCTTCCAGTACTGGAAAACGGTAAGAAACTGGCTGGCATAGCAAGAATGTTCGATGTTTATAAAGAAATCTCTAATATGGTTCTTTAGAAATTAATAATACTGATTATGAAATTATTTTTCATCAAAGGAGAGAAACTATGAAAGACAATCCAGAAAAAAAACTACAGTCTGATGGACTGCCGCCGCCGCCAGAGGAGATTAAGGTCGCGCCTGATATTGAAGAACATGCTGAAGCAGCCGAAAAGTCAACCAAATCTATTATTATAAGCGTTGTTATTGCCTTTGCTGTGGGAA
>JBBIKS010000093.1:0-5712 GCA_037445375.1 Nitrospirota bacterium | reverse complement strand
TTGAGCTTTACAGCAGAGAGAGATTCCATGAGTCTCTTGGATACCGGACACCGCATGAGGCATATTTCAGCGGCAATAATAACCATGACGATGGAGATGACTTCTGGCTAATCCACCAAATACAACCCATTTTTCTGTCTTGACAATGGGGAGTGGTTTAGGGAGAACGCATATATCCAGATTATGCTTTTTGTGTTCATAATAAAAAAGGCGAGGAGTCTGCAAGAATGATTTTAGAGACGAAATTCTCTCTTAGCACTCATCGACTGCTTACCGATGCTTATTATCAGGCAAAGTCCTATGCATTGAGGTTAAAAGCAAAGGTGATGCTGCTCGCCTCAAAAGAAGGGCTATGGATTTTTCAGCGGAAGAAAGATGACTTTTATGCTGATGAGTTTATTCATAAAAGCTGGAATGAACTGAATCATCCAGATGAGTTGCATAAGATAGTAAGAATTATAGGGAAGAAAAAAGTATTATGACGATATGCTATATATGATGAGAAAATTGATGACATTGTTTATTGGCTTTATGGGTTGACGGAGGAGGAGAGGGGGATTATTGAGGGAGATAAATCGTGAGTTCTTTTATATATGAGTTATTAAGCAAGGCATTTGATGTTTTAAAGTCTCCAAAACTTCTTGCATGGATAGCTTTGATATTGGCATTGTTTCTTTATATTCTCGCAAGTATTGTTCCTTATGCTGATTATCAAAATTTGAAAAATAAATATGGTATATGGGCATTGTTAATTTTAATCGGTTCTATCTCTATGCTAACAATAGAGGGTGTCATTTACTTGTATAAGCATATCAGGAAAACCTCAAATATAAATCAATATAGAAAAAACTGGAGTTTCCTGAGTTTTTATCGGAAGTCAAATCGTAACTGGAAATCATCAATGCCATTTGGTTTTATACCCCTCAAAGCAGTCTTATCAGGAAAAAGCAGGTTAAAGATCCCATCTGCTACTGCACAATTGAAAAAACTCGGAACTCCAAAAAATCTATTTGATATCAAGAATATCCTTTCTACAAGCATCTTAAGTTTTATACTCTGTCCAATATAAACGGCTGCAAAATAAGACACTGCCAGCACAAGCACTACTATATTACAGATGCTGGTATAGCTCTGTATCCGTATATCTTCAAGATTATAACATTGCTTAATATACCGATAGGACTCATCACACTTCCATCGGGCAAGATAATACTCCACTATTGTCCATATGCTCTCCTTCTTGTAAATATCAACAGAACAGCTTGTTAAAAGCATCATCGGCTTTATACCGAATCCCCTTACAACAAAAAAATAAAGCTTATGCTCATAGTTTGGAAGCCTTACTGCTACAGCATTGTATTGAACCTGTCTTCTTCTTTCTTTTCCCCCATCATAAATAATCAAAACATTCGGACAGATGACAGCTATGTTGATTTATTAATGAGCCTTGTAGTTAATGGATACTCAGAAAGCCAGCTTATTAGGACATTAAAAGGAATTAGGGCTTCCGTATTCTGAATCTGAACTCATGGGGATAAGAGAGCAACTAACAGAGAGACTTAATGATTTTAAAAGGCTGGAATTGCCGAAGGATATTTTCGCTTTGTTTATAGATGGCTATCACACAGAGATAAAAGACAACCTTAAAGTCAGAAAGGCATGTGTTTATAATGTGTTAGGAGTAGATTTACAAGGGTAAAAGGATGTATATGGATTTTATACATTTTTTGGCAGCGAGAATAAGGCTGACTGGCTTAAAGTCTTTAACAACCTTATAGACAGAGGGTTAAAGAGGGTTGTGGTTATAGTGAGCGATGACTTCTCTGGTATGACAGACGCTGTAAAAGCACTTTATCCTTTGACTAAACATCAGAAAGAAAGTGTATAGTTCCTTACAAGAGCTTCAGTATGACCTTGATGTATGGATCAGGCAATATAACGAAGAAAGGACGCATAGCGGCAAATATTGCTACGGGAAAACACCAATGCAGACCTTCATTGACTCACTGCCAATGACAATGGACAAAATGATTGGGTACAACTTGCAGGTAGTAGAGTAATGACAAACGGATTTGTCAGATCAAGTCTTGACAATTACACATAAAACATGGGAAGTGTCCCTTTAATGACCTTTAATGCCTAATGTCTTCATAACTTATGACCTCATTATAAAATTAGAGGATCTATAGCCCCAGCTGCTTTAAATCCCTTAGCCCTAAATAGGCAGCTATCGCACCTACCGCATGGAACAAGTTCAGAGTCTTTTAATGAATCTTGCGTCCTGACTACCGCCTCACGACTACTGACTTCTAAGTCATGCCTTTTTTGCGGGTCGTAGCAGCTCCATGTAAGTGAATAATCAAGCCCTAAGTCAATGCCTTTTTTTATTATCTCAGCTTTTGTCATGTAAAGCAGCGGCGCATTAATACTAAATCTGAGATTGCCCTCGACAGATGCTTTAGTGGCAAGGTTTGCCATTTCCTCAAATGACCTTAAATATTCAGGTCGGCAGTCTGGATATCCACTGTAATCAACCTCATTGGCTCCAATGAAGATATTTGATGCCTCAAGAGCCTCTGCCCAAGCAAGCGCAAATGATAGAAATATGGTATTACGGGCAGGGACATAAGTAACAGGGATCATGGATTTAGGATTATTACTTGCAGCTCGTAATTTTATAGTCTCAGAATCTTTTTTTGCTGATTCCGCACTTGGGAAGTGGATAGGGGGCTGTCCCGAACCTACGGGCGAAGCAGAGCGATGTCGTAGAATTGGAGGTGTCCTCGTATTGTCTGTTTTCGGCACTTCAATATCAGAAGTGAGGGCAGAACCTCCGATTTGTCCCATGTCAAATTTAATAATTAAATGTTTCTTAACACCCGCGGCTTCGGCAACTATCTTTGCTGATTTTAGTTCCCGGTGGTGTCTCTGCATATAGTCAAAGGTGAGTGCATAAAGCTCGTAACCCTCTGCGTTGGCGATTGAAAGGGTAGTGCTCGAATCAATGCCCCCGCTCAAAAGAATAACGGCTTTTTTGGTCAAAATCATACTCCTATTCAAAAAAGTTCAATAAATAAGAATTTTTTACTATACATCCGGCAGCCCTATTTCCTCAATGACTATCTTAACCAATGTATCTGCCTGTTTATGGTCAAGGGTTCTGCTAAAGAATGCCTCGAAAATTTTTGCCTTTAAATCTGTAAGGTATTTTTCATAATCGTTGATTGCATTTATCAATACCGCTGCTTTTTTTTGATCTTTATCAAAAAGCTATTAGGTTTCTGTGAATAGATAATATATTTTGCCTCATCAAGACTTGAGGCATTATATTTAAATCCGCCATCTGAAATTATCTCCTGCTGTCCCATGAAATATGTGCCGTGCTTCAAGGTTTCTCCAGTGACCGAGATTTCTTTGGAATCCTTGAGATATTTTGAACTCGTAATTCCCTGTAGCTTGCTGCAGGGTTTCCTTATGCTTCCCTCCCCCATCAAGGGAGGGAAGGTTCATTCAGGCATCTATCGTCTTTATGAAGGATTCTGGATTCCCGCCCAAGAGACTGCGGGGATGTCAGCTGAAAGCCGTCATTCGAGCGAAGGCAGGAATCCAGTGTTTTCAATGGGTTTTGGATTCCTCATCAAGTGCGTAATGACAGAAAACCTGACTTTATAAACAGATTATAACACATGAGGCTTTTGCAAAGGTTTTTTGTCGTATTTGCAGGCGTTAGACTGCGTTTGTAAGGCATTGAAAACAAAGAAACTCATAAACTGAAGTTTGCGGCTGCATTTAAATACATGATTTTTGCAAGTTTCTCACATCATTAACATGAGTCTTATTTCTTCTTGAAAACTCTGCTTTCAGTTCCGCTGATAAGACGCTTTATATTCGGGATATGCCTTAGGAATATCAGGATAGCTATGACTGCTGCAATAATGAGTTTTTCATTTGACCTATCGGCTATATAAATGCTCAGGGGAAGCAAGCCGAAGGATACCAATGCACTTAAGGATGAATACCCGCTTCTGGCTAATGTGAACATCCAGATGGTTGCAGTAATTACAGCCACATGTGGGGATATGGCTAATATAACTCCGAGACTCGTGGCAACACCCTTGCCCCCTTTGAAATTTAAAAGTACCGAGTAATTATGTCCCAATATCGCAAACAAACCTGCGATACCTTCAATTAAAATCTGTGGTTTTGTAATATAAGCATCTATCCCAGCAAAATGAGTAGTTTGGATATCTATATTTGAAAGTAGATGTCTCGCTATAAATACAGGTATTATCCCTTTTGATATATCACCTACAAGGGTAATAATCGCTGCTTCCTTGCCCATAGCCCTCAATACATTTGTAGCGCCTATATTGCCGCTCCCGATATTTCTCAAATTCACGCCTTTTATTTTGGCAATTATCGCCCCTGTTGGGATTGAACCGATAAGGAAGGACAACAGAAGCAAAACAATCAGATTTTCCATTTAGCAGGAACTCCGTTTTCAGTTTGCATCATGCTGCGCGTGTCTAAAAAAAGACAGGGTGTATTTTAAGCCCGAAAGCAAGGTTAAAACTACTGCAATGTATATTAAAACAAGTCCGATATCATAAAAATCAATCATTCCAATGCCGCCCGGCAAGAGAAGCAAAATAATTGAAGTCATCTGGGTAACTGTCTTGACCTTCCCTCCTGTTTCAGCAGGTATGACTATATCTTTGGAAAGCGCAAAGACCCTTAATCCTGTCACAAAGAATTCTCTTATGACTATCAAAATGGCTATCCATGCTGAAATCTTTACCATATCTACTAAGAGTATAAGTGCCGCTATTACAAGAAACTTGTCCGCGATAGGGTCTAAAATGATGCCGAATTTTGTTATCTGTCCTGACCTTCTCGCAAAATATCCATCGAAGAAATCGGTTGCAGTTGCAATTATAAAAATACTAACCCCCAATAGAGGATTTTGGGGCGTTATAATAACAAAAAAAGGGATCAATATTATCCTCGTTAAGGTCAGTATTGTAGGTATATTAAAATTTGCTGTATTCATTCATCAACTCTTCCCATTTGCCCTTTGCCTTAATAATCAGATCGCAAATCTCTCTTACTGCGCCTCTGCCGCCTTGCATATTTGTAATAATAATGGCTGCTGCCTTTGCTTCATCTGTGGCATCTGCAACGGCAACAGGCAGTGCGACCCTTTTCATTATGGATATATCAACGACATCATCCCCAATATAAGCTATTTCATCATCAGAGACATTCAGTTTTTCAATCAAATGCTCATATGCGGCAGATTTCATAAGGCATCTCTGATAAATCTCAGTTATACCCAATTCGTGAGCCCTTCTTTCGACAACCTTGGAATATCTGCCGGTAATAATAGCTACATGGACTTCAACCCTTTGGAGCATTTTAATTCCATGTCCGTCCCTGACATGAAAAGCCTTTAGTTCGTTGCCATCGTTGTCAAGGATTATACGTCCATCGGTGAGAACGCCATCAACATCTAAAATAAGTAATTTGATAGCCTGTGCAATTTCGATTAATTTTTTATCATTCATGATCGCTTTCCGTAATAATTATAGTGCATCAGTTAATAAATCTCATAAGTATAACAACCATTTTTATTAAATTACAATTTTTAGTTCTTTGCTTGTCAAGCCAATTTAGAAATGTCCTGTTTTTACCAAAATAGAAATGTCCTGTTTT
>JBBIKS010000092.1:0-5719 GCA_037445375.1 Nitrospirota bacterium | reverse complement strand
GTAAATATGAATATAAACTTCGATGAATTCAATTCTCTATCACAGCAGGGCAATCTTATCCCGCTTTATAAAGAAATACTTGGAGATATAGAAACCCCTGTTAATGCATATCTTAAGCTCAATAAAAGACCTTCTTTTTTGCTTGAGAGTGTCGTAGGAGGTGAAATATGGGCAAGATATTCTTTTATTGGTCTTGATCCGACAATAACTTTAATATTCAAGGATAAAAAACTAACCATTAAATCGGAAGGCGGTTCAACAGTTTTAGAGACAGACGACCCCCTTCAGTCAATAAAGGATATATTAGGCAGATTCAATCCTGTGACGGTTAAGGGACTACCCAGATTTACAGGCGGTTTTGTAGGATATATCGGATATGATGTGGTAAAGTTTTTTGAAAGGGTGCCAGATTATAAAAAGCCTTGCATCGACATGCCCGATATATTCTTGATGATTCCAGAAACCATTTTGATATTTGATAATCTAAAGCAAACAATAAAGATTGTATATAATGCCTACATTAATGGTCAATCTCCAAAAGCGATTTATGAGGATGCCGAGAAGCGTATTAATAGCATTATAGATGCCCTCAAAGCAAACGGCAGTTCAGATGTTTCAGGCGATACTGAAGTAAATTATCATACGATGAACAGGCAGTCTAAGGTGCGATTTGTTGATAAAAATCCTTTCGCCAGTAATGATTGTGGAGATTTTTCATCTAATTTTACTAAAGATGATTTTCTGAGTGCTGTTGATAAGGCAAAGGAATATGTGAGGTCTGGCGATATTATACAGGTGGTTCTCTCGCAAAGATTTCACAGGGATACTACAACTCATCCGTTCACCATTTATAGGGCGATTAGGCTGATAAATCCATCACCATACATGTATTATATTGACTCCGGGGATTATCAGATTGTAGGTTCATCCCCAGAGATACTTGTAAGGCTTGAGGGAGATAGGATTATACTAAGGCCTATTGCCGGCACAAGAAAGAGGGGAGAGACGGAAGACGAAGATAAATTGTTAGAGGATGAACTCAAAAGCGACCCGAAAGAAAGGGCAGAACATATAATGCTCGTTGACCTTGGTAGAAACGATGTGGGAAGGGTTGCTGAGATTGGTTCAGTGAAGGTTACCGAGTTGATGAATATTGAAAGATACAGCCATGTCATGCATCTCGTCTCAAATGTTGAAGGCAGGCTTAAAAAGGGGCTTGACGCTTTCGATGTTCTCAGGTCATGCTTTCCTGCAGGCACCGTGACAGGGGCGCCAAAGGTGAGGGCTATGGAGATAATTGAAGAACTCGAACCATTAAGAAGGGGTCCTTATGCCGGTGCAGTAGGATACCTGAGTTATTCAGGCAATATGGATACCTGCATAACTATAAGAACAATTATAATCAAAGATGGAATGATTTATATACAGGCAGGCGCAGGAATAGTAGCCGATTCGATTGCTGAAAATGAATATTTGGAAACCCTCAATAAAGCGACAGCGATGATGAAGGCAATAGATTTTTTTACAAATAACAAGACTTAATCTTATACAAGGAGGGTTGGGAAATATTCCCTTAATCTTTAAAATATGCTCTTAATGATAGATAATTATGATTCATTCACATACAATCTTGTCCAATATCTTGGAGAACTAGGTGAAGATATCAGGGTATTCAGAAATGACAAGATTCAGATAGAAGATATAGAGCAATTAAATCCAGACAGGATTGTCATATCGCCTGGTCCATGTTCACCCAAAGAGGCAGGTGTATCTATAAATGTGATCAAGCACTTCGCAGGCAAAATCCCTATTTTGGGCGTATGTTTAGGGCATCAATCAATAGGCGCAGCTTTTAGCGGTGAAATAGTCAGGGCGCCAACCCTTATGCACGGCAAGACATCACAAATTTACCATGATGGGGCAACAATATTTGAAGGACTTCCGAATCCATTCGAAGCTACGAGATATCATTCCCTTGTAATCAAGAAGGAAACAATTCCTGATTGTCTCGAGATATCCGCATGGACATCTGACGGCGTTATAATGGGGGTCAGGCATAAAGAGATAGTTGTAGAAGGTGTTCAATTTCATCCTGAATCCATACTCACAACTGTAGGTAAAGACCTTCTTAAGAATTTTCTCAAACTCAAGATTATCTGAATTGAGCAGTTGACTTTATTTAGTCTAAAAATACAATTAGATTGTCATATAGTATGCATAATTGTTGTATTTGTGCAATTGGTGAAAACAGAAAAAAATAATAGGCAATTGGGAGTGAAGATTGGCTTAAGGCATGAATTTTCCTCTTAAAGTCTCTATCTTGAATTCCTTTGTTCAAAGCATTGCTAACCTATTAGGCTAACGATGTGTTTCAGAAAACAGGGTAAACTTACCTACTTGAAATTATAAATAACTGTCTAAAAACTATACTAAAGGAAGGATACACTTAACAATGAAAAGATTACACATTTCGTTTTATATATTGCTTATTTTGACTATCTCCACTCCAGGCTGTTCTGCCGAAAAATATGGCGGGGTTATTGATAAAAAAACTCCTATCGTTAAGGTAAAAGATGTTTTTTTAGATGCATCTCTGCAAGGCAAGATGGTTATCCTTGAAGGTGTAATATCAACCCAATGCCAATCAAGCGGATGCTGGTTTTTCCTGAGCGATGGGACAGGCAGGGTTTTTATAAATCTTGCACCTAATGGGGTTACACTCCCTCCAAGAACCGGAAAAAAGGCTATGGTTATGGGCGAGGTCGCAAGGGATCAGCATAATGTTCAAATAATTGCCCATGGAATTGAGATATATTAATGCCATATCTCAAACTCGCCTTTAAAAATATCCTACGACATAAGACAAGGTCATTACTTGCTTTTTTAGGAATAGCAACATCCGTTGCCCTTATATTCTCGATAATTTCTTTTAATAAGGGTTTTGAAAGGGGGATCTCAAGAGAGCTTGATGCAACCGGCTTGCATTTTATGGTCGTTTCATCGGGCTGCCCGCATGAAGTCGCATCCCTTGTTCTGCACGCTGCGGTCGTTCCTAAATTTCTGGACGTAGAAGTTATTGATAAACTCAAAGACTTTAATGGAATTGACCTTATCTCCCCAATTCTTATCACTCAGTTGCCCAATCCTAATAAAGGCAGGATAGACATAATATACGGAATGGATATGCAGCATATACCTAAACTCAAGCCCTCATGGCAAATCAATGGAAATCTTCCTTCTAATGATTATGAGGTAATCGTCGGTTTTGAGATAGCAGATCATGACAAATTAAAGATAGGTGATATAATTAAATATCCCGATTATCCAAAAAACTTCAGGGTTTCCGGTATCATTCAAAAGACAGGAGGGCAGGACGACGCATATATCTTTATGCCTCTTAATGCGATTCAGGAAATTCTGAATAAGCCGCAAGGGGTTACCGCTATCGGGGTTAAGATATCCCGCCCTGAGGAGCTAAGTCGTATAACAGAGGAGATCTCGATGAAAGTGCCCGGCATACAGATAGTAACAATGGGGCAGGTATTAAACAGCCTCGCAAATCTTGCCGCCTCTGCCAAGACACTTAGTCTTTCCATAGCTATGGTCGCGATTATTGTAAGCGCCGTGGGTGTAATGAATCTTATTCTTATGGCTATTTTCGAGAGAACACAGGAGATAGGCATGATGAGAGCCGTAGGGGCATCAAGATATGATATTTTCAAGATAATAATGAATGAGACTATTATCATCACAGTTTCCGGCGGGATAGCAGGAATAATATTTGCAGTCGTTGCATCGGGAATTATAGAAAATTTTGTCAAGCTATTTATCCCTTATGTGCCTTCAGGCAGGATGCTCCTGTTTGAACCCTTGATTGCGGTGTTTTGCTTACTATTCGCCCTGTCCATAGGTATTTTATCTGGGTCGTATCCCGCATGGAAAGCTTCCACTATAAGCCCGATTGAGGCAATCAGGGGATGATAGAGCTTAAAGACATAGAAAAGATTTATTTGAGAGGTTCTGAAAGGGTTTATGCCTTGCGAGGGATATCTTTCAGTGTAATGCCCGGCGATTTTATCTCTATAACAGGACCTTCTGGCTCAGGGAAAACAACACTTCTTCATTTAATCGGTTGCCTTGATAAGCCCACAAAAGGCACTATCAAAATAGATGGTGTTGAGGTCGGAAACATGAAAGAATCTGACCTACTGATGATACGGAGACAGAAAATTGGCTTTGTATTTCAGCAGTTTTACCTTATCCCAAGGCTCTCCGTTTTAGAAAATGTAATGCTTCCGCTCATCTTTGCGGGGAAAAAAAAGGGATTGGATAAGATAACCTCCATTATCGAGACAGTCGGACTAAAGGACAGGATTTATCATAATCCCAACCAGCTAAGCGGCGGTGAGATGCAAAGGGTTGCGGTAGCAAGGGCTTTGATTAATGACCCTGATATCTTGCTTGCGGATGAGCCTACAGGTAATCTCGATACCGAGAATAGCGAAAAGATATTTGAACTTCTAATGTCGCTAAATTCAAAAGGACTTACTGTGATAATGGTTACTCACAACTCTGAACTTGCAGGCAGGGCAAAAAGCATTATCAGACTTAAGGATGGCGGGATTCAGTAGTCGGACAGTGGGGTCAAGTCTTGTTTCTTGCATTTTAAGCGATGACCATGTTATAAAAACAATATGGCAAGACCTCTCAGAATACAATATGACGGAGCAGTTTATCATATAACTTCACGCGGAAACGCCAGAAGACCAGTCTTCATAGATGATGAGGATAGCAGGATATTTCTGGAGATACTTCATAAAGCAAACACCCGATACAACATGCTATGCCATGCTTATTGCCTTATGAATAATCATTATCACCTTATCATAGAAACGCCTGATGGAAATCTTTCTGATGGAATGAGGCAGCTAAATGGGGTCTATACTCAGCTATTCAACAAAAGACATAATAATGTTGGTCATATATTTCAGGGCAGATACAAGGCGATATTAATCCAGAAGGAAAGCCATCTGCTTGAAGTATGCAGATATGTGGTGTTGAACCCTGTAAGGGCAAAAACAGCAAAAGACCCTGAGGATTGGAAATGGAGCAGCTACTTCGGCACAGCAGGAAAAGAAAAACCGCATCCTTGTTTAACAACAGACTGGATATTAGGGCAATTTGGATCAAAGAGGAGACAGTCAGAGAAAAAATATAGTGAGTTTGTCATGGCTGGCATAGGGAAAGAGAAAATCTTCAAAGGCACGAAGGGGCAGAGCATAATTGGAGAGGATGAATTTATTAAAAGATTTTTAAATCATGTAAAAAAATTTGAAGAAGCAAAAGAGATACCAAAGAGCCAGAGATATATAGGGAGGCCTATATTAGCTGAACTATTTGAAGGTGTAAAAGAAAAAAAAGAGATAATCGGAAAGGCAAAAGAGGCTGTAGAAAAATATGGATATAGCCAAAAAGAGGTTGCTGACTATCTTGGGATACATTACTCAACGGTAAGTAGGATGGTAAATAAGGATATAGATTATGTAGATTATGCAAGAAACAAGACCTGACCCCTTACTTAACTACCTGAAAAAGATTCTTCTACCTTGCTATCAGATAAACAATCAAGCACTGAGTTTAATGAGATTTGCTTACAAAGGCATAATAAGGTGTACTTGTCAAGACTTGATCTGACAAATCCCTTTGTCATTACTCTACT
>JBBIKS010000091.1:0-6186 GCA_037445375.1 Nitrospirota bacterium | reverse complement strand
CTATATTGCTCATAATCGGGCAGCATGATCCTGACCTTATTCCAAAAAGCCTTTGAGTGGTTCTTTTCTTCAAGGTGCGCCAATTCATGGACAACCACATAATCAATAACCCTCAATGGCGCCATGATTAAACGCCAGCTAAAATTTAAATTCCCTTTGGCGCTGCACGAGCCCCACCGTCTCTGAGCATCAGATATTTTTATTTTATTGTATTTCAAGCCTGACAAAGAGGAATACCAACCTGCTCTTTCAGATATCTTTTGATATGCCTGCTCTTTGTACCATGCAGTTAAGATCTCTTTGGTAATATTGACATATTGGTGTGAAATCTGAAAGCCGTTATTAAATACTATGGGCATATCCGATGCCTCAACAAACTCCAATTTATATGTTTCTCCAAGATATAAAAACCCCTCTCCACTTACAAATTCCTTAGAAACTATTTTTTTGCATCTTTCCTTAACAAACTCCTGCTTTTCTTTAATCCAGAAGCGCTTTTTAAATACAACCCTTTCAATAAAATCCATTGGAGTTTTATAAGGCGCGCGAACAATCAATTGTGCGTCCCGCGCTATCTCAAGCGCGATAGTCCTTCGCCTTGTCCTGATAATTTTATCTATCTTAATTTCTGTCATCTTGTTAAATCCTCATGCAGATGAAATGCAAGCTCCATGATCTTCTGGCTAAGCATAGCCCTGTTGTTAAAAATATTCCTGTTATCCTTAAAAGCGGTTAAGAGATGAGAAGCAATATACCCTTTCAGTTTCTTCTGAGCGGTATAATTCCCCCAAAAATCAACAAGCCTGATCTCGCTTTTCACCCTCTCAAGAATATCTTTTGTTGTCTGCACTAAAAGTTCAACCTGCTTTTTATTTAAATCAGAGATATTTCTTACTCCAAAAACCTCTTTTTTCAATAGACCAAGAAACGGCATTTCTGCCTTTCTATCAAACCCGAATGTTTCCTCTTCTGCTCTTCCTGTGCGTATCTCTTCAATAAGTTTTTCAAGTTCTTTTGCAAGCATTTCCCAATTTTCCTTGTATTCACGCAGCAGCCTGTCAAGTTTATCGCTAAACCGCTCATATAATTCAGGGTCTTCTTCCTGATGTCCTTTTATATGCTCCTCTATGGCATGTTTCAATTCTTCTGCCTTTGCTTTATCCGATTTTCCCTGATTTATCTTTGCCTTAAATTTTTCGGAAAATATCGGCAAAGGCGGTATCTTGGGGTCAATGCCTTTAGAAATAAGATACTCGTCAACAATATCCCGTATCTTTTTGCTTGCATCCTTTATGCTTAACTTCTCATCGCGGTAACGATTGCGAGCAGACTGGCTGATAAAACCAAATGTCTTTAATGCGTGTACATATTCCAACGCCTCTTTTTTAGGAAGCACCTTATCCATGTTCTTGGTAAATGCCTTAAAAAGTGACAAGAACTCATTTCTTGTTTCTTCGTCCGCCAAAATATCTACACAGGCATCAATATCATTGATGTCAGCAATATCATACTTTTTAAAAAATTCCTGCATTTGAAGATAACTATATTTCAAATCATCTATATCTTTGCCATCGCTCTTTACGACTTTTAATATTTCCTCTACATCCTTGGCATCAAACACAGCAAGGGCTTCGCGCAGGTGTCTGGCAACACCGACATAATCAATTACAAACCCGCAGCTCTTGTTGTGCTCTACACGGTTAACGCGGGCAATTGCCTGCAAAAGGGTATGCTCTTTGATTACATCGTCCAGATACATGACCTGCTCAACAGGCGCATCAAAGCCTGTCAGGAGCATGCTTTGCACAATAATAATTCCTACATCACCTGAAATATTATTTTCCGACACCTTTCCAAACGGCAGCTTAAAACTTTCAATAATCTTTTCATGCTCCTGTTCATTTGTGTACCTCTGATATTCAGGAGGGTCATTAGGGCTGCCGGAAATGACAACCGCAACCTGCATCTTTTCTAATTGTGCAAGGTCTATTTTTGTATTCGGCTGCCTTTTAAACTCTGCAATCTTCTCTTTTAATGCCTCATCAAATGCTTCTTTATAGCGCATTGCAGCCACACGCGATACAGCCACAACCTGCGCCTTAAATCCATTAGGAAAAATATGGGCAAGGTAATGCTCCAGCATATCGCTCGCCTTGTCTTTAATGGTCTCTTCCGCCTCCAGATATGCCTTCCATGTATAGCGTCCAAGTATATCCTTGCGCGCTTCATCATCAATATTGCTAAATACATCCTCAAATCGCTTATTCATCGCCTCTTTATCTGAAATTACGCCTGTGTGTGTTCTGCCTTCATAAATAATCTCAACTGTTACGCCGTCATCAACCGCCTGCCGTATGGAATACTTATCAATATAATCGCCAAAAGTACTTTCAGTCTTTTCTATAGGCGTGCCAGTGAATGCAATCTTAGCTGCATTAGGCAGGCCTTTTTCAAGATTTGCGCCCAGCAGTTTATATTGAGTCCTGTGCGCCTCATCAATCATTACAAGGATATTTTCAGATTTGTTCAATTCAGGAAATATCTGCATAAGTTCATGCTCCTGAAATTTATGAATCATGCCCATTACCAAATCAGGGGTATTTGTCTTTAAATATTCTTTCAGCTTATCAATGCGGTGCGCAAGGTTTACAGTATAACCAATGCTTCTAGTGGTGTTTTTTAGCTGCTTCTCAAGGTCTCTTCTGTCTGTTACAAACACAATCTTATATTTTGCAAGTTCGCTGTCATTATACATCCTGCGGACAACAAACATCATGGTAAGTGATTTGCCAGAACCCTGTGTGTGCCATACTATGCCGCCTTTTTCCTTAGGCAATTTTTTAGACCTTAATCGTTCAACAATCTTTAAGACTGTGCGATACTGCTGATAACGGGGCACAATCTTAATCAGCCTTCCCTTTGAGTTTTCCTGAAATATGGTAAAGGAGCGGATAATATCCAGAAAGTTTTCCCTTGAAAGCATTCCCTGAATCAGCACATGCTGGCTATTGACTGATTCGCTCCCCTCTGTATCAATATCAGAAAGTTTAAAAGGGTATGGGTCTTTCCATTCAATAAAATGCTCAAAATCGCCTGTGATGGTTGAGTATCTGGCTGTTTGCCTGCTTGTTGCAATCATTATCTGGTTATACCAGAAGAGTTTTTCATTGCCTTCCTTCTCTCCCCTGCGGTTAGAATAACGCATAAGCTGAACAACAGCCTCGCCAATCGGGTCTGCAATATATGGTGATTTGCACTCAACTATCCCCAGAGGCAGACCATTCACAAAAAGCGCAATGTCCGGGATAATATGCTTTTCCGTGCCGGGGATATTTACTTTAAACTGTGAGATTGCAAGAAAGGTATTGTTGGCAGGATTTTTAAAATCAATGAACCTTACGGTTTCGCTTTTCTCTCCTGTCTTTCTGTTTTGTGCAGAGGTATTTTCAAGCAGCAATTCCAAAATCTCTTTATTTATTTCAATTAAGGAATTGCCATCAGGCACAGTAATCTCACGGACAACCTCGCTAATCTGGTCTTCTTCTATCCAAGGGTTAATCCGCTTGATTGCCTCTTTTAATTCTTTTTCAATAATAACCTCATTGAACCCTTCCCGCAATGACACGGAAGGGTCATATTTATCCCCTCGGACAATGCGCCAGCCCAACCGCTCCAACTGCCGCAGAAACGGCTCTTCTACATACTGAAGTTCATTTAATGCGATTCTGTCCATAGATTAGTTTAAAATCAAAAATCATCCTTGATATTTACTTTATCAATCTTAAAACTCATTACCGTTTTAAAAAATGATTTATTCGCCTCTGTTTCAAACCATTTAGCAGAACACCATTCATAATTGCTTGCATTTGCGACTAATTTGTGGTGCGCTGGATTGTTATGAACATAATTCAATCTTGCCAGATAACTTCTTTCATAAGTTAAATGTGTATCCCAATACTGAAACCATACTTTGCGCCCCGGTTTTTTATCGATAATGTTTACCTCACGGGCGGTAATGGAATGTAAATGGGCAATCAATCTTTGCAGTGATCTGGGGTGCGAAGGCTTACCTTTGCTTTGCACACAATTTTCCAAAGGCGTACCAATAAAGTGATAATGATTGCTCATTATTGCCCATGCCTCTAAATTCCATGAATACGAGGAAGCCAACGACAACAAGGCATCCCTGACAAATGTAAGTTTATCAGCATTGTCAAAAATATGTATTTTTTGATATGTCCCGGCTGTAATAATGTAAGCTCCTGCTTCTGTTAGACGATGGACAGGACTATGTGCCCAATCAGCCATTTCGTGCCCCTGTGGAGTGCGAAAGCTTGCTTTCGCTTTTTAAAGCGGTGGCAAGCCACCGCACTCCAAATAAAGAATTCACCCTCACCCTGCCGGTAAGCAAGTCCTCCATCAGTCCTCGTTTGAGAGAGAGGAGTTTTTGCTTGTAGGCTTCTTCCTTTTGTATAGCTTCGTCAGATTGAGAGAGAATGGAGGCAATGCGGGATTGTTCTGGTAATTTTGGAATTACTATCTGATACTTCTTAAAAAAATCAGAAGAAACCCTCTGTTGCCCTGCTGTTCCTGTCATATTATTTTTTGCTGCTTGTCTAACTTTTTTGTTAATGGAATATTGATAAATAAAAACAGAATTACTATTATTTTTTGCCCTTAGTATGTGAAATTCCGTGCTTCCACAACCCAACCCATTTTTAAGACCTATAGCAAGTGCCCCTTTTCCGTTTTCCATGCAAGGAGTAATTTTGGCAAAAAGAACATCTTTTTCTTCAAAACATGTATACCCATTTTTAACTTGAACATATTGTACTTCTCTTTTTTTTATTATTCCTCCTTCTTCTGAAAGATATTCCATTGGTAGAAAAGTTACTGTAATGTTTTCGTCATCAATTTTTGGTTTCGGAGGATTGATTAATGCAATATCAGCAAAAACGCCAACCTCCCACTCCTCTGGAATTCTGCCGAGGGGGGAGTCTTTGAACTTGTGGGTCTTTTCGCTTCTGATATTGCCATTTTCATCTATGCCCTTTGTAAGCAAGTCCTGCATCAATCCCTGCTTGATGCGCCTGTATTTCTGAATCAATGCCTCTGTCTTATCAATCGCCTCGTCAACAGTGGAAAGAATTTCGGCGATTTTGGATTGTTCTGTTTTTGATTGTGGAAAGACCAAGGGACAGATTTTAATTGTATTTTGATTAATAGACGCTTGATTTACTGCTTGGGAACTCATCTTTTCAAACCATGACTTTTTATGAATAAGACAGTAATAAAAGAACTTTTTATCATATTCGTCAATAAACCTTAACAAGAGTAAATTCATCCCATGGTACAGATCACCTAATTTAGATTCGTAAAAAGCAACTTTGCCAATATGTTTTACACTATTGATGTTACTAATTAGAATATCACCATTTTCCAACTTATATAATTTATTAACGCTTTGAACATATCCAACTTTTGAGAAATCAATAGAGCCATCTGCTATTGTCTCAATCCGAGTGACTGGATAATTTGTAACAGTATTAACTTGATTATCATTAGTTCCATTTCTAACCACAGACAGCAACTCTCCAAGGTTCTTTATTTTCCACCCGTCAGGTATTTTTATTTTTTTGCCAATCATATTATTAACCGTCAAAATATTTGGTCATCTCTCATTTCAAATGGATAAGCCTTTTTTATTCCCCCCATTGTAAAGATACTCCATGCTTATTCCCCCTTAGTAAAGATACTCCATGCTTATTCCCCCTTAGTAAAGGGGGTTAGGGGGTTGTTTCTCTCAATCCATCCTTCAATTGCCATTAATACATTACTAATGTCTCTTTTTACATCGTCATCATTAAATCTAAGAACTCTTAATCCAAGAGACTCTAAAACGCTTTGCCTCTGCATATCATAGCTAAATTTGCCGTCATGGCTTTCACCATCTATTTCTATTACCAGTTTGAGCTTGCTGCAGTAAAAATCAACGATATATTCTCCAATAGGCTTCTGCCTCATAAATTGATAGCCTTTCATTTTTTTGCCCTTTAAGTAATTCCACAACAGTGCCTCTGATAATACTCCCTGTTTCCTCAGTTGTCTTGCAATGGTTTTTAGTTTTGGATTGTAGTATATCTTCATAACAACCCCCTTTATCCCCCTTTGTTAAGGGGGAATTAT
>JBBIKS010000090.1:0-6363 GCA_037445375.1 Nitrospirota bacterium | reverse complement strand
GTTTTACTATACCAAAATGTTACCTAATTATTGAGCATTAACAACGGTTCTATTTATCTTTATTTTCTTCCTTCTTTGGTCGCCCTTTTGGCTTTATCACTGCTTCAACTTTATATTCTTTTGCAACTTCCTTTATAAAATTATCGCTTCCATATACCCGTCTTCTGTTCATCTCTCCCTTCATTGAACCCTTCTTTTTAATCATCCCTTTCACAAATTCCCTATATTTCTTTCTCCTCTGTCCTTCGCGCCAAACGGTATTGGGACAGATACCTATTAACTTGTTATTTGATGAAGGCATAACAAAAGACAAAACAAAACGGAATGAAATAGCAAAAAGAAGCAATAGAAAGCTATGGTTATAGCCAAAAAGAGGTTGCTGCCTTTATAGGAATTCACTATTCCGTAGCAATTAGATTGCTAAAAAAGCAGTTAATGCAAGAAACAAGACTTAACCCACCATTATCTATTATACTGCATTTCCAAATTAAACCTTTAAAAAGGTAAAATAATATATGCAAGATAAAATTCTTAATCTTTATGAAACTATTTCATGCAATCTGTATCTTGGAGATGAAACCCTATTTATAGATGACAACTCTGTTGACCCCGTAGCCTTATTCTGAATCTTCACTCTACTGCTCGGCGGAAAAGAACTAATTTTTGGCGGATATGGAAGCGGGAAAACGACATCTTCAGAAAAAATGGCTTCCTTAATAAAGGGGCTTCCGCTTGAGTTTGTTCAGGCTACAACCATTCATGGGCATCCTGAGCAGACAGAAGAAAAGATAAAGGCAGTCCTTGACCTCGGGGTGCTCCAAAAGGAAGGAAGAGAGTCCATAAGGTGGAAAATTACACCCTACTCCCCGGTGGTCATAATAGATGAGATAAACCGCCTTCCTGCCGGGAAACAAAATATGATCCTTAATGAGGTAGATAGGAATATCTGTTGCTATAGAGGCGAAACCCTTATAATCAAAAGCCCAAAGGCTTTTTTAGCCACAATTAACTATCATGACACTGGGACTACAAAGCTTATACCACCCCTATGTGATAGATTTGATATAGCCGTTGAGACAGGAAGCCTTCACCCCTTGAGGAAAAGAGCTATAAGAAGAGGACTTGATGACAGTCTTCTGAGAGATAGCTCTCTGACTGAGGAGGTGGTCAACTTTATTCTTTCTCATAATCATACAGATGAGGCAAACACTGTTACTAATTATATAGAGAATATATCTGAAAAGTTCAAAGAGGAATTGGAAAAAAGGCTTCAAGATAATGGCATTGATATAAATATTCCAAAAAAGCAAGAGATTTCAGAGATAAAGAGGGAGATAGCAGAGATTGAAATATCTGAGGATGCAGAATTATTCCTCGATTATATAGGTCAGGAGGTTTATTGTCAGTACTCAACTGTTAAGGAGTTTTCAAGATGCCATGGATGCCATGGATGCCATTACTACAATTATATATGCTCTGACCTATATAGTATCTCTAGCGGGACTGAGCAGAGTCTTTTAAGGTATGCAAAAGCTCTTGCATGGATAACAGATGCAAATGAAGTAACCCTTGAACACTTATTAACGCTTATACCTTACACCCTTTGGCACAGGGTAAGCATAAGCGATAGAAAAGTGAGTGAGGTTAGGCAGATTGAAAAAAAATCCTCCGATAGTTTTTATTGTATTGTAGAGTTAATGTCCGATGCGAGAAAGAGATGGGATGAACATAGGGATTTTTTGGTAGAGATTTATTTTGCATTCAAAGAAGGCGGACTTACAAAGGTCAAAGAAATTGCTGAAAAACATCACCATCCTATCTTTAAGGCTTTTTTAAGAGGTCTTTGATGCAGGATTTGATTAACAGTCTTTTCAAAAAAGCCCGCAGAGACCTTCTTTACCCGCCTATTTTCAAGGTAGAATTAGCAGATATTGAATTATCCGAGATTGACTTCTCAGAAAGATGGAAGATCCTTATCAGCAAAAAGGCTGTAGAAACCCTCTCTAATCACGCCATCATGGGAATCTTTCATCATCAGCTAAACCATTGGGCAAACATCCCTATGATGCCAAAACAATCATTCTTGAGAATCATTATCTTGGCAATATCACAAACAAGGTTCAAATAAGAAATCTTTACGATGATGCCGTTGTGAATCTTGATTTGATAATCAATAAAGAATTAACCGAAATAGCACAGGCTTATAAAGAAATCCCCCCGTTTAATAGGGCTGATAGTATTTTAAGGGAATTTTACAGAGAAGCTACGGGGTTGGAATTTGGTAATTTTTCTTTAGAAGCCGAATTGAGAGACAAGGTAAAAGCCCTTTTAGAAATTGATTTTTTGAACACACACCATACCTTCCTCAAGCTGAATATCAAAAGGTTTGCATTAATTATGCAAGACTTACTGGGAGGGGAAATAACCATTCCATTCAGCCCTTTTTCGCTTAAAGAACTAAATCCTGACCAAATAAATAAATCACTGAGGAATCTGGCAAAAGAACTCGACCTTAAAGAATACCAGCTCATAGTAGATGATGTTTTGAAAGAGATTTTATCTGCAATAAGCCCCGCCAATAAATCTTTGGTTGAAGAACTAAAAAGACCTGATATAAAATGGTATGAAATAAAGGCTATGGACTATACAATATATATAGAATCAATCTATAGAGATGGCTCACTCCCTTTACAACCCTGTTGAGAGCTATGGGATGCTAATCCCTGGCATAGCAAAGAAATATACCCTTGAGGGGTTTGAAGGTGGAGGTGATGCCCTTCCTTCAGATGCAGTGATAATTATAGACTCTTCTGGAAGTATGATGCAGCCCGATACCAGTCTATCCTACTCTGTTCTTTCTGCTTTCTGCCTTGCACGAAATTATCTTGAGAATGGTTCAAAAGTAGGCGTAGTAAACTTTTCTGATAGAAATATAAATCTTCTGCCCACATCTGAAAAACAAAAGGTCTTTGAGACGCTGAAAACCTATCAAGGTGGCAGCACTACTCTACACATAGAAGACTTTTTAGGACACCTTAAGGCGGCAAATCTCAAAGAAAAAAAAGATACCGATTATATCCTTATAACCGATGCGGGTATTCACAACATTGAAACATTTCTGAATAATTTCCCAAAAGTGAGGGGAAGAATCACTTTTTTATGGATAAAATCAGGGGAATCCTTTAAAGAAAGATTTCAGATTATAAAAGAGACTTTTCCAGCAAATGTTACCTTCATTGAAGTTGAGAATGTAAGGGATTTACCAAAAATAGCGGTGGGGAAGGCTTTCAGAGAATATGCGGAATCTTATTCAAATTATATCTAAAAATCCAGAACTTATAAGAATTGATTCCTACAGAGAAAAGACCTCAAAAAGAAAATACGAAAGCTCTATCCAATATGACAGACTGCTTGAAGTTGCAAAGGAGTATGCCCAGTTTGTCAAAGATATTCCACTCTGGAGGGTTGATAATCAGACCATTGAACAAAACTTCAACTTCGGAATAAAGATTGCTCGGGAAATCAGGCTTGGAGTTGATGAGATTGAAAAACTCTTCAACAAACATTTCCCTAAATTCTTTGATGGTGGATGCATTGCCTTCTTTATATCAGGAACATATTATGAAACAATAAACATCAGCGATATCCTTAAGCTGAACCTGAAAGGTTTCAAGGTCAGCGTTTCGGGTCTCGGTTATAGGCATCCTGCTGGCAGACTTGAAATCAATGGTGATAAGGTTTATTATGCTGGAATGCAGATGAAAGGCGGCGAGATACAAATATTTGGTAATACAGGCAATCATATTGGCGGAGAGATGAGAGGCGGATTGATAATGATTCATGGCAACGCAAGAAACTTTACCGGCGAGAAAATGCAGGATGGCAAAATCATAGTTGAAGGGAATGCCTCCGATGCTATAGGAATCAAAATGCTTGGCGGAGAAATAATTATAAAGGGCAAGGCTGGCTACTGGATTGGGGCAGCAGCAAAAGGAGGAAAGATTACAGTCGGATAATTTATGCTGTGCTAAATTCTTCAAATATTTTAAATTTTAATAGCTATAGCAACTGTTTTTTTCTGATTATTGCGGTAATAGCTGCTTCAAATAAAAATGAAATGATTAGTAATAAACCATCATTTATATTTATGTCAGCCTCAAAATAATGATTGAAAATTAACTTCTTATGCTTCTACAATTAATCTATGCTAAATGAGAACATAAAAACTGACAAAACAAACAAGGCACATAAAAAAGTCAATTTTATGCACCTAATAAAAATACCTTTGATTTTTATGTTTCTAAAGAAACTAATGCATACGGCAGCAACGGCAAAAAACCCTTTATTGTCTATTATGACGACTCAGAGCATTCAATCAGGCTTCTCAAAGGGGACTGCGTTGAAATATTAAATCAAGCAAGAGAAAACAGCGTTAATATAATTTTTGCCGACCCTCCTTATTTTCTTTCAAACGGAGGCATTACATGTCATGCAGGGAAAATTGTCCCTGTAAATAAAGGCAAATGGGATAAATCAAAAGGCGCCAAAGAAAATCATAAATTTACTCTTGAATGGCTCAAGGCTTACCAGGGAGTTTTAAAACCAAACGGGATTATTTGGGTTTCAGAGACAACGCATATTATTTACTCAGTCGGTTTGCTATGCAGGAACTTGGATACAAGATTTTGAATGACATCATCTGGTATAAGCGCAACGCCCCGCCTAATCTCTCTTGCCGATATTTTACGCATTCAACAGAAATAGTGCTGCGGGCAGCAAAAAAAGAAAAGAGCCGTCATTACTTTGATTGTCAATTAATGAAAAAGATGAATCAAGGCAAGCAAATGCGGAATGTATGGGAAATCTCATCACCGCCTGCTGAAGAAAAGAAGTTCGGGAAGCACCCAACATAAAAGCCTGTTGAGCTTTTGAAAAGAATAATACTTGCATCAACAAAAAAGAATGATCTGTTTTTAGATCCCTTTTGCGGAAGTTCGACAACAGGAGTGGCGGCGGTTTTATTAAACAGAAAATATGTAGGCATTGACTTAGAGGATGAATATTTGCACCTATCCAAAAAACGTATTGAGGACGCAATTAAAAAGTTGACAGCAAAGGACAAGGAGGAAGATCTTTTATGCGAAATTCCATCCCCGTAAAAAAACATTGCTTTGAGATGTATACAAAATTCGACAAGCCGCATTGGACGCCTACATTGATATTCCCTATCGAAAAAATCAAGATAGATAAGTCTTTGTTTGACTATCAGAACGAAGTTTCACAATCTGATGTTTTGTGTATGCTAATGAACTTTGATCGTAATGCGTGGATGCCTATAAGTTAAACAAGGATTTACGCTACCCTTCTTCGACAAGCTTAGGGTGGCAAAAAAGACCGTATAAACAGATACTATATAAACCCTAAAAATGCAATTGGAACTTTGTATAGCAGGCATAAAATAGAGCAACAATGCGGCAGGAAAAGAAAATTCAGGATTTAAAAATTGCTGTCGAACTGTCGCACTGATTTAGTGTTAAATGAATTACGCAAACCGCAAATGAAATTCCGTCTCGATAAAATACTTGTTGATAGAGCTATTCTCTCAAGCCGTGAGAGGGCAAGGGCTTTCATAATGGAAGGGAAGGTCTTTGTGGATGGATTGGCTGTGATAAAAGCCGGGGCAATGATATCAGAAAATGCCAAAATTGAACTTAAGGCAGATGATATCCCTTATGTCAGCCGGGGCGGTCTTAAGCTCGAAGCGGCCATTAGACATTTCAATATTGATGTCAGCGGCAAGACGGCTATGGATGTGGGATCTTCAACAGGGGGATTTACAGACTGCCTTCTCCAGAATGGCGCTAAAAGGGTATATTGTATAGATGTAGGGTATGGTCAGCTTGCATGGAAGCTCCGGCAGGATGCAAGGGTAGTTCTAATTGAAAGAACGAATATCCGCTACCTTCAGAGGGAGAGAATTCCAGAAGATGTTGATATCGCTACAATAGATGTATCCTTTATATCCCTCACAAAGGTTGTCCCTCATATTATCGGTTTTCTAAAAGAAACAGGTGAGATTATAGCCCTCGTCAAGCCTCAGTTTGAAGTCGGTAAAGGAGAAGTTGATAAAGGGGGGATAGTTAAGAATGAAGAAAAAAGGCTTAAGGCAGTTGAGCAAGTTCGGCAGAACCTTGAATCCTTAACTCTTATAGCGCAGGGTATTATGAAATCGCCTATCACTGGCAGCAAAGGAAATATTGAGTATTTGATTTATTTAGCAATGAAAAGGTCTAATCACCAGATATAACCTGCAATAGATTAGACTTAATCTGACATTCCTTGGTAAACTAACAATCAATAAAA
>JBBIKS010000089.1:0-6604 GCA_037445375.1 Nitrospirota bacterium | reverse complement strand
AAAACAGGACATTTCTAAATTGGTAAAAATAGGACATTTCTATTTTGGCTTGACAAAAATATTCAAATCTCTTGACATTTGTAATTAATTGAATTAAGATAACAGTAATTTTTTTTGAAGGAGGCTTATTGTGGAATCACCTACTATATTAGGCGCTGTTTTGAAAGGCGTTCCTACCTATGTGTCATATTCCTGGCTTGCGATGGGAGTTCTCACAGGAGTTTCGCTCGCAGTTAAGAACAAATTAAGCCTTGTTCCCAGAGGTGTGCAGAATGTGATGGAGGTATTTGCCGAATTTTTCCTCTCTACGGCAAACAACAACATAGGGCATCATTATGGCGAAAAGTTTTATCCCCTGCTCGGAACAATCTTCCTCTATATTGTAACATGCAATCTTTTTGGTTTGATCCCGGGATTTGACTCCCCAACCAGCAATATCAACACGACAGCTTCAATGGCACTGCCGGTATTTTTACTCTACCAGTTTTATGGGGTAAAGGTTCACGGTGCTGCTTATTTGAAGCATTTTCTTGGTCCATTAAGGAGTCCTGCGGCTATACCATTTATGATATTTATGTTCTTCCTTGAGATTATAGGACATCTCGTAAGACCTATAACTCTGTCTGTCCGACTTTTTGGAAATATGATGGCAAAGCATGTATTATTAATAATACTTGGCATTCTTGCCCCTATCATCATTCCGGTTGCAATACTTGGGCTTGGGACATTGATAGGCTTTGTGCAAGGATATGTCTTTATGTTACTAACAACTTTATATCTCGCAGGTGCTGTAGAAGAAGCACATTAAATCTTAATAGAAAGGAGGGAAAATTTAATGAAGAAACTTTTATCAATCTTATTACTTTCACTTTTAATTACTTCTCTTTTTGTAACCGTTGCCTTTGCAGCCGAAGCCGTCAGCGATGCCAAACTTACTTACTATGCATGGGCAACACTTGGTTGTGCAATTGGTATTGGCCTTGCAGCCTTTGGGACTGGAATCGGTATGGGTCATGGACTGAGAGGAGCCGCAGAGGGCACTGCCCGTAATCCTGGCGCATCTGGCAAGATTATGACAACCTTGATTATCGGACTTGCGATGATTGAGTCACTTGCCATTTATGCTCTTGTTGTTGTGCTTATTACTTTTTTTGCAAACCCTTTTGTCAAATAATTTTCTATCATTTACTAAAAAAGAAAGGGACTCCATACAGAGTCCCTTTCTTTTTTAGATTCTTTTCACCATCGTATAAATCGAATCTAAGATAAATATATTTTAGTTATTAATACCCATCTCTTTTCTTATCCAGTCTTTAATTTTTGAATTAATAGGATACATCCCAAAATATTTCCTATCTTTCATCTCTATTATTGCTTCGGCAATAAGTTCGTCTGGAGCCTCATTAATTATTGCCAGAGTGACTCCATAGTCAATTGCAGTGTGTTTCATAAGATAAAGTGTCGGCTTTTGTGCAAGGGTATCAATATAAAAAATATAACCTTTAATTAGCTCCCTGTATTTCTTGCCTTTTTCGGTAATGCTGCATCTAGGCTCCATCAGATCTGATGGTTCGAAGTCCCATATTATATGTTCTTTTATAAAAGGGTCATTTTTAATCTCATCAAAAGTAAGCATTTCCTGTGAATACATTTTTATATCACCTCTTGAATTTTTTATAGCAAATATTATCTGTTAGAAATGTAATTGAACAAGCATCTTGTATTAATATGATATCGTGGTAATTTGAAAGAGACTTCCGGTTTATGTTTGCTGCCTTCTTTCTGGAACTGCGATACGTTTGATCTCGCCTTCATTCCACTGCTGTGATACATAAAGACCGCAATAACAGCTTCCAAACTCTTTAATATCCGGGTCCCTATATTTACAAGGACAAATTATATCTTTGTCTTTTTCTTTAATGCCTGATGCAAGACGGCAGGGACATGCACGGTAGCCATACCTTTCCTCATTCTTTAAGAGTCCTTCTATAATATCAAGAACATAGTTCTTATCTTTATTGAGTTGAATGCCCTCAGATTCAGCATATTTTGTAAGGATATCAAAAAACCTTTCTATTGTCATTGGATTTTGATAGCCTTTTTTAAAGCCTCTTCATCATTGCCAATTATAACTTCTTCAACAACTACAGTTGGAAATGTAGCAGTAGGATTATATTTCTTCAATTCCTTTGAAGTTAACCACTGCTCACCGCTATCAAGAAGATCAACCTCGATATTTTCATATATGATTGCATGGGCATCCAGAAAGCCCTTCACCTTTTTACACGCAGGACAGGTGCTTAAACTATACACCCTTACCCTTTTTTGGTCTGCCATAAATTCACCTCATGCATCAAAAGATTTAAAAAAATCTGGATTCTCTTTTTTAAATGTTTCCAAAGATGCGATGGATGCATCCTCAAGCATTTCCAAGCTTGCATAACTGATCTTCGTGATGGATAAATTAAGCCTTTCAGCAACCTGGGGCAAAGAAAGCCCGTCCCTATAATGCAATTCTGCAATCATTATCTTTATTGCATCATCATGAATGAAATGCTTAAGTGAATCATCGCTGATATCCACCTCACTGCAAGCCGCATCAAAGGAACTCCCGCTCCTTAATGAAGCTAGAATCTTTTCGATCGAATCATAATAGATTGAGTTTTCTTCGGGTGTATATTCTTTGTATTTTATCTCTTTCATTAAATCTCCTTACGCAGTTTATATTATTTTAACACATATAGAAAATGTTCCTGCAATTACTACCCCCCTCATAAGCATTTCAGGCTACCTGCAAGTCCTTCCTTCTTTAGCCCATCTAATAATTGCTTCTGTCATTGAATTCATTGTAGCCTGTTGCGGCATTATCTCAGCCTTTAAACCAGCCTTTTCTACTGCTTTTGCGGTTACCGGACCGATAGCAGCGATCGTAATATCTTTGAGAAAACTTACTGCTTCATCACCAACTATCTCGAGAAAATTATTGAAGGTTGCAGCGCTTGTAAAGGTAGCAATAGTTATTCTGCCGCTTTTTAAGAATCTCTGAAGCCTTTTAGCGTGTTTTTCGGGTTTTATAGTTCTATATGCTGCTGGTGTATCTATTGAACCGCCAAGCTCTCTAACCTTTTCGGGGAATATCTCCCTTGCCTCTTTAGCCCTCGGCAATAGAATTTTTATACCTTGAAGTCCGTTGACCTTTGATTGTTGGATGAATGCCTGTATGAGCCCCTCGGCATTGAATTCATCAGGGATAAGGTCAACCTTGATGCAGCAGCTTTTCACCACCTCAGTCGTCTTTGAGCCGATGGCGCAAATCTTTATGCCCTTTAAATCTCTTATGTCTCTGTCTTTTTGAAGCAGCCTTTGAAAGAAGAAATTAAAACCGTTTTTACTTGTGAAGATAAGCCAGTTGTATGTTTCTATTTTATCTATACATAAGTCGAGCTGATCATAGCTATCTGGTGGGACAATTTTTATTGTAGGGAACTCAAATATTTCCGCTCCGAGTTCCTCTAAAGGCTCATAATCGCTCGCATATTCCCGCGTTATAAGTATCCTGTGGCCAAAAAGCGGCTTTTTTTCATACCAATTAAGGGCTTCTCTCAATTTAACGACATTGCCAATAATCATAACCGCAGGAGGTCTAATCTGTGCATCCTTTGCATCAGCTTCTATCTTGTCTAATGTGCTGACAATTGTTTTCTGATCAGGTCTTGTGCCCCACCTGATCAAAGCTGTGGGGGTATCAGCAGGCTTGCCATAACCAAGTAGTTTTTGGATTATATTAGGTATGTTCTTAACCCCCATCAGGAAAACAAGGGTATCAAAATTCTTTGCTAATCCAGCCCAGTCTATTGTGCTTTCAGGTTTAGTTACATCTTCATTGCCTGTGATTACCGCAAAAGATGATGAATATTTTCTATGCGTAAGCGGAATTCCTGCATACGCGGGGGCTGCAACTGATGAGCTTATGCCGGGTATTATTTCAAACCCTATCCCTTTTTCATAAAGAGCCTCTGCCTCCTCGCCGCCCCTGCCAAAAATAAAAGGGTCTCCGCCCTTGAGCCTGCAAATTATCTTGCCTTCCATAGCTTTTCGTATTAGAGCCTCGTTTATCTCCTCTTGGGACATTTCATGATGTCCGCCCCTTTTTCCTGCGTAGATAAACTCTGCATCCCTGTTGATGTAGTTTAAAATCTGGGAGTTCAAATGAAAATCATATACAACAACATCAGCCTTTCTAAGACATCTAAGCCCTTTCACTGTCAGGAGTCCTATATCACCCGGTCCCGCGCCTATTATATATACTATCCCTTTAGTCATCTGCAATACACCTCATCAAGTATCTGCTTTGCTCCATTGGAAAGAAGATTTTCAGCAAGTTCAATTCCTATAGTTTCGGCATCCATTGGGTTGCCTTCTATATGACCCTTTATTATCCTGTCCCCAGACATACTACCTACAAGACCATCCATAATCAGTGAATAGTGAATAGTGGATAGTGGATAGTCGGAATCAGTATCTTCATTTTGGGGTTCAGGGTATGAATTCTGTCTTTTATGTTCTGTTTTCAGCAGCCTCGCAAACGCAGCAATTGGCACCTGACAGCCGCCTTCAAGCCTTTTTAAGCACGCCCTTTCCGCTCTAACACATATAGATGTTTCAGAGTGATTCAAAGGAGCGATCAGTTCATTAATAAATTTATCATCAATCCTGCATTCAATTCCTATAGCCCCTTGTCCTATGGCTGGAAGACTAATTTCGGGTTCAAGTATTTCTGTAATCCTATGAGCCAATCCAAGTCTCTTGACGCCGGCTGTAGCAAGAATTATAGCATCAAACTGTCCCTCGTCCAATTTTCTTAGTCTTGTGTCAAGATTGCCTCTTAATTGTTCAATCTTTAAATCAGGTCTTATACTAAGTAACTGGCACGATCGCCGCAGACTACTCGTCCCTATCGTTGCGCCCTGCGACAAATCTCTGAAACTCTGTATATTCTTCTGACTGCCGACTACCGACTGCCGACTGCCGTCTGCTGTTATAAACGCATCCCTCGGATCTTCCCTCTTAGTAATTACAGCAAGGTGCAATCCTTCAGGAAAATCAGTCGGGACATCCTTCATACTATGAACGGCGATATCCGCTTCTCCTTCAAGTAATGCTTCTTCTATTTCCTTTACAAATAATCCCTTTCCGCCAACCTTGGCAAGTGGGACATCCAAAATTTTATCCCCTGTAGTTTTTATCTTGTTGAGATCAATATAAAGATGGGGATAGAGTTTTAGAAGTTCAGACTTAATCCACTCCGCCTGCCATAGTGCCAGCTTGCTGCCCCTTGTGCCGATTATGATTTTATTCTTCATGAGTGTCCTGTATCCATTTTATTTTTCTTTAAAAATCTTCCCAATCCCCCGTTTTGTTTCTAACCTTATAGCGTGTATAGCATGTGTCACTAATGCTCTTTGATAAGATATATGAGGCTAAGTTGTTTGCCTTCAGATACGGAACTATCAAAAACATGCTGTTGGATATTACTCGTTTTAGGTTGTTTATTCTGTTTTGTTCATCCCAGCCTATCCATTCATCCCTTGCTTGCAACCTCCATGCCGCTATCGCACCTATCTCCCTAATCTCTCACTGTGGATTAAATACCTTATCTATAAGCCATATAATATGCCTCTGCCAAGATGATGATATCGTTCTATTAATGTCTTCCATATCAAATACTTTGTATCTTTCTTGCTGCCTATTATAACAAGTTTGATTTCTCCAAATTAGTTGATGCTATATTGAATGGGAGTTGATAAGGTTGTCTCGCTTCCACTGCTAAATCCCTATAATACCTCACTGTGTGCATAGGTTGCTTGCTCACTCACTATAGGATAGAACAAGAGAATGTCAAGATTAAAGACCTGACCCCATTATTGACCCCATTATTCCATCAGTTTTGTTTTTCATGTTTTAATTTTCCCATAATACTGTCACATACTTCAATATTTAAAATGCTATTCGGTTCACATCTGCTGCCAGATCCTATAAGTTGTGGGACTGAGGGGGATAGGAATTATCATTGAATCTCCAGAAATCCGCTAACGATTTATACAGCCTAAAAAAATTCTTAAGTCCCGAATAATATCGCCGCCTGACCGTCTCTTCTGGCACATTATTGCTGCCCATTCTGACTCTTGCGGCAACGCGAGAAATAGCGAATTCCTCATTGGGCAGATAGAGGAATACCAGATGGAAATCTTACCCTGTATTGCGGAGGCCAGCGATCCATGAAGCGAAAGTCCTGCTTGCTAAAGTTGTTTCAAAGGCAAAATTAAGGCGCTTTTCTGCAAGATAATGTATGCGCTCAGGCATAACCCGTCCTGCATGAAATGCTGCTCCTTCAGGCTGAAAGCTGGATAACCCCTGCGCTATTAAATCTGCATTCACAAACTCGGTTATTTTCAGTGTTCCTTTAAGCAAAAAGGGCGCAGCTGTTGACTTGCCTGCTTAGTTGGGTCCAGCGATGCCAATAAGATGTGGACGGTTGTTAGTCATAATGTGCAATAGATTAGACTTAATCTGACATTCCTTGGTAAACTAACAATCAATAAAA
>JBBIKS010000088.1:0-6783 GCA_037445375.1 Nitrospirota bacterium | reverse complement strand
CTATAGGACATTTCTATTTTGGCAGTATAGGACATTATCATTTTGGCGTTACATTGCCCTATCAGTTTATGTCAAGCCAAAATAAAAACCTACAGCAATTCACGGCGAATCTTTGCGAATTCAAGTTTGCAACTTTTCATTACATCAAATAAGCCTCTAATGACAATTCTGGGTTAAAATCATATTCAGTCAGCAAAAATCTTAGAGCAGGTTACAAACTTAGTCCCGCAAGAGCTCATAAGGATACATAATGGAGCAATATCTATCCAAAATAAATTTTGGTGCTATGCAATCGTCTCATATTCATTTTGTAATATTATTTCGGATACCAATGATATATGGAGTTAAAAATGCTTGTTTAAATGTTAGCTTTATAAAGAAATGGCTATCGGACTTGGCGAGTCATTTGTTCAAAATCCTTGCCGCATCCTTAGCAAAATATGTCAGAATCAGATCTGCTCCTGCGCGTTTAATTGATATGAGAATCTCCATCATTATCTTTATTTCATCAATCCAGCCCATATTGGCAGCAGCTTTAACCATGCAATACTCTCCGCTTACATTATAAGCAGCCACAGGGATATTTACATTACTTCTTATAGCAGATATGATATCAAGATAAGCAAGTGCGGGCTTCACCATTACTATATCAGCTCCTTCTTCAATATCAAGTACAACTTCTTTCAGAGCCTCTCTTCTGTTTGCAGGATCCATCTGATAAGACTGCCTGTCGCCAAATTTAGGGGCAGATTCCGCTGCTTCTCTGAAGGGTCCATAAAATGCAGAAGCATATTTTGCAGCATAAGACATTATTGGGATTTCACTATAGCCTTCTCTATCTAAAGAGGTTCTTATTGCCTGCACCCTACCATCCATCATATCGGATGGTGCGACCATATCAGCTCCTGCTTTAACATGAGAAACGGCTTCTTTTGATAGAAGTTCAAGCGTCTTGTCATTATTGATAGTGCCATTTTCTACTATCCCGCAGTGTCCATGACTCATATATTCGCACATACAAACATCGGTAATTATATATAATTCAGGGACATTATCCTTGATAGCCCTTACGGCTTTTTGCACTACGCCATCATCATCATAGGCACTTTTGCCATATTCATCTTTATATTCGGGTATGCCAAATAATAATATTGCGGGGATGTTAAGTTCATAAATTTCTTTAGCAGATTTAACTACCTCGTCTACAGATTCCTGATAACAGCCGGGCATTGATGATATTGGGTTTTTTATTCCTGTTCCGTGTGTAACAAAAAGGGGGCAAATAAAACAATCAGGAGATATGGAGGTCTCCCTTACCATTCTCCTGATTGCCTGATTACTTCTAAGTCTTCTGTTCCTATGAATAGGAAACATAAAGTATTAGCAGCTGCTGCAGCTTGACCCGCAGGATGGAGAATCTCCTCCGCAGGATGGAGCAGCTCCAGTAAGTATAAAGCCAGCCCTTTCGCCATCTTCAAAATAATCAAGCTGCATATCCGATAATTTTTTGAAGGCTGTTTTTTCGAGAAATAGTTTCAACCCATCCTTTTCGAGTATTTCGTCATCTGATGCAGGAATTTCATTTATGTCAAGCCCAAAAGACGGGCCGCAACAACTCTCGCCTGCACAATATATTCTAATACCCCAATTGCTTTTACCTTCCGCAGTCAAAATCTCTTTTGCCTTATCTACAGCTTTATCGCTTATTAATAGCACTTCTAACCTCCAATTCTTGATATATATAGAATAAAAAAACCGCATAGTAAAAAGCAAATAATAGGATTCTTTGACCTTTTTGCCATTAATGCGATAAGTTAAGTAATAATATTATGTTACTAATTCACAGAACAATCTTAAAAGAACTGCTCATATTCTTCATATTTTCAATCCTTTTCCTGAATTTTGCCCTTATGATGGAAAAACTTATCAGGATAGCAAGGATGCTCGCTGGAGTTGGTTCATCCTTTTTTGATATCGCCAAAATTATTTTATATCTGCAGCCTGAAATGTTCATTTTAACAATTCCAATGGCACTGCTTTTATCTGTCCTTTTAACCTACGGCAGAATGTCAGCGGATAACGAATTGACTATACTTCAGAATGCAGGAATGCCATTCATAAAGATCTCCAAGCCAGTAATGTATCTGGGAATCACATGCTTTCTTTTAAGCATCTCAATGAGTTTTTATCTTGGTCCTAAGGGCAGCACACTCTTAAGAGAGAAGGTATCAGAGATTTTTACAAAGAGGGCTGCCCTGACAATTGAAGAGGGCATTTTTAATACTGCCTTTAAAGATATTGTAATTTTAATTAAAGAAAAGCCTTCTGAGAACACCTTAAGAGGCTTACTAATCTTTGATGAAAGAAAAAAAGATGAACAAAGAATAATTCTCGCAAAAGATGGGGAAATGGCAATGCATGGCGAAGGCATAATCTTTGCTCTTTTGAAGGGGCAGATTTATATCTCGAAAAAGAATTCCATTACCGAAATCAGCTTTGAAAAATACCAATTTATTTTGATTCCAACCGCTACAGGTTTTGGCAGGAAAAAAAGTGAGATGACCCCACTTGAATTATTTGATGCGTCAAAGACTGAGCCTGATCAGAAGGTTAAATATGTAACAGAATTTTACCGAAGGTTTTCACTGCCCGCATTATGTTTGATAATAATCTTTTTGGCTCCTCCGCTCTCGCTGCTTTCTGGAAAATCTGGAAAATTAGGCGGGCTTACAATAGGGCTATCTGTATTTGCAGCGTATTATACAATCCTGCTATATGGAGAAAACCTTGCTAAAACTGAAAAGGTGCATCATTTTATTGGGGCATGGATGTCATTTTTAATATTGGCAATATTTTCAATAATACTATTTTACAAGGTAAACAAAAAGTAATTTTAAGATAATCATGTTAATCGTACAGAAACTTTATATCAAAGATTTTTTCTGGGTCTTTTTGATTTTAAGCTTAGGGATATCGCTTGTTTTTAGCATTATCGGACTAATAGACAAGATTGATGATTTCCTCTCAGGCAATCCCTCTTTTTTCATGCTTTTCAAATATACCTTATACAGCACTCCTAAATTCCTCAATTACCTCATGCCTATAGCTATCCTCCTGAGCAGTCTCTTCATATTTTCGCAAGCATCAAAAAGAAAGGAGATAGTCGCTATAAAGACAGCAGGCGGCAGGATGAAACATATTCTTGCGCCCTTTTTAATAATCGGGGCTTTATTATCATTACTCGGTTTTTTTCTAAACGAGATAGCTATACCTGTCTTATCAAAAGAGATTTATTCAATCAGAAATCAATTGGCAAACAAGCCTGCTAATATTGCCTTCAGAGGGGGAACCGTCTTTATGAAAGGTAAAGACGGCTCGGTGGTAAGAATCGCCCTTTATCTTGAAGACAGGGATATATCTCATGGTGTGAGTATATTTAAATACGGGGAAGACGGATTGAAAGAGAAGATTGACGCAGAATTGGCAGAGTGGGATGGCAAGTTATGGAGATTAAAAAATGTAAATATTTTTAATGTATCGGAGGGAAAATCAACATTTGTTCCGGAAATAACTTCAGAGCTAATTGATTCGCCAAAGATTCTTAAAAAAGAGATATGGAGAATGGAGGAAATGACAATAGTTGAGCTTATTTCATATCAGAGAAGACTTAATAATGCAGGTTTTAAGAATACTAAATTATCAGTAGATATAAGCTCAAGATTCTCTTACCCATTAATCAATTTCTTCATGATTGTTCTTGGCTTGTCATTATCAACAGGGGTTGACAGCAAGCTGCTGCAAAGGGTTCTCTACTCAAGGGCTGGAGGAAAGCATGTCTCGGGAATAGGCGTCATGACCATCGGGCTCGGTCTTCTCATAAGCCTGATATACTGGTTTGGACATTCATTTTTTCTCTCACTTGGATATGCAGGCACTCTCAACCCTGCGATAGCGGCATGGATTATGCCCTCATTTTTTGCATTTTGCTCAGTATATCTTTACAGGCAAATCCCGGAATAATTTCAATTTCTCAAACAATCAAATCAGTCTCAGGATATTTACTATCGAATGTTCATAAATGCACTTACCCAATGGATTGGGAGTATCTAAATCGCCGCAGCATAAAAGAAGAACTTCAGGTTATATTATAGGGGAGGTTTATTATTCCCTACAAACAAGGTGAAACGGAAAAAGTCTATGGAAATACTTTATATGTTATAATAGCTATAAACTTATTGATTTATATACATGTTTGTCGGGATAGCACAATGGTAGTGCACTCGATTCGTAATAAGTCCGCCGCCTTTGCAAAGCCTTCATAATCAGAGTTTTGCGGGGCGGTTGAATTGTATGCTACCGTTTGTGTGACTGTCTGCCGCCGTAGCACAATGGTAGTGCGCTCGATTCGTAATCGAAAGGTTGGGGGTTCGACTCCCCCCGGTGGCTTCTCAATTACAAAGGCTGTCCGTGGAAACCACCGCACCCACCTTCGATGCTAAATCACCTTTTCTCTCCTGCGGTATTTGCCTACCCCGCCGCCAGTCCGGTGGTTTATGTCCGCCAAAAGCGGGTTATCTTTAAGTCTTCTAAAATAATAACGAGTTCTTCATTAGTAGTTTTTCAATAGTTCGACATTCTTCAGCAGATTGACGGCATTGTTTTCGTCAATGCAATACAACCCCCTGCGTCCTCTCTTAATAATTGTTACTGCACCGTGTAATGTTTCGGCATATTAGGCAACGCCGTCAATCTGCTTGACGTATTCAGTCTTTACTATCTGATGATTCACCGAACATCCTATTAAGCTCACGCAAAATAGGATCGCCAGACATGCTATCGCCTTTATGCAAGAGGGGCTAAGGAAAATGATACAACAAACGATATTTCCATTCAAACTGGAATTAACAAAAGAAGTATTGACAGCACGGAGCGGCTTGGCATTATTTGCTGAATATAATCACGGGATAGGATTAAGAGAATTATTTGATAGACATTACCCTCACCTGGTAGCAACAGAGGCTTCAACCCCCGAGTATTTGAAAACAGCATGGTTTTGATGTTTCAGGGTGGGGGCAGGAGTTTTGAGGATTTACGGGAACTCAAAAGCGATGAAGGGTTAATGAAGCTGATAGAGTATAGCAACATGCCTGATCCAGATCAAAAACCATGCACGGGATAGAGAAGGTTATAAAAGCAGTATCAAGACATTATGGGATAATAGAAAAAGAATTACTCATAAGGAAAAGGCAACAGAGAGGCAGAGAAAGATAGCGATTTATCTTTGCAACGGATATTAAGCGGCAGAAAAATGCAGAAGTGGGAAAGGTTTTTAATATAACGCTTCAGGCAGTGGCGAATGCGGTGAAGGAAATGCAAAAAATGTATAATTTAGGTTTGACCCCACGACCATGAGCCGAAAATTGGTTATATAAATTCTGAATTTTTAAAAAATAGCGGTCTCAAAAGGATATATTTTTTATCGATTATTTCTATCTCGCCTTCCGTAGCGAGCCTGTCAATAAGACGAGTAACCGTCTCCCGCGACAAGGATGCATAGCTTGCAATATCTTTGTGGCTAAGCCTTATTGTTATAAGAGTACCCCTGCCGTTTTTGACGCCGTAGCTCATACTTATTAATTTAAGAACAGCCCTGATTTTTTCCTCTGCTTCTTTATAACCCAAAACCCTTAACATCAGCCATGCATCTCTGAGCCTTCCACAGAGGATGGAAATTATCTGAGTGAGAAGACGATTGTCGTTAAGAAAATAATTCTCAAAGCTATTCTTTGATAAAAGACCGATATGAGAGTCTTCCATTGCAATTACAGTAGCAGGAGATGTTTTTTTGTCGAGCAGAGACATTTCGCCAAAAAAATCCCCCTTTTTATGGATTGCTAAAATTTGCTCTTTCCCTTCAAATGTTGTATTTACGACCTTAACCTTGCCTGAGTATATTATATAGAGATAATGTGGTGTATCTTCTTCCAGCAAGACAATCTCATTTTTAGAAAACCATTTATTAAAAATCTGTTTCTGCAATTCAGTCAATTCCTTTTCGTCGAGAGCGCCAAAAAGCGGTATCTTTCTTAATACATAGTTAACACAAGATTTTTGTGTTTTTGCTGGTTCCTTTTCCATTACTGTTCGCCTCCCCCCCTCTCTTTATCATATCATTTATATATAATCAATGGTATCGCTTTTGTGGAGTTTTTATAAAAACAGAAATTATTTTCAATTGCTTGCAGTTGCAATTTCAAAAAACACAGTTAAAAAACTTTTTAAGAATCCTTTTTTTGTGATTTGCATCCCAAAAACAGAGATAGAAATGTGCAGAAATAGATAACCCCCTTCTGGTTTAAAGGTCTGGAATGATATAAAATATCACCCAGCAGGTTAAACAAAAACCAAAAAAAGGGGGTAAAGAAATGATACAGGAAACGATATTTCCATTCAAGCTGGGATTGACAAAAGAAGTATTGACAGCACGGAGCGGATTAGCATTATTTGCTGAATATAATCACGGCATAGGATTAAGAGAATTAGTTGACAAGCATTTACCCCAACCCGGCAGCAACAGAGGCTTCAAGCCCTCAGTATTTGTAAACAGCATGGTTTTGATGTTGCAGGGTGGAGGCAGGAGTTTTGAGGATTTACGGGAACTCAAAGGCGATGAAGGGTTAATGAAGCTGATAGATTATAGCAACATACCTGATCCCGACACAGCCGGAGATTGGATGAGAAGGATGGGAGACATAGCCAAAGAGCAAATAGGATTAAAAGGGT
>JBBIKS010000087.1:0-6880 GCA_037445375.1 Nitrospirota bacterium | reverse complement strand
ACTTCATAGACCACAATAACGAAACAGAACGTGGTTCGCCGAGCATAAACTGCGTGTCGTCGTATGCGCTGGCAGCATATACACGGTCTGTCAAATTATTCCCTCTCAATGTCCAATCGCCCCATTTTGTCTTATAAGTGACCCATGCCCCAATCGTTGTGTATGCATCCATCCAAACGGTATTTGCAGCATTAGCACTCCGTTTTCCCACATGACGGACATGAGAACCTACCCGCCAGTCGGCAGCAGGCTTATAAGTTATCCAGAGATTGCCAACTTTTTCAGGCACATTTGCAGGCAAATTTCCTGCCCTTGAGACTGACTTGCCAGAAACAGACTCATTAAAAGAATCATAGCGGGAATCTAAAAATGCTGCGTTAGCTTCTACAGACAACTCTTTGATTGGGCGGATAACAAAAGCGAACTCAACGCCTCGCGATGACTGTTCACCAATTTGCACAACGAGCCCAGGGTTGTTCTGGTCGCGGGTTAAAATGTCATTGCGCACAAGGTGAAACCATGCCAATGTTGCTTCGCCAATGTTCCCCGGCAAATTGCCTTTTAGTCCAAACTCAGTTTGTTTAGCACGGGTAAGACTATATCCTTGCTGTGCTGGAGTGAGTGTGACGATTTGAGCGGGCGGTTCCAAAGCGTTGCCATGCTGACCATATAAGGTTATATTTGAAAAGATGTCATAAAGAAGTCCTACCCTATATGAGTTGCCTGACCACCGTTTTGTAAAACTCGTATTATCTCTTAGATTATAGGAACTCATATTGATTTTGTCATGGCGGCCCGAGACGGTAAATTTCAGTTGTTTTGTTATGTCAATATAGTCCTCTAAGAATAAAGCGGCATTATTTACATAAGTCTTTCTATTTGGTAAAAATGGCGATTGACTGCTAAAAATGCCCGGCACCGGGTTTAAGAAATCTACTGTATCACTTCCTGCATAAGGCGCATTGTTGTTGCGTTGATGGCGATTGCGTGATAGATCAACTCCAATGAGCAGACGATTCCGCATATCGCCTATCTTATTAGAGAAGGATATCTCTGAACGGTTGCCCATGATATTTTGGTAGTGGTTAATATGTAGAAAATCTCCTCTTGTGACCAGTCCAGTGGCTGGATTATAGGTATATGCCTCAGTGTTATACCAGAAGCGCTCTTCTATATTGAAATAAGATTCGTTGCGGATGGTGATATCTTTCGTTGGGTTGTTCTCAATCTTGAAACTTAACCAGTTGACTGTCTTATCAAGATGGTCATTGTCAACATTATAGTTTTTATGTCTAACATTTTTATCAATCTTTCCATTTACAATCGGCGTTCCAAAGTAGCCTTCTGCATTATCCTTATATCTTTCTCCTGTAAGTGTTACTTTTAACTGTTCGCTCAATGTGAGGGCAATTTCACCAGATAAATGATAGTAGTCATAAGAAGAACGTTCAACAAAACCAAAAGACCCTCTATCAGCCGACATATAGCTTGCATCAAAACGGTAAGCAAGCGATGAACCCTGTTTACCGCCTATTCCTACGCCGGCAATTTTATCATTCCAACGGCCATAGGATAAAAACAATTCCTTTTCTTCTCGCCCATCAGCCTTCTTAGTTACATAGTTAATAGCCCCTGCCATCGAACCAAGTCCATGCAATACAGATGACGGACCTTTTATTACCTCAATGCGTTCATAATTGAATGTTCCCCGAGGAGACATAGAAAAGCTTGGATATCTAAAACCATTATAAAGAATTGGCAGACCTGTAATATTATCAAAGCCGCGCATGAAAATTCTGAGAATGCCAAAAGAGGGACTTATTGCAATGCCTGCCGCATTTTCTAAAGCGTTTAGCGCGGTAGTATTGCCCCTCTCTCGCATGACCTCTTTTGTGATTATATCAACACTGGCTGGGGTCTCCCGTAATGTCAGATTAAGCCCGCTTCCTACTGAAGCAGCCTGATCAAGGGATAGACCAGGAGCAAGAGGTGTTGCCTCGACTTTAATTTCTTCAAGGGTTACTTCTTTTTTTGCTTTCTCATTACCTTCCTTTTGCTCTTCGGCAATTGCAGACGTTACGCAGAACATCAGGACAATAATGCAGACTACAAAAACTCTTAAAAATCTTCCCATTCAAATACCTCCTATTAGATTTCTATACACTTGACCGTTAACCCCAACGCAAAAGGCAGAGGGCGCTATCATTGATATCTCATCCCCTGCCTTTGCGTGAGAGGGCAAAGGTGATAAGGCTTTATGCAGTGTCTGTTTATAAACTTTGAAAACATCCCCACCCTCACCGTAAAGGGGGGAGTCCCCTTCCTTGATGGGAGGGGCGTAATCCATCTCCCCTATACTGATTTATATCTTCGAACACTGACGTCCAAAAATAAACACTCAATGGCGCCTTAGTTCAACTTGAAATAGCGTTTCACGCTGGACTAAAACAATCTCTAAAATAGCAAGTTTTTTAATCTTCTGCACCAACACCTAAATAAGTTCTCAGGTTTTCGTCTATGAATATCGCTTCCGACCTCTTTTCAGAAGTCATAAGAGATGCGATATAACCAGCAATAAAAGCAGCAGGCAGTGATATGATGCCCGGATTTTTTAAGGGAAAGATTGCCTCTTTGTTTTTGAGAATATCAACCATAACAGTGGGACTTATGAAGATTAATCCAACCGAAAGGAAAAGTCCTGTGATCTGGCTAGCAACTGCACCACCTGTCGTAAATTTCTTCCAGAACATGGACATAAACAGCGCAGGGAAGTTGGCGCTTGCAGCAACGGCAAAAGCCAGCCCTACAAGAAAGGCAACATTTTGTCCTTTAAAAACGATACCCAGAGTCACAGCAATGATTCCGAGAAATAGGGTTGACATTTTGGCAATCTTGATAGATTCCTTCTCTGTTGCTGTGCCGTTGCGAATGACATTAACATAGAAGTCATGTGCAAGGGCAGCAGCACCAGCAAGGGTCAGCCCCGCAACGACCGCCAGTATTGTAGCAAAAGCAACGGCTGATAAAACCCCAAGTAATAATGTTCCACCTAAAGCTTCTGCAAGAAGCAGAGCTGACATATTGCCGCCTCTGTCGAAATTCTGTATTACTTCCCTTCCAACGAGGGATGCAGCACTATAACCAATGATAAACGTGAGAATAAAGAAATACCCAATCCATCCCGTTGCCCATGCAACTGATTTCCTTGCTGCTTTCTGGTCAGGGACGGTGTAAAATCTCATGAGAATATGCGGCAGCCCGCAGACACCTATCATCAAAGCTAATCCAAGTGAAATCGTATCGAGCGGATTAGCAACGAGGAGTCCGGGCAGCATTGCTGCTTCTCCATATCGTTCTACAACAGAGTTGAAGACCCTAGAAATATCAAAATTATATGCCAAGAGAGAGATAAATGCTACCAGTGTTGCACCGCCGATGAGAACACCTGCCTTGATAATCTGGACCCATGTTGTAGCAAGCATCCCGCCAAACAAAATATATGAGATCGTTACTATACCGACTATTACGACAGAAATCTCGTATGGTAGACCAAGGAGAAGCCTTATAAGAGTTCCTCCTCCTACCATCTGCGGGATCAGATAGAAAATGACTGTAATAAGCGTTGCTATTGAAGCACATATTCTGACCGGTTTTTGACTTAGCCTGTATGCAACAACATCTGCATAAGTGAATTTGCCGAGATTTCTGAGCGGCTCAGCAATAAAGAGAAGCAAAACAGGCCATCCAACGAGCCATCCAACCGAAAATAAGAGGCCATCATATCCACTTGTTGCCACTAATCCGGCTATGCCCAAAAAAGCTGCAGCGCTCATATATGCACCGGCGAGTGCTAAGCCGTTCTGAAAACCAGTTATTAATCTTCCAGCAGCATAGAACTCCTTAGCTGTTTTTGTTCTTTTCGACGCCCAATAAGTAATTCCCATTGTAAAAACAATAAAAAACACAAAGAAAAAGATAGCTTCAAAGCTAACCTGTCCTAATGCAGTAACTTCTTTTGACATTTCTTATCCCCTCAATAATTTTTCTTTGACCTTTTCAACAGGGTCGTCATAAGTTTTATTAGCCCATACAACTTAAACAAACGTTATATAGAATTGTAGATGCAAAGACAAAAAAGCGATTGTAATACTTACATATAACTTTGCTGCTTTGTTACAAAAAACGGCTTGTTGTATGTCATAAGCAATACAAATCCGTAATAAAAAAAGTGAACACAAGAGCATCAACCTAAAACGCCTTTGCATGAGAGGGCAAAGGTGATGGGGCTAATTTAAAACCTCATTGTTATCTCTCCAAACCATGACCTTCCTGCAGCCTTGTTCCCGACAAAATATTCTTTATCAAATATATTATTTACCGATAAGGATGCCGTTGCCCATTTGGTAATCTTATAAGATACCTTTGCATCAGCAACAAAATGAGGGTCATAAGAGTTATACACCTTTTTTGCGGTATCGAGGTTTTCAGTATTTAAGTAAATCTTGCTCTTATGTCTGCCGATTAACGAAGCAGAAAATGGACCTTTTTCTAAATCCACTCCTGCGTTAAACATTGTCTTAGGCACATCTGTTAACTTTTTGCCGACTGTCTTAGGGAAAGCCTTGTTTTCCTTTACCTCGGTATCATTATAAGTAAAGTTGGCAAACAGCCTGAGCCAGTTGTTAAATCTCTGCTCCGCTTCAAATTCGATGCCTCTTCCTTCAGACTTTTCAACATTCATCCATCTGTATGTAGTGGCATCAATCTGAGTGTTTTGTATAAAGTCTTTCATATAATTCTCAAAATATGTAACTCGCACACGGGCATCCTTCCACAATTCCTGACTTACCCCTAAATCCCACGATATAACTGATTCCGGCTTTAGATCAGGGTTGCCCCAATTGGTAGCCAAGTCCGCTCTTAAAAATGTTCCGTAAAGCTCTGAGATTGTAGGCGCTCTAAATGCTTTACCAACCGAGGTTCGTATGGTAGTTTTCTCAAAAGGCTTATAAACAATCGCTGCCTTTGGGCTCAGTGCATTTTTGGTTCTTGATGAATACTCTTTGGGATAGCCTGCCTTGCCTATATCGTTATCATAGCCATCAAATGTCTTCCACCAGTCATGCCTTACACCGATGTATGCAGTAAGATTATTAAATAACATTATCTCATCCTGTATAAATAAGGCATAAGTATCAGCCTTCCCGGATGAATTATAAACCATGTTGGTTATTGAATTTTTATCTCGCCAGTTTGTGAGATTATACCTTTTTATTTCCGCCCAGTCATGCCTAAATGACCCCCCAAAAGTCAGAAGATGCTGCTTGAAAAGAGGTTTTGTAAAGAGAAGTTCTGCATTGTATCCCTCGCTCGGCGAATGCGAAACAATTGCGGGTCCACCTGTTCGGGTTGCAGTGGCGCCATGCGTTGCATGTCTTCTTTTTTCTGCGTCTACAAGTCCAAGTGAGAGTTTTGCTTTAATATCTGCAATTTCTGTCTCATAACTTAAGCCGTAAGTATTTATCGCACTACCCATTGATGGTGTCATTATGAATGAAGATTCCCTAACGGTTCCATAGGACCAAACAGGATTGCCACCGCCATCTCTTAGATATGTTGTAGCACCGTCACCCCAAATATCCCATTCAAGACGGGTTCTGACAAATAGGAGATTTAGCTTCGATGTCTTAGAAAAGTCATAGCCTGCCTTAATCGTAATATTATCATCCCACCAGTCATTATTTCCTCGATCTCCGATTAAATACCGTAAGGCTCCGAACTGATTTGTTGTCGGCAGCCAGCCAGTAATTCCGTCTGGAGGTTTTGCAGCCTGAACATTGAAATCAGTGGCAAAATCCTTTGCCGTATTTCTGCTATAGCTTAAAAAAAGACTCAGTTTATCAAAAAACTTATCCCCGTAAGATATATAGATTCTGCTTACATCAGGTGCATCTCCGTCTTGAAAACCTGTTCCATAACCTGCCCTTAATGTTATTTCCCTTTTTTCTGGGGTTTTTGTGAAAATATTTACAACTCCTCCCATAGCATAACCGCCGTAAAGGCTTGAAAATGGGCCTCTAACCACCTCAATCCTCTCTAAATCCTCAGGGGCATAACCGGCAAAACGAACCCCACCATTGAGAGGCTCATTGAGAGGAACCCCGTCCAGCAATACAAGCGTCCTTCTTTGACCCGGAATGCCCCTTAGGGTAACTGTAGGCCATGTTGTCATAAGGTTTCTATGCTGCCTGTAAACAACGCCTGGTATAGCATCCATTGCCTGATCTACTGTCAGGACATTTCTTTTTTCTATGTCTTTCTTTGTAATAACCGTAGTGCTTGCAGGAACATCCTCCAGTTCCTTCGGATTTTTTGTGGCTGTTACAACTATTTCTTCAAGTTTTGTTTCTTTTTTTTCTGTCCCAGCCTCTTTTTTCTCCTCTGCCCAACTTACAGAGACAATCAAAAACAAACTCAAAATGAAAACTAAAACACCCTTTCCCATTTACCAAATTCCTCCTTCTTTAATTTTTTTCCCACCCCCCACTTCTGATAAAATCAAAATACGGGGGCGTTATGATATAGCGTCTTCCTTTGGGGGCAGGATTGAACTTTTATTGCGAGTGATATCTGCCTGCCTTTTTAGTAACATTTCTGTTTTTTCACATCTTCATAAACAAAAAAAGCCATGAAGTTCTAAACCGTGCATTACACACAGAAAGAGCCTTCATGGCTTCATAAATAAAATCGCCCTTCAGGGCGATATATTTATTTCTAACGGTTATTTTATCAATTCACAATCTGATTGTCAACTTAAATAGCAGTAAATGTCAAGCCAATTTAGAAATGTCCTGTTTTTACCAAAATAGAAATGTCCTGT
>JBBIKS010000086.1:0-7060 GCA_037445375.1 Nitrospirota bacterium | reverse complement strand
TCTATCAGGATTTAACCAATCTCAGGGCTGAGTTAGCTGAAAAAGATAAGTCTATTAGGGAATTATTACAATTAAATATGGAAAAGCTTCTGTCTAAAATTACTGAAAGAGAGGCAGACGTCAATAATATAAAAGAAGATTTTCATTCTATGTTGAATCAAAATATGAACGCCTTGCATTCCGAGATTCAAGACTTAAAAGAAATAATTATCAAAAAACCTCAACTCTTCAATGATTTAAATAGAAATATTAACTTCATAAGTAGAAAAATAGAATTATTGAGTTATGAATTAAAGAAGCGTGCTGAAATTGATATCAATCAGTCAATCAAAGAAATTGCTAATAAGGATTTCTCACCTGAAAGTTACACCTATTTTGCATTTGAAAATACATTCAGGGGTTCAAGAGACACCATTAAAAAAAGGCAGCTGGAATATTTGCATCACATAAAAACGGCATATCAAAAATCCAAAGGCAGCTATCATTTAGATTTAGGTTGTGGCAGGGGTGAGTTTCTTGAAATCTTATATGAAAATAATATACCTGCAAAAGGTGTAGATATAAATGAGGAAAACATAATTATATGTTCTGAATTTGCTTTAAATGCTGAGTTAACGGATGCTCTCAGTTATTTAAAAACTGTTAAAAACAATTCACTGATTGGCATAACTGCCTTTCAGGTTGTTGAGCACTTAAATACTGAATATTTAATAGAGCTTATAAAGGCATCATTCCAGAAGATTAAAGATGGTGGTGTGCTAATTCTTGAAACGGTAAATCCATATAGCCTGTATTCATTGAGAAATTTCTTTTTAGATCTTACTCATAGAAATCCGATACCATGCGATACCCTTAAATTTCTGGTAGAAGCTTCGGGCTTTATAAACGTAGAGGTAAAATTCTCATCTCCTGTTTCTGATGAAATAAAACTCGAAGGGGATGATGAAAATACAAGAAAGCTGAATAAAATCCTCTTTGGATTTCAGGATTTTGCAATTATAGGATGGAAGTAGTGAAACAATTTTCTCTAAACATGGAGGCAGCAAATGTCTGTATCCCAAACAAAGGATTTAAGGGAATTATTTGATAGTCTAAAGCCATGGCATCATTTGATATATGTTAATGGCATTCCCACAAAAACAGAGTCAGCATGGGGAGAACCACTTGAACATCCTATTCCTCTATGGAAGAAAATAAAACCACTACTCCCAAATTTACAAAATAAAAGACTACTCGATATTGGATGCAATGATGGTTTTTTCTTGTTTGAGACAAGAAAGCTTGGGGCAAGTCAGGCGGTGGGTATAGAGGCAGCTCCACGTTTCTATAATCACGCTAAATTAATAAATGAAATGCTTGTAAGAACATGTCTGCATACGACATTGATTCATCTTTAGGGACTTTTGATATTACCCTTTTGCTCGGGGTATTTTATCATTTAAAAAATCCCTTTTTGCTTTTGGAAAAACTGTCAGAAATTACCAATGAGATGATTATAATAGAGACAGCGATAAGGAATTCAAAGGAGGATAGTGAGAATAGAAAATTGGGTAAAATGGGAATACCTGTAATGGAATTTATTGAACAACCCTATAGACCTAAAACATACGAGGGGACATGGAATTGGTGGGCGCCTAATGTTGAGTGTGTTTGCGCGATGTTAAGAACGGTTGGGTTTAGTAGAGTTGATATTATAGACGAATATATTTTAATGCCCCCTCGGCAACCAAATGCCTTTGGCAGGGCTATAGTAAAAGGCCTAAAGTGAATAGGAGATAAACCTGATTAATGAAAAAGATACTCATAGCTAATGCACAAGTTCCATTCGTTTATGGCGGCGCTGAGTATTTAGCCGAGAGATTGCAAAAAAAGCTTATTGAATATGGTTATGAAGCAGAACAAGTTAATATCCCGTTTAAGTGGTATCCGTCTGAAAGGATACCTGAGCACATACTTGCCTGTAGATTGCTCGATGTAACGCAGTCTTCCGGGGAAGACATTGATATACTGATAGGTCTCAAATTTCCTGCTTATTACATAAAACATCCTAATAAGGTCCTTTGGATATTTCATCAATTTAAACAGGTTTATGACCTGTGGGGAACAAAATATCAGGATATCCCATCAACCCCTGAAGGAGTAAAAATAAGAGATATAATAATCCAATCTGATAACACCTTTTTAAGTGAAGCAAAGAAGATATATACAATCTCAAAGGTCGTTTCAAAAAGGTTAAAAGTCTCTAACAATATAGATTCGAAGCCTCTTTATCCCCCATTAGATGATGCTGGTAGCTTTTATTGCACGGATTTCAGTGATTACATTTTTTATCCAAGCAGAGTAAATACAATCAAACGGCAGGCCCTCGCTATAGAGAGCATGAAATATGTAAAGACTGATGCTGAACTTATAATAGCAGGAAAGGCTGAAGATGAGAATTACCTGAATTACCTCGGAGATATTATAAAAAAGAATGGCTTGCAGGAGAAAGTAAAGTTAATAGGCGGGATATCGCAAAATGATAAACTTAATCTCTTTGCTAATGCTCTGGGTTGCCTTTTTATACCATTCGATGAAGATTATGGATTCGTTACCTTGGAAAGCTTCTATTCCAGAAAGCCTGTTATTACATGTACCGATTCCGGTGGAATATTAGAAATGGTAGAAGATGGCATTAATGGTTATATAGTTTCTCCAGAACCAGAAGCTATAGCCAATGCAATTGATGGGCTATATTCAAATAAGGAGAGAGCCAGAAAAATGGGAATGGCAGGATACGAGAACCTCCTCTCCCTTAACATATCATGGGATAAAGTAATAGAGGCGCTAGTAGGATGAAAATTGCATGGTTTACTCCCTTTTCTAATGACAGCGCTATAGGTAAATATAGTCAATCAATCACAAATGAGCTTATTAAAAAGTGTGATGTTGATTTATGGCTTTCGACTTCTTGCACAGATATTCATTCCACTGAACTTAAGATATTCTACTATCGTCCTGACGATGACTTATCAAAAAAGTTAAAGGATTATGATTTTATCGTTTACAATATGGGTAATAATCTGCCCTTTCACAGAGACATTTATGAGGCATCAAATAAGGTTAGAGGTATTGTCATATTGCACGATTTTGTTATGCAGCATTTTTTCGCAGCTTATTATCAATCCAATGGTAACAGAGATGCTTATGTATGTGAGATGGAAAGATTATACGGAGCAGACTGTAAAGATATCGCAAATGATTCTATCAACGGAAAAAAAACGCCCCTATGGGAAACTGATAAAATGATGGATTATCCATTTTTTGAAAAGGCCATAGAAGGGGCGCACGGTATTGTAGTTCACTCAGGATTCCATGCCGAAAGGGTAAAGAAAAGGTTTTTAGTGCCTGTGTCAGTTATATATCATCCTTTTTATTCGTACAGCGATGCGATTAATAATAACCATCTGAGGAGAACGGACATAGGTATTCCGGAAGATAAAATACTCATTTTAACCGTAGGGCACGTTAATCCTAACAAAAGGGTAGATAAGGTGATAGAGGTCTTAGGCAAGCATAAGGAGCTGGCAGAAAGGGTTATTTATGTTATAGTAGGACCTTATAATCATCAGAGGTATTATTCTGAACTCCAGTCAATTATTGAAAGATATAATCTTAATAGTGTTGTGCGGTTTGCCGGGTATCAGCCTGATGATGTGCTTCACGCATATCTGATGAATGCAGATATCGTTGTAAATCTGCGATACCCGACAACAGAAGGCGCCCCATGGTCTTTGATTGAACAGTTATATTTTGGAAGACCTCTTATCGTCAATAATACAGGCTTTTACAGTGAACTCCCTGATAGTTGTGTTCTAAAGGTTGATGTCGATGAGAAAGAAGAGGAAAATCTTTACTATGCCTTGAGAAATTTGATTAATGATGGTGATTTGAGGAAAAGGATTGGCATGCAGGGCAGACAGTTTGCTAATGAGAATTTTACTCCCCAAAGATATTGCGAAAACTTTATAGAGTTTCTTAAAAAGGTAAAATACTGGATGCCTGTCTTAAAACTTATTGATACGGTGAGTATGGAACTTTCTCTGATGGGGGTTTCAGATTCTGTTATTGTGGATGTTATAGCAGGGGAAATATACAGTCTTGTAAAGGAAGTTGAAATATGAGAAAAATTGATTACAAAACCTATAACCAGATTTTATTGGAATATCCTGTTACTCCTATCCCTCGATACGGTTATGGCCGTTCCCCTCATCAGCGCTTATTCAAGATAATTGATTCTTACAGGGATAATATGAAGGATAATTTAAAACAATTCCTAATCTATAAGACAGCTTTATGGAATATACCTTTAACAGGACATCAAGAATCTACAGCTCCATGCTGGATTAATGGTTTTCTATCAGGCTTGGATACAGTTGCCCTTTATTCTTATGTATGTTTGAGAAACCCTGAGCGATATATAGAAATAGGCTCAGGTTATTCTACAAGAGTTGTAAGAAGAGCCATAAATGACCATAAACTTAGAACAAAGATTATTTCAATAGATCCTCATCCCAGGGCTTATATAGATTCACTCTGTGATGAGATAATTAGACAACCTTTAGAAGAGTCAGATATTCGATTATTCAATGATATGAAGACAGGTGATATTTTATTTGTTGATGGATCGCATCGCTGTTTTATAAATTCCGATGTGACCGTTTTTTTTCTTGATGTGCTGCCAGAATTAGTTCAAGGTGTGCTTATAGGCATCCATGATATTATGTTACCTTATGATTATCCTCCGGCATGGATCGAACGCTTTTATTCAGAACAATATTTACTCGCAGTGCTTTTATTGACGGAAAGTAAAAAGTTTAAAGTAGTATTAGCCAATACATTTATTAGCACTGATCAAGAATTAAGTCGGATTTTAGAGCCCTTATGGGATACGACAAGATTAAAAGATGTTGAGAAGCATGGTTCTTCCCTCTGGATTGAGGTTGTTTGAAATTTTCTCATTAAAGGGCTTGTGTAAGATTTGATAAGAGACTAAAATTCACGGGCTTTGATATACTGGAATAAATCAGGGAGCGGCATAGCCACCCCTGGTATAGGTTTTTACCTGCTTGCAATGGCGTTCATGAGTTTTAACTGTCTCTCAAGGGCAGCAATCCTTTCAAGCAACTCTGCCTTAATCTGTTGATCCTCTACCCTCAATGCCTGATTATTATCCTCAAGATTTTTATTCTGCGCCTCGATCTTGCTAATTCTTTCCTCATATTTGCTATTTTCGCTCTTGAGCTTCTCAATCTCTGTTTGCTGTTCCTTTACAACAGTTGTAAGCACAGCCACTATATCCATCGGACTGAGAGCCTTTCTGTCCTTTGTAGCAACAAGGGCAGGGACATCCTCTGCTATGAAGCCAACATGCCTCTCCTCTGGATTTGATTTGTAAATGTATTTCACGGGGTTGAGACCTTTCAATGCTTCTAACGCCTCATTCGCCTTAAGATCTTCAATCTTATCTTTATAGTCTCTGCTTGATGCATTAGTCCATACCCCACCCGTTGAAAGATAGGCGCCGCTGGTATGATGAATTGGATGAGAAGGAGTAAAGGTGCCAAGCCCTATATATCCATTGTGTAGCATTGATAATGCCGGGCTCCAGGTAGTGCCATTATAATGGGCATACAGCACCTTCCCCGTTGTTGGCGTTCCGCCATAGACAATATAATACTCACCTGGTCTTGTTGCATGACCCCTTGAGTAAAATTCCATGTTAGCACCGCCGGCGCCTCCCCAGCCCATTATTGCTCGTCCTGTTTCAGTCCAGCCGAACTGGGGTCTCTGCTGACCTGGTGCTACACCAGCAGAGGTATCATTTCCATTGACCGTTATAGCACCCCCGCCGAGGTCTATTTTCGTTTGGGGGTTATTCATCCCTATGCCGATTCTACCCGTGCTGAAATCACCGTAAATCAGAGGATTTGCCGTAAATGAATTAGCAATATAGAGTTTGTTTGAGCCTGTCTCATTGTAGCCTGCATTATAGCCAAGAAAGACATTGCCACCGCCTGTGGTGTTGGAGAAGCCAGCATTATCGCCCATGAATGTGTTGAAGTCGCCTGTGGTGTTGAAGGTGCCAGCCTGAAACCCTATGAATGTGTTGAAGGAGCCTGTGGTGTTGGAGAAGCCAGCATAATAGCCCATGAATGTGTTGAAGTCGCCGTCCCAGTAGTTAGCTCCAGATCGAGTGTTATATCCAGCTGCTCTCCCTATAAATGTATTATAGTTAGGCGGACCTGTGCCTGCATTATTTGTTATAGTCCACTGCCCTGCGCTCTGACCATAGAATGTGTTTGTAGTGCCTTCATAAGCCAATGTCCCTCTACTGCCCTGTGCCCCCTTTGACAGACTCAGGGTGACATCTTTTGTTATCTCCTCCTTCACCTGCGTGTATGACTCTGTCTTCTTCCATTCATTCGTAAGATAATTCCCGACAGTCTCCTTCACTGCATCTGTAATCTGTGAATCTGACAGGAGATTGACTTCAAAAACCTTGCCATTTGACCATACAATGTCTGTGTTCTGCGCTCTTGCTCCCACATACCATACATACCTCACCCCATCCTTGAGACACTGCCCTAATGAGGGCGTCCATGAAAGGGCTGGCGAGTTGGTATCATTTGTTATGACAGGTTGAGATATTGCTCTCATCTGGTCATGTGTGAGGATTGCAGATGTAACCATTTCATATACCTGTATTTTGTAAGATGCTGCGCCGTTCACCTCTGACCATGAAAATGTAGGGCATACATTGCTTACTACTGCCACATCCACACCTGAAGGCGATACCCCCTCAGGCTCTCCCGCCCATGCCGCCGCTGATAAAAGAATAAAAATCCCTGCCAGCAACACTGCTAATTTCTTCATAACATCCTCCTTTTTGGGGGTATTATACCCTATTATGTGATATATTATATTTACACATCATATCAGATTATTTGTCAACAAGAATAAAAAGCCCAAAAACAGAGATAGAAATGTGCAGAAATAGATAACCCCCTTCTGGTTTAAA
>JBBIKS010000085.1:0-7066 GCA_037445375.1 Nitrospirota bacterium | reverse complement strand
GCCATCCTGTCCTCCACTTAAATTAGACAGTTTAGCAGCCTCTCTATAGGACATTATCATTTTGGCGTTACATTTTTAGTTCTTTGCTAAAACTGAGTGGGTAGCATATTTTAAATCCTACCTTTAAAAGGGTGGGCAGCAGTAAATTAGAAGCGAATCTTTATCCACATTTTTTACAGGACAAATCATTGGGACAAAGACTTAGGAGTAGGTTCTGTAACAAAGACTTTCCACATAGATGACGGCTATTTATTAAATCGAGACTTTATAAACAGACACTAAATAATGGTCACTATATTGATTTTATTATATTTTTGGATTTATGATGGGGGAATACCCGTCTTAAGCATTTAAAACGTTAGGAGTTTGATGTTTGTATGATAGTTTATTACATGAATAAGATTATTGAAATACGATCCCTGATAAAAAATCTTTGCCAGAATGGAAGAAACTAATCAAAAATTATAGGACAATCTAAAAATAGAAGGTGAATTATGGAGGATTTACTTGATCAATTTCGTTATTTTCTGAAGGATAGCATTCGCCAAAAAATTAACTTCCACTTAACTAACCAAAGCAAGGGGGAAAAGCCGCCGCCTATTGAAAAGCCTTTTTCAACTGACAGCCTTCTAATAGACCTTGTCAAGATGGATAATTGGCAGAACATCTCAAATGTTGACCTTATTAAGGCAATACAAGACAGGCAAAGCCACAGGCATTTTAAGCCTGCGCCGTTATCTCTGGAGGAATTGTCCTTTCTGCTTTGGGCTACTCAAGGCATAAGAAAGGTCATCAATAACAGCACAGCATATAGAACAGTTCCTTCCGCTGGCTGCCGCCATGCCCTTGAGACATATCTTTGTATCTTGAATGTTGATGGACTCAAAAAGGGGATATACCGTTATCTACCCCTTGAGCATCAGCTCCTACTTGTATCATTGAATGAAAACATTTCTCAGGAGATTATTGAGGCGACTTTTAATCAGTCCTTCACAGGAAAAGGAGCCCTCACTTTTATCTGGACGACTATACCATACAGGATGGAATGGCGGTATCATCTCGCTGCTCACAAGGTTATCGCCATAGATGCAGGTCATGTTTGCCAAAACCTGTATTTAGCCTGCGCAGCTATTGGTGGAGGTACTTGTGCTGTCGGGGCATATCATCAGGAGTTGATTGACAAACTCATTGGTGTTGATGGTGAAAACGAGTTTACTATTTATATCGCAGCAGTTGGAAAGATATGATTGATGAAACCTATGAAGATACTCTTAATTTATCCTTATTTTCTTGATGAAAGGCTTAAAGCTGATGAAATCAGTGTTTTGCCTATTGGAATGTATTATATCGGTGCATTGCTCAAAGAAAATAACTATGATGTGGAGATGCTTAACTGGCACGATATAAATAAAAAACCTGATGAAATCAAAAAAACACTTCAAGAAAAAAATCCTGATGTTATAGGTTTTTCAATTTTTCACGCTAACCGGTGGGGAGGAATTGATATCGCAAGGATTGCAAGAAAAATACTGCCTGATGTAAAAATCATTTTTGGAGGAATTGGCGCAACTTTTCTATGGGAGCATTTACTCAGAAATTTCAAAGAGATAGACTATATTGTTTTGGGCGAGGGAGAATATACATTTTTGAGACTGCTTCAGAATATTAGCAAAAGCGAAGAAGATAAACTCGGTTCTATGACGGGAATTGCCTTCAGAAAAGATGAAAAGTTATTCAAGACTCAATCAGCCGAATATTTAGAGGATATTGATTCTTTACCTATGCCTTCAAGATATTTTACCTATCAACATCTAATTTCATCCCGTGGCTGCCCTTTCAATTGTAACTTTTGCGGTTCACCAAGGTTCTGGTCTCGTAATGTTAGATTTCATTCGCCTGATTATTTTGTTGAACAAATGCAGCAACTGTATGACAAAGGTGTTTCATTCTTCTATGTATCTGACGACACATTTACAATGAAAGAAGATCGCGTGATAGAGATATGCAAAAAGATAATCGAAATAGGGCTAAAAATAAACTGGTATGCTATTTCTTGTGTAAATTTTGTGAGCGATGAAATGCTTTACTGGATGAGAAAGGCGGGCTGCGTCCAGATTAGTTACGGCGTTGAGAGCGGTTCTGAAAGGATTAGACAGGCTCTGAACAAAAACATAAGGACAGAAGATATTAAGAGGGCATTTGAACTGACAGCAAAATACGGCATACTGCCGCGGGCTTATTTCATCTATGGTTCACCCGGCGAAACTGATGAGACAATTAAGGAAACTCTTGATTTAATGCAGGAGATTAAACCTTTAAGCGCAATATTTTATATTCTTGATATCTTCCCCGGGACGGTCCTCTATGATGATTTTCAAAAAAGGACGAAGATAGGAGATGATATATGGCTGAAAAGAATAGAGGATATAATTTATTTTGAAACCGATGCGCTTTTGTCCAAAGAGAATATCCTTTCTTTTGGAGAGAAACTTAGAACAGGGTTTTACAAAAGCCTTCCAAATTTTGCTGATGAGATCAATCTTATAAATAATGATGATTTACGCGAGAGTCATGCTGATTTTCTTTCGAGGCTTGCCATGACCTTCAGTCATGGTGATTATGCAGCTATTGAGTCTATACCTGAAAAAGAAAAAATTGCAGAAAAACTGTATATCAAGGCATTATCATATTTTCCTGAACACTATGCCTATCTTGGGTTAGGTATTATCAAACAAAAGCAAAGAAGATATCGCGAATCCATAGCAATTCTCTCAGAAGGAAAGAAATATTATCCTCAAAGTGAAGATATTGCAATTTGTCTCGGCATTAGTTATATGAACATTAGGCAGTTTAAAGAGGCATTGATGTGCCTTGAGCCATTTTTGGATTCAAAAGTAGCCATGAAATATGCTGCATCCTGCTATAGGGCATTGGGTGATTTCGAAAGAGAATCTTTAATATTAAATAGAGTCTGCCTATAAATGCCAAAATCCCCCTCACCCTTGCCCTCTCCCGCAAGGGGAGAGGGTTGTTAAATAAGCCCCTCCCTTGACGGGGAGGGGTTGGGGAGGGTGTTGAATAGATAGTTTATAAACAGACTTTAAATAGGCTTGAAAGCTTTGCAGATAAAGAGGTTATCCATTGAAAGTTTTTGCGGACTAACCTCTGGCTGCGAGTTTTTTCTTTGTCCACTCAATCAAACCGCCTGCAGCAATAAGTTCCTGCATAAAAGAAGGGATTGGTCTTACAGAATATTGCTCATTCCTTGTAATATTTTTTATTATGCCGTTATCCGCATCAATCTCTATGATATCACCCTCCTGCACCTTCTCTGATGCCTCTGTAGATTCAAAAATAGCAAGACCGATATTGAAGGAATTACGATAAAATATCCGTGCAAAGCTCTTAGCAATAACAGCCTGAATACCTGCTGCCTTTATAGCTATCGGTGCGTGCTCCCTCGATGAGCCACAACCGAAATTTTTTCCTGCAATCAGAAAATCACCAGATTTAACCTTATTAGGAAATTCTTTGTCAGCGTCTTCCATTACATGCATTGCAAGTTCCCGCGGATCAGATGTATTCAAATATCTTGCAGGTATTATTGCATCAGTATCAATATCATCGCCGAACTTCCATGTTCTGCCATTTAATATCATTAATAAATACCTCCTGATTTTATCCTGATTAGAGTCTGTCTATAAACTGTTTGCAACTTTTTCCTGTCATTTCAAGCAGAGCGAGAAATCTTTAATTTTCAAGATTCCCGCCTTCGGTCGGAATGACAACAGCACAGGTTTATCTATTTTATAAACAAACACTAATTAGTCATTTAAGCTAAAAATATTTTAAACTTAATTATTACCTCGATTGGGCGATTTTGTCTGCAGACAACGACAGTCGAGACGGCTGTCCTACCCAATAGGTGATTAATGATGATCCGTAGGATAGGCGTCACGCCTGTCATTAGAGAAAATTACCTAAAGGAATCGCTCAATTAAGATATTATATTTAGTATAGGCAGATAAATTCCATGAAAAAAGTTATTGCACTGCTCGGACCTACAGGAATCGGCAAGACAGAAGCTTCAATCCTTCTTGCAAAGGCATTGGATACCGAAATCATAAGCTCTGACTCCATGCAGATATACAGATACATGAATATCGGGACTGCCAAACCTTCTTATGAGGAAAGACAAATGGTCAGGCATCACATGCTCGATATTATCAACCCATGGGAGCTTTACAGCACAGGTGAATATATAAAAAATGTGAAGCCCGTCATTGAAAATCTTCATGGTAGAGATAAAATACCAATTATAGTCGGGGGCACAGGACTATATTTCAAGGCAATGACAAGGGGAATCTTTGAAGGTCCCTCTGCTGATTGGGAATTGAGAGAGGATTTAGAGAAAAAAGAGGTCGGGGAGCCGGGTTATCTTTACAATTATTTAAAAACTATAGACCCTGTTTCTGCTGACAGGATTGCTCACAACGACCAAAGGAGAATGATAAGGGCGATAGAGGTCTTTTCTAAACAATATAAGCCGATATCTAAGTTGCATCAAGAATTAACAAAGCCTTTTTCTTGCGATTTTATAAAGATAGGTCTGACAAGGAACAGGGAAGAACTTTACAAAATTATAGAAGAAAGGGTTGATAAGATGATAAATGAGGGGCTTTTGGATGAGGTCAATAGTGTGATCTCAATGATTTCAGAGCATTGCACCGACAAGATTAGCCGACTGCCTGCCCTTCAAGCTATTGGATATAAGGAATTAGCCCTTTATTTAAGAGGTGAGATGAGTCTCGATGAAGCAATATCGCTCATTAAACAAAGGACAAGGAATTATGCAAAGAGGCAATTTACATGGTTCAAAAAGGAAGAAGAAATTCATTGGATTGATATATCGGAAATCTTCGATTCGCAAAAAATATATGATAAGATATCGTCCGAGCTTAATATTGCATAACCCACTCAACAATACCTTATTTGTATAATCAAAGGTTCTCTGGATTTGGCTTGTTATGTTTAAACTGTATTGTCTGGTATAATTTTTATTATGAGCAATGAGAAAAATAATTCAGATGATTTTTCTTTTAAACCCTTTAAAGACCTTATGAAGTTTATTGACAAAAAGGGCATAAAGTTGCGTCAAAACCCCAGAGAGCCTGTGGATACGGATGTGGAAATAAGCGATGAAGAGATGTTTGTCCTTGCTATGAGTCAGGTAAAGGAGATTAAGGAATTCAGGATGCTTGAGATCGGTGATAAAAAACCATATAAAGGACTTTCAAAGATTGACCCGGATAAAGAGATTATTAAAAACCTGTTTGATATAGTTCAGGGTAAGGCAAGGATTAATCTGAGAGATACTCAGGAGTATGCTGAGTGGCTTAATCCCAAATATGCCGCTATTTACAGGAAAGATATAACAAAGAAATTACATGAGAAAAGGTTTTCAATACAGGATTTCATTGACCTGCACGGCATGACAGTTGATGAGGCAGAAAAAGCAATAGATGCCTTTATCAATGAGTCGCTTATAAAAGGTCACCGCTGTATAAAATTTATCCACGGTAGGGGTCTCAGATCTCCAGTAGGATGCTCAGTTCTCAAAGAAGCCCTTATTAAGTGGCTCACCGGCAGATACCATAAATATATAATTGCATTCGCAACAGCTCCGCAGAATGACGGCGGTCTTGGAGCGATGTATGTCCTCTTGAGGAAAAGACTTGCCAGTTAGAATTACTTGAACCTAAACTTTCCAAAGAACTTCTGATTGTATCCGAGGCAAAACAGTATAGAGCCAAAGCATAAAATGGCAGGCTAATATTCGATTTGTTTATGATTATGATAAATACCTTCAATTTTGCGTGTTTCTATGAAATCTTTCTCTACAATCAGATAATTTCCGCTTTCAATCTCATCTTCGCCCAAGCAGACACATGATAACAGTTTATCGAAGGATAAGCCAGCCTTTTTAAAAAGGGCTAATTCATCAAAGATTGATTCACCATGCTGAACACCTTTTGAGCCGCTGTCTGTCCCGATCTTAAGCTGGTTTCCTATTGATGCGGCATAATTGATAGATTGGAGATGACCTTCAATAACCCTGTCAATGTATTTTTTTTCGAATGAGGAGAGAATGTTTTTCAGTATCAGAAGGGCAAATACAGTAGGCGTCCATGAAGTTTCTTTTTCCGCCATCAGATTAATTGTCTCTTTTGATATGAAGAACCCGTGTTCTATGGAAGAAACTCCTGCAATCACGGCATCTCTTATAGCTTCATCTCCATTTACATGACAGGCAATAAGCAGCCCCCTGTCTTGCGCCTCGCTGCAAATAATTTTTAAATCTTCAAATGGAAAGCCACCTGGTGTTACATTCCCCTCTCCTTTGGAGCAGACTACACCAGAGTTTACAACCTTTAAAAAGTCAGCCCCTGCACCTGCTATCTCTTTGATGATTTTCTTTATCTCTCGCTTATCAGAAACGGCTTTGCCAAGAAAAACACCGTATGTCCCCTTTTTATATACTGCAAATCCCGAAGACTTAATTTTTAAGGGGATGTTACAGTTGCTTTCAGAAAGGATTTTTCTGGCTTCAAACCCAATCCCGGTTTTATATCCCATTTCCTGCACAGCAAAGACACCGTGTTTGACGAGATTATTCATTATGCTTATTAATCCGTCGCGTGATACCGCTTTGCCGTCAATAACAAAGTGCATATGTGCGTCCCTGAAAGGAGGGATTTTTATGAAATGCGATTCTGATTGCATTATGATATACTTTTACTATTTAGTGTCTGTTTATAAACTCGCATTTTAAATTTTTGTCATGCCAGAAGTCTTTAGTCTGGCATCCAGAAAGACTCTAAAACACTGGATTCCTGCTTTCGCAGGAATGACGGCTTCTTATGAAAATCATACTTTATAAGCAGACTCCATTTAAATTTTAGGGGAATATTTTCATCTAAAATTACTAAAACAGTCAACCCTATAAATGGCTTATGTCAAGCCAATTTAGAAATGTCCTGTTTTTACCAAAATAGAAATGTCCTGT
>JBBIKS010000084.1:0-7447 GCA_037445375.1 Nitrospirota bacterium | reverse complement strand
ATATATCAATTAGTTCAGAAAAAGAGATTGCTATAATCTATAATATAGTAATTAGTAAATTGCTATGAGAAGCGGCTACAATCTTTTTTATCAAATCAAAATTCGGGTTAATCCCTATGCTCTCCAACAACCATAATGAATAAAAACTCTATAAACAAAATAATAAATAATTTGTAAGACAACATTCACAATATCTAAAATGGAATGCTTTCTGAAGAGAAAATGGTAATTACGAAGCTCGACGGCTTGAGTAATATTCGTTCAAGGTTATTATTGCCTAAATTGAGCGATTCTTTTAGGCAATTGCTTTTAAAGGTACTGGACTCTTGCCTCCACAGGAATGTTAATATGAAAAAGTGCGTCTTCAATAGAGCGTTAGTTTATACTAACCCCTAAAATTAAGAGGAGGTGCGCATATAAAGTATATCGGAATTGATTATCATAAGCAATACTTTGTAGCAACAACAATGAACAGCAAAGGACAGGTGATAAGCAAGGAAAAGATTTCGACTGATAGGGAGTCTATTCAGAAATATTTCAAAAAACAGGCTTAAAAGAAAAAGTAAAAGCGGTAATGGAGCTTGTTACGGTTGGCAGTATTTCTATGATGAAGTTTCTGAACTGGTAGATGGCTGATAATGGCACACCTATTGAAAACAAGACTCATTGCAGGGGCAAGGATAAAGACCGACTCCATAGATTCTGAGACATTAGCACTCCTGTTAATGGCAAACCTTATTCCCCTTGCTTATACACCATCTGCTGAGACAGTTTGAGCTAATGATGGGGGAACATCCGCTACATAAGACAAAATCTGTCAAAAAATCCTTGAAATTGCCATAACAAAGGGTTGCAGAATTTTTATATCGGGATTCGGGGTATTATTTAGGTATTGTCAATATGATAATATGTTTGGTATTATTAAAGTTCATTGATATGGAGGGGTGGCTGAGCGGTTGAAAGCGGCGGTCTTGAAAATCGTTATGGGATTATATCTCATCGGGGGTTCGAATCCCCCCCCCTCCGCCATAGTTTGAAAAATTCGGAATGACATTCTTGCCCTTCTATGTCTTTTTTAAGAGGCTTTGTTAATAAAACATGATTTATATCTTTTCTCATTCCCTGACCCTATATTAATGGCTTCGGGGGCATTCTCGTCGAAGAATACATGGTTCGTATATCCTTTCATCGTGAGCTTATCGAAGGATTACAATTTAGAGACAAAAAACACAATTTGATTTTTATATAGCAGGAATGATTTAGTGTCAGCGCCAGTGTTAGAAAAGGAGATGGACGATAGACGAAGGACGAAAAATGGCCCATCGTCTTAGCGGAGCCGTCATCCATCGCCCCTCGGAGTTCTGACACCGACACTGACCTTAACACTTAGTTAATGCTTCAAGACAAATGTTTTTTGAGCATCTATGCCTATTTTTTTAGAAATAAAAGCATCGTTCGGGTTAAAATGTTCAAATGGAAAACACATGGGTGCTTCTTGCTCTTATCTCCGCTTTTTCTTTAGCAACCAGTGATGCTTTAACAAAAAAAGCCCTCAAATTGAACAACGAATACATTATCGCATGGCTGAGGCTTGCCCTTTCGCTGCCCATATTGATATTAGCTTTTTTTTTGATACCCTTTCCTGATATAAAAGGAGATTTCTACTTAATATTAATAATTGCCCTACCCCTTGAAATTGCCTCGATTATGCTTTATATCAGGGCTCTTAAAATATCGCCCTTGAGTCTGACTCTCCCATTTCTTTCTTTGACGCCTTTATTTTTAATAATTATTTCTTATCTCATTCTCGGAGAAAGTGTCTCGGTTTTAGGTGCTGCAGGGATTGTCCTGATAGTCATAGGGAGTTATGTGCTTAATATTAGGCAATTTAAAAAAGGCATATTTGAACCCTTTATAGCGATTGCGAAAGAAAAAGGCTCTATGTATATGATATTAGTATCTTTCATTTACAGTTTAACTGCATCACTCGGTAAAATGGCTATAGATAACTCTTCTCCTATTTTTTTCGGGACGGTTTTCTTTATGATGGTTGTAGTTGCCTTTACGCCTATTGCATTTTATAAGGGCAGGGATAGTCTGGCTCAATTAAATGGCAATGTGTTAAGATTGGCTTTGCTGCCGGGAATATTTTATGCACTTATGATTCTTGCCCATGTAACTGCTCTCAGTTTGACTAAAGCAGCTTATATGATCTCTGTAAAGAGGCTGAGCCTGCTGATAGGTGTTCTTTATGGATATTATTTATTCAAAGAGTCAGGCATCAGCGAGAGACTGATAGGGTCTGTTTTAATGCTTACTGGATTTGTATTGATTGTATTAAGCAAATAACTTCTCATTTCTTTATGATGAATAGTTGTATTTTGGGATTTATCTTTTTTCAGAAAATACGGCTGTTTTCATATCAGCTGGGGTCGAATGGGCTAAAGCCAGCACAGTAACTCTTTTTGCGCCTGACTTGATTAGGGCTTCTGAACACTCCTTTACGGTGGCTCCTGTGGTAATTACATCGTCTATCAATATTACATTGGCGCCATCAATTCCATGAGCGGAAAAAGCCTTTTTTACATTCCTAAGACGTTCCTTCCTATTCAAAAAGGTTTGCGGCGGTGTTTCTTTTGTCTTGATCAGATTGTTAACTATCAACTGAATTTTTAGCTCCTTAGAAAGATAGAGTCCGATAAGTGCTGTTTGATTGAATTCCCGCTCACGCAATCTCTTCAGATGCAGAGGAACAGGGATTATCAAATCAGATTTAGGGATTGGCAGTTCTAATAGCAGCCTGCTAATCGGGCTTGCGAGTCTTTTGATGCGATTAAATTTCAGAAGATGAAGAGCCTTTCTGAGGGTGCCTTCGTAAAGACCGTAGTATAGGATTTTAGAAAAGGGTTGTAGAATTTCAAGGCATGTGCTGCAAATAGTGGTTTGCTCAGATATTGACGGAATGCCGCACACCCTGCAGGCAGGGCCCGTATATTTTTGTATTGCCGTCCAGCAATGAGAGCAAATCGGATTATACTTATAATAATCTGACCTCTTAGAACATATCGGACAGAAAGATGGAAAAAATAGATTAAGCAATCTGGTCAGAGGCATAAAGTTTATTATATTTTTAAAATTAAAAACTCAGAAACTTTCTTCTAATATTATTGTATCTTCCCTTCCTTGCCCTACAGAGATAATATGGATCTTGGTCTTGAGTATTTTTTCGATCTCTCTTATATATATCTTCGCATTTTTAGGAAGATTGTCGAAATCTCTTACCCCTGCGGTGCTTTCCTTCCAGCCTTCGAGTTCTTCATATGCAGGTTCGCAATTCTGCAAAATATCAATCTCTTTCGGAAAATCATAATGAAGGGTATCATTATATCTATAGCCTGTACATATCTTTATTTTATCCAGACCATCAAGGACATCAAGTTTTGTAATTGCAAGCCCGGTAAGTCCGTTAATTCGAATGGCATATTTAAGGGCAACCGCATCCAGCCATCCGCACCTTCTAGGCCTTCCAGTAGTTGCTCCATACTCTCCGCCTCTCTGCCTCAGGCACTCTCCCAACGAGTCTTTAATTTCTGTGGGGAAAGGTCCTTCTCCGACCCTCGTAGTATATGCTTTGGCAACACCAAGAATCTTGTTAATTTTAAGTGGGCTAACGCCGGCTCCTGTGCAGACGCCGCCTGTTATGGTGTTTGAAGATGTGACAAACGGATATGTTCCATGGTCAATATCTAAAAGGGTTCCCTGAGCGCCTTCAAAAAGAACATTGCTGCCTGATTCTATTTCATTATTGATCATGATGTCGGTATCTGCCACATACTTTGAGATTTCCTGCCCATATTTTAAATAAAGATTATAAATATCCTCCGCCTTAAGAGGACTTGCCTTATATAGGTTTTCGAGTAGAAAATTTATTATAGAAAGATTTGAGTTTATTTTAGCCATGAGGGTTTCTGGATAAAAGAGGTCTATTACCCTTATGCCGTTTCTTGCGATCTTATCAGTATAGGCAGGACCAATGCCTCTGCCAGTAGTTCCGATCTTTTTACCTTTTTCATATTCCTTCTCAATAGCGATGTGATAGGGCATTATTAAATGGGCAGTTTTGGAAATAAAAAGGCTATCATTTATATCTATGCCCCTTTTTTTAAGATTGTCTATCTCTGAAAACAAAACAGCAGGATCAATGACTACCCCATTGCTGATAATACACTTTTTCCCTTTATTCAAAATTCCGGATGGTATTAAGTGTAAGACATATTTATTCCCATCAATGACAATTGTGTGACCGGCATTATTGCCGCCTTGAAACCTGACAATCAAATCAGCTTTTTGAGTGAGGAAGTCAACGAGTTTACCTTTTCCTTCGTCTCCCCACTGAATTCCAACAACTACAAGCGTGGACATTTATTTACCTCGAGATTTCATGGCATATTTTGAAATGGTAGCCCATTTTTATACAAGCCTATGGGCATGTTAAAAATACCCCATATATAAAACTTTATAGGCATTATTAGAAATATAAAACCTTAACATCAAGGATGTTAGGCAATTGTTTAAGCTCTTCGAGCACCTTATCATCAACCGGAGAATCAATATTAACAACAGAGATAGCAAGCCCGCCTGGTGTCTCCCTGCCGAAATGCATTCTGCCGATATTAATTCCATTTCTTCCCAACAGTGAGCCTATATTTCCGATTACACCCGGCTTATCATTGTTATATAAAAACAGCATATTGCCATCCGGCGTTATCTCAACAGTAAACTCATTTACTTTTACAATTCTCGGATCTCTCTTGCTGAATAAAGTGCCAGCAACCCTTATGCTCTTTTTAGCGGATTTCAAAGTCATGACTATCATGCTGTAATAGTCCCCGGCATCAGCGCTTTTTGTCTCCTTAACCACGATGCCACGCTCTTTTGCAATTAAAGGCGCATTGATAAAGTTGGCTGAGTCGTGCAGGATTGGCGACAATAAACCTTTAAGTGCTGCAGATGTCAGCGGGGAGGTAGTCAAGGCAGCTGCTTCTCCTTTGTATTCAAGGTGAACCTCCCTTACACCGCCATCAAACATCTGTGTTGCGAAGCTCCCCATATTCTCTGCGAGGGTTATATAAGGTCTTAGGGTGCTAACCTGATCAGCTGGAATTGATGGGAAATTAACGGCATTTCTTATTGTGCCATTAATAAGATAATCCCTTATCTGTTCTGCAACAGCGATGGCGACATTTTCCTGAGCCTCTTTGGTTGAGGCGCCAAGGTGTGGAGTGCAGACGACCTTTTCATGTCCAACAAGGGGATTGTTTTCAGGAGGTTCTTTTTCAAGTACATCTAAAGCGGCGCCGCCAATCTTCCCGCTGTTTAATGCATCGAGGAGGTCCTTCTCATTTATTATGCCGCCCCTTGCGCAATTTAGTATATATACACCATCTTTCATGCTGTTGATAGTTTTTTTGTTAATCATAGCCTTTGTTTCTGCGGTCAGGGGGGTATGAATAGTTATGAAATCTGCTCTTTTATAAATCTCAGCTATTTCTACCTTTTCAATTCCCATTTCTTCAGCCTTTTCATCGCTCATGAAGGGATCGTAAGCAATTATATTCATTCCCATACCCTGACATCTTCGAGCCACTTCCGTTCCGATTCTGCCGAGACCTAAAATGCCAAGGGTCTTATTATAAAGCTCTACCCCCATGAATTTCTTTTTTTCCCATTTCCCTGCAGCCATAGATGCATTTGCCTGAGGTATTTTCCTTGCGGCTGCAAATAGCAAGGCAATTGTGAGTTCAGCTGTGGTTATTGTATTGCCGCCAGGGGTATTCATCACTACTATGCCCTGCTTGGATGCAGCAACCCTGTCAACATTATCCAGTCCTGAACCCGCTCGTCCAATTACCTTTAAATTTTCAGCATGCTTTATGATATCGGCTGTTACCTTTGTAGCGCTTCTTATAATAATGGCATGATAATCCTTTATGACTGATTTGAGCTCATCGGGCTTTAGCCCTACCTTAACATCTACTTGCAGCCCGGCATTTTTAAGGATATCAACTCCTTTTGTTGATATATTATCACTGACAAGAACCTTCATTATTCCTCCTCTAATTTTCGAAACAGCGGTAAAAATATGCAGAAACAAAACTTTATTGCAGTTGCAACGAGCAAAATACTACATCAATAATTCTTGTGCCTTAGCGACTCCCCTGCCAAGTTCTACTGGGTAGCCAAGTGCCTTTAGGGTCATTTCCAAAGCTGCAATGCCGGTGATTATATCGAATGTGTCTGAATATCCGAGGTGTGCAAGCCTGAATATCTTGCCTTTAACCTTGTCTTGACCGCCTGCTCCTGTAATGCCATATTTTTCCCTTAAGGTTTTATATATCAATTGCCCATCAATACCGGGGGGCGACTCTATTGCTGTAACGGAGTTGCTTGGGGATTCCTTGGAGTATATCTTCAACCCAATAGCATTAACGGCCTCTCTGGTTGCATGAGCAAGTCTGACGTGTCTTTTAAAAACATTATCAAGCCCCTCTTTTTGCAGTATGCTGATAGCCTCATTTAATCCGATTATGAGGGTGACAGGCGATGTGAAATTCGTCTGATTTTTTGCGAGATTTTCCCTTTCTTTCTTGAAATTGAAATAAAACCTGGTCATCTTTGATGTCTCATTTTTCTTCCATGCCTTCTCGCTGACACTCACAAAAGCAAGTCCAGGTGGCAGCATAAATCCTTTTTGAGAGCCGCCTATCATTATATCTATCCCCCACTCGTCTGTTTTAAGGTCATGAGCAACAAGGGCGCTGATTGCATCAACAACAAAAATGGTGTTATCAAAATTCTTTATAATCTTTCCGATGCTCTCAACATCATGATGAACGCCTGTTGATGTTTCACATGCCTGCATGAAAACACCCTTGATATCCGGGTTCTCTTTAAGTTTTTTTTCGACAATATCAGGCTTTATAGAGTAACCCCATTCAACGATTATCTCTTCAACATCGAGTCCGTAAGCCAGACATATCTTTGACCATCTCTCGCCGAACTTGCCGCCATTAATAACTATTGTCTTATCCCCTTTATTAAAAAAATTATTCACAGAACCGACCATACCGCCTGTTCCAGTAGAGCAAAGAATGAGCACATCATTCTTTGTCTGATATAGCCACTGTAAGCCTTTTTTTGCAGAATCTAATATTGGCATAAAATCAGAAGACCTGTGGTGTATAATCGGCATAGACATTGATAAGAGAACTTCAGGCGGCACAGGGGTAGGACCCGGGGCTAAAAGGTAACGTTTCAGCATTATAAATAACCTCCAAAACTATGAATTTTACAATGAAAATTGTTTTTAATAAAGTTGAAATTGACTTAAGTTGAGTTTTCTATTTTAATTCAGTCAGTAAAATAATACAAGTTGAATTCGGCATTG
>JBBIKS010000083.1:0-7539 GCA_037445375.1 Nitrospirota bacterium | reverse complement strand
AGGTTTGATTTCAACCCGAAAAAGAGAGAGAAAAACATCAAAGCATTGACATGCCTTTCATTGTTGGAATCCGAAGGGTTCGTGATCATCTCATTTCAAAGAGTGAGATTGCGGATTTTATCCTGAGTTACAAATAAGATTGCTTCGGCTTCGCCTCGCAATGACAAGCACGGGGACTGCTTGCAATGACAGTCTTCTTTGTCTATTTTCGGTTCAATTTTAATAACACGGAAAATAAATCAACAATTTCTAACCATTTAGACAGAATTTATGGATTAAAAAAAGCTTATCAGGAAATTAATAGACAAATATTGCTGATATATAGAGATACGGGTTATTATAATTATAATATGTTCATTAGATTGGATCTTAAATGTCCAGAATAGATAAAGTAGCCGCATTAGAAATGCTTAAATCTCCGAATCTCATAGATATTGGAGAGATGGCAGATATTATCAGGCAAAATCTGCACCCTGAAGGCGTGGTCACTTTTATAGTTGACCGAAATATTAACTATACCAATGTTTGCATAAATAAGTGCAGGTTCTGTGCTTTTTATAGGGATATTGATAGTCCAGAGGCATATCTTTTATCTAAAGATGAGATTTTTACTAAGATAGAGGAAGCAATTTTATTGGGCGGCACTCAGATACTTCTTCAAGGAGGCATCCATCCTCAGCTTGATTTGGATTATTATTGCGACCTTCTGAAATCTATTAAGGTCAGATACAGAATAAATGTTCACGGCTTCTCTCCACCTGAGATAGCCTATCTTTCTCATAAAAATAATCTTTCAATCAAGGATGTTCTGATTATACTCGAAAAAGCAGGGCTCGACTCAATGCCGGGAGGCGGGGCTGAGATTTTATCGGATAGGGTGCGAGATGTAATAAGTCCTATGAAAATAAAGTCCTCGGTCTGGCTCAATGTAATGGAAGAAGCCCACAAGTGCGGCATGAGGACGACTGCTACGATGATGTTCGGCAGCGTTGAGAGCGATGAGGACATAATAGAGCATCTCGATTCGATAAGAAATCTTCAGGACAAGACAGGCGGTTTTACAGCCTTTATCCCATGGTCATTTCAACAGGGAAATACGGAATTAGGCTTGGAAGAGCAGAAGAACAGAAACATAGAAGAAAAGACTTCCGAACTTCCAAACTTCCGAACTTCCAAATTAAATATTGCCACTGCCGTAGATTATCTGAGGGTGCTTGCTTTATCGAGGATTTATCTTGATAATATCAAAAATGTTCAGGCATCATGGGTTACTCAGGGACTGAAACTTGCTCAGGTTGCCTTGATGTTTGGTGCTAATGATCTCGGTTCAACAATGTTGGAAGAAAATGTCGTTAGGGCAGCAGGTGTGAGTTATAAGGTATCAAAAGATGATATAGTTCAAGCTATAAAAGCATCAGGTTTTAAGGCTGCACAGAGAGATACTTTTTATAATATTTTGGAGTTTTATGATTGAGGAGGTCTTAAATGTCTGAGATATACGATGTTATAATCATTGGCGGCGGACCAGCCGGCTGCAGTGCGGCTCAATATGCTGCAAGGGCAAAACTCAAGACAATAATAATTGATAAATCCCCTACTGCTGGCGCGCTTGCGTATGCAAATCTTATTGAAAACTATCCGGGGCTTGAAAAACCTATCTCAGGTGCAGAACTCTTGAACATTTTCCGCACCCAAGCACTTAATTTTGGCGCTGAATACATTGAATCACAGGTTATAGGCGTATCTTTGGAGGGTGAGGTAAAAGAGGTTTTTTCTATGGATAGGACCTTTCAGTGCAAGGCAGTTATTATTGCTACCGGTTCTATGGGAAGAAAGCCGACCATAAAGGGTGAAGCTGAGTTTTTGGGCAGGGGTGTAAGTTATTGTGCCATTTGCGATGCGGCTTTTTTCAGAGGCAGCAAGGTCTGCGTTATTGGGGATTCTGAAGAGGCTGTAAGGGAAGCTGGGATGCTAACGAGATTTGCAGAAACGGTATATTTGATATCCCCTTCTCAGAAACTCAAAGTCAGGGAAGGACACCCTGACTTAACGATAAAGAACCTCCAAGTGCTCTTAGGTCAAAGCGTAATTTCAATAGAAGGAGAAGATGCTGTCCAAAAGATAAGGCTCAAGGATGCATCAGGAAACGAGTCATATTTAGAGCTTTCAGGCATATTCGTCTATCTTTACGGTAGCAAGCCCATAATTGACTTCCTTCATGGGGCAGTGGAGATTTCTGAGAATGACTGTATTGCAGTAAACAGAATGATGGAAAGCAATATCGCCGGAGTATTTGCAGCAGGGGATGTTACATGCACGGAAGTGCGGCAGGTAATTGTTGCGGCATCTAATGGTTGTCTTGCTGCCTTATCGGCTGAGAAATACTTGTTTCATAGAAAGAGAAGAAGATATGACTGGCATGGATAATCAGTTTAAAACAATGGTTCTCGATCACATGGAAAAGGGGTTTTTAGACAATATTATTGATATGTTTAAGCATGATAAAAGCCTTTATCCCCTTATAGTTGAGATGATAAAAGACGAAAGGATGAGAGTCAGGCTTGGGGCGGTTGCTCTTGTTGAAGATCTTGTAAAAACTTCAAAAGAAGAGTTTACTGAAATTTTGCCGGCAATCTCAGCACTCCTCAAAGACCCTAATCCGACTATCAGCGGGGATGCCGCCTATTTGCTTGAGATAATAGAATTAGAAGCTACGCATGATAGGAGTGAAAAATAAGGGATCAAAATGAAAGGGCTATGGATTATTGATTGTCATCAGATTCTTATATGACGATTTCAGAGAAATTCGCTTTTCTACTACTTTCTCTATTTTCTTTATTTGTTTTGATAGAAAATCTATACTCTCCTTACTTGCTGCTCTTGACAATGCCAAATCTTCATTATCTTTAAGTAATGGGCTTATACAGTCCTCTTGGACAAGATTGGATAGTGTAACATTAGTTGTGCAAATTCTATTTAGGATATAATCCTCAATGATTCCATCTGTTCAAAAGCGATAACCAATTGATATAATTAGAGTCTGTTTATAAACTATGGTTATTTTGTTTATTCTATCCTTTGTGTCGTATATATCGTCATGCCCGAAGTGTTTTAATCGGGCATCCAGTGTCTTTTAAAAGGGTTCTTGATTCCCGCTCAAAAGACTGCGGGAATGACGGATTTAAGCTGAAATTAGACTTTATAAACAGACACTAATTATGATGTATGTATAATAAAGTCTTTCATATACAAATAATTTTTATAATAAGTGAAGGGGATTTGTTATGTTAATAATGGATGGAAAAAAGCTTGCAGAGGAAATTATAAATAAGGTCGAACAGAATGTTCGGATATTAAATGAAAGTGGTGTAAATGTTGGTCTTGCATTAATGCTTGTAGGTGACAACCTATCTTCAAAACAATATCTTTCAGCCACGCTTAATGCATGCAAAAAGACAGGGATAACTCCTTATGAATACAGATTCCCTGATAATATATCCATAAATGAATTACTAAATACTGTTCATTCTATAAATAATGATGACCGCATTCACGGACTTCTTGTGTTTTTCCCTCTTCCCCAAAGGATTAATATTAGAAGAATTATAAATTCAATACTTACAGAAAAGGATATAGATGGTCTTGGCTCAATATCAATTGGAAAGTTTGCTGCAGAGGAATCAACTTTTCAACTTTACCTTAAAGAAGAAGAACCTTGTAAACACGCAGTCGGATTTCTTCCGTGCACTCCTTTTGGCGTGATAAGACTGCTGGAATACTACAATGTGGATATAAAAAGCAAACATGCTGTAGTTGTAGGCAAAAGTCTTGCTGTCGGCAAACCTCTCTCTCTTATGCTTCTTGCAAAAGAGGCTACTGTAACTATCTGTCATAAAGAGACGAAAAACCTTGCTAAAATGACGAAGCAAGCCGATATTTTATGTGTTGCTGCTGGCAGTCCAAATCTTATTACTCAGGACATGGTTAAAGACGGAGTTGTGGTTGTTGATATAGGAATAAATGTCCTAAAAGATGGGAAAATAGCGGGTGATGTAGATTTTCAAAATGTATCAAAAAAGGCTGCTTTAATTACGCCTGTTCCTGGAGGTGTGGGTCCTGTCACAATTGCAATGCTTCTTGAAAATACGGTTAAATCAGCGAGGGCATGGACTTAATCTCAAAAAATACAATCACAGCAATTCAAAAATTGAGTAGCTGAGAAAAGCCCAAAATTATCCCAAAGATGCCTTAAAATCTATAAAAGAACGGGCACGTATAACCGAAAAGCCTTTGTCATGAAGCACTAAATCGGTGCGATATTACGACAGTGCGACAGCAATTTTTGAGTCTTGAATTGTCTTTTAGTTATTTCATGCCCGCTGTGTAAAAATCTAATTGCATTTTTATTTAATTACTCTTTGAAGGGATGACCAGATACAATGCGGATCCTTCCCTTATTATAGATAGCAATACATCCTGCTCGGGCTTTATCTTTGATGTTAGATTATTAAACTCTTTTATATTTGTAATTGCCCGTCTATTTATCTCCGTAATGATATCGCCTTCTGAGAGTCTCCCAAAAGCAGGGCTTGCTTCATCTATACTACTTATAACGACCCCTTTTATCTTTCTCGTTAAGCCAGATTTTTTGAGAAATTCATCGGTGATCTCCTGCACAGAAATCCCTCTGAATGCATTGGCAGGCTGAACTGCTGATGCGGTCTGAATCTCTGTAGGCATCTCCCCTATTATCAGTTTTAAAACAAGAGGGTTGCCATCCCTTATAACTCTTATGCTGACGGATTGTCTGGGCATAGTTGAAGCAACCATATTTCTAAGATGAAGCGGGCTTTCTACTTTTTTACCATCATACTCAATTATCACATCACCTTTTTTTAGTCCGCCTTTCTCAGCAGGCCCTCCTTCAACGACATCGGAAAGCAATACGCCTTTGTCATCCTGAAGATTAAATTGCTTGACAAGTTCAGGAGTCAGAGGCTGTATATTCACCCCAAGCCAACCTCTTACTACCTTGCCCTGATTTATGATGCTGCCCATAATGCTGTTTGCCATATTTGCCGGAATTGCAAACCCTATTCCCTGATATCCGCCGGTTGTGCTAAATATGGCAGTGTTGATGCCGACCAGTTCACCTTTTATATTGACAAGGGCACCGCCTGAATTGCCGGGATTAATGGCTGCGTCGGTCTGGATAAAATCCTCATAATCGGTTATACCGATTCCGGACCTGCCGAGAGCGCTAATAATGCCCATCGTTATTGTTTGATTCAGGCCATACGGGTTACCCACTGCTAAAACGATATCTCCAACCCTGAGCTTATCAGAATCCCCCCATTTAATTGTGGTGAGATTTTTTTCATCTATCTGTATAACTGCGAGATCTGATCTCTTATCAGTGCCTGCTACTTTGCCTTTGTATTCTTTATTATTAGATAATTTTACGAGTATATCCTCTGCCCCCTCAATAACATGGTTATTAGTAAGGATATAGCCGTCTGAGGTTGCTATAACACCTGAACCAAGATTTGTCACTTTTCTTTTTTGCTGCCTTTGAGATTCGTCTCCAAAGAACCTTTTGAAAAATGGGTCATCAAAAAATGGGTGCCTCTGTGCCTTAACCATTCTGGTTGTTGATATATTCACGATAGCAGGCTTTGCCTGCTCTGCAACCTTCGCCATCGCATCCCCAAGCTGCCCCAAAGCCTCAGCGGGATCCTTTTCAGCAGCATATGAATCTGCGTAAAAAGGCAAAAACAAAAAGAAGGCGGCAATCAGCGATATAATGAGAATGTTTTTATGGCAAGTCCTTTTAATCATCATTAATTTAATCTCCTATTAACTATAAGTGAGCTATTTTAAGTTTATATATTTGTCTAATCTTTGACTGCTATCACCTAAAAGATGCACTTGCAGTAAGATTGCTTCGGCTCCACATCGCAATGACATTTAAAGAATAGCTCAATTCAGGCATTATCCACTTTGTTAATACCTAACACTGCATTTTAAAACTTTTTTTACACTCTTATCAACTTTGTATCTTTCATCTATCCTGTGTCCTACAACCCATGCAATTTCATCATTATTAATCAACAACGGAATTGCATCTCTTTCATCTCTGGGTATCTTTTCATCAACAAAATAGTCCTGAAGTTTCTTTTTTTTGCCAAATCCGAGAGGGTAGAAATAATCTCCATTCACTCTTGACCTAATAGAAAGTGGGAATTGTATCTTGTCTGCATTTATAAAGGCTGTTTTTTTGTCACTGTCAATGTTCTCTATGTTATCGTAATCTATAAGTTCTGCAAAGAGTGTTAAGGATACTTCCTTGAGGTAAATGCTGCCCGAATTATCAAGTATATAAGTATTGAGTTTTTTCGGCTCTTCAGAAGTTATGGTGAGAACCGAATATTTCTTTATAACCCGAATATTGCCGGGCAGATAGATTCGATCCCCTGCTCTTCCGTTTTTGACGAGTTTTATTATATCTTCGATATGAATAAATGTGATGCCCTTGAGCCCCTTTGTCTCATCAACTGCCCTCCGAAGAACTCGCCTGAGAATAACAGGGTCAAGCATCTCAAGCGGTGAAATAAAGAGTTCAATAGATTGATCATTTTTCCTACTTATCATCTTCATAATAGACTTTGTTACAAGAATATCGAAATATCTCTCCTCGCTCCTGTAAATATCGGCAGTCCTTGAAATGGTTTTCACTACAGAAGGGTTAATGTTCTTAATCTCCGGCATAATTATATGTCTAATCTTGTTCCTCAAATATCTATCGATAAGATTAGAGGAATCTATGACATAACCGATATCATGAGCATCTATAAAAGCCTCTATCTCAGACCTTTCAATTTCGATCAAAGGTCTTATTATTTTTTGTCTTACCGGTGGGATACCGGCAAGACCTAGCGGTCCCGCTCCCCTAATAAGCCTGATGAGGATAGTTTCTGCCTGATCATCTGCATTATGGCCAATCGCAATTTTATCTGCCTTTAATTCAAAAGCCGCTTCATAAAAAGCCCTGTACCTCAGCTCCCTTGCTGCTTCTTGTTTGGAGATTTTTTCACTTATCGCGTAAGAGAGGACATCAATTGATTTAATGGTTAGAGGGATGCTCAATGAGTCACAGATTTTTTTGCAGAAATCAATCTCAAAAGGGGTCTCATCAGGTCTTAGCTGGTGATCAATATAAATCGCAGAAAGACTTATTTCCAATTCATCCTTAAGCATACTCAATGCCTTTAGCAGACAGACTGAGTCAGTCCCGCCTGATAGAGCGATAAGAAGGTGCTCGCCTTGAGAAATCATTGCATATTTTTTTATTGTTACTTTAACGGTATCAATCAACTCCATGCTTATATAATAAATTTTTTTAATATGATTACTCAACTTGCATCAAATCAAAGAACGCTTAACCCAAACAATTCCTCGCTATTCGCAATCAAAAATTGGAGTTCTTATGATACTCCCCAAAAACTGGACAGGGGTATTTAGTGGATAATAGAGCCTGAA
>JBBIKS010000082.1:0-8104 GCA_037445375.1 Nitrospirota bacterium | reverse complement strand
TTGAGATAAGGCTTACTAAAAAAGAAGAGAGTCTTAACAAGAAGTTTTCCCAGCTTGAGCAGACGGTCGGAGCGCTTCAGTCAAGGGGAGATTATCTTGTGCAGCAACTGTCAAAGATATCGAATACAAAATAAAGAAGGGGTATACAACCTCCTGCCCCCTTTATTAAGGGGCAATAAGATGCAGGGAACTTTGCCAAACATGAGGAATAAGAGCGGTATCTTTATGAACCCATAAAATAATAAGCTTCAGGTTGCAAACCTGAACCGGCAGGATTCCCGCTCAGAAGATTGCAAGAATGACGGATTTAAGCTGAAATCGGCATTTATAAACAGACTCTAAATAAGGGCTGAAAATTAAAAGGGGGCGAAAATGAAGAAACTTAAAAAATTGCTATACAAAATCATGAATTTATTGCCGGGATATCTTCCTTCTAAGGAATTAGCCCTTCAGCCTGTTAAGATAAAAGACAACCGGAGAGGGTAAAAAAATGACCTACGCATATGCGCAAAATGCTTATACGAAGACACGGGTGAACACATCCGCAACTCCCCTTGATCTGGTCATTATGCTGTATGACGGGGCTATTGAGTATCTCCAGAAGGCAGCTTACAATATAGAGCAAGGCAACATACAGGGGAAAATTGAAAGTCTCTCAAGGGCAAGGGCGATTATAGAGGAACTTCTTTCATCCCTGAATGCCGATATCGGTGGAGAGGTTGCTAATAATCTCCAATCTCTTTATTTATATATGCTCATAGAGCTTGCAAAGGCAAATGCCACCAATGATACAACAAAGATACGCGAGATTGAACATATTTTAAATGAATTAAGAACAGCGTGGAGGAGTATCAGATGACGATATTTCCCTTCCAGGTAAATGAGGCAAGCCAAATATACAACAGGCTTGCAAAGCTTAAGCCATCGACTATTCTGGAAAAGGAGCCGAATGAACCTCAGGATGTTATCAATATCTCTGCAGAAGCTAAAAAAAGACAGGTATTTGAACAGACAAGAAAGGAAACTCTCGAAAGGATAAGACAAGCAAAGTAGAGTGGAAAAAGAGAATTTTAAGATACTCATAGCAGAGGATGATGACATAGTTCGTGAGGTTATAAGTTCGATCCTTTTAAAGGAGGGTTATTGCGTCTTTACCGCAAGAGATGGACTTGAAGCTATAAGAATGCTTATGATAGATGATATGCATTTAGTCCTTACCGATCTCAAGATGCCCAATGCAGATGGTATAGAGGTACTAAGACAGGCTCTTAAAAATACCCCTGATTGTGCGGTTGTCATACTGACCGCTTATGGCAGCCTCGATGGCGCACTTGATGCCCTTAAGAAAGGTGCTTTTGACTATCTTACGAAGCCATTCAGAATTCAGGAACTGCTATTTATTGTAGAGAAGGCATACAAAAGAAATCTTTATCTAAATGAGCAGAGAGAATTAAAAAAGTATCTTAGGGATACTTACAGGGATCTTGAATTAATAAAAAAGGTCTCAGCAAATGCAGACCCGGATATAACTGTTTCGTGGATCGAGAGGATAGAGAAATTCGTTGATATGAACATTCTTTCGGCGCATGAGGCAGCAATACTAAAAGAAAGGCTGGTTTTGGGAGATGCAGAAAGAAAAAGCCCTGATAGTGGATGATGACCCAATTGTCAGGGATATTCTTGAAGATATACTTTCAAGTGTATGCGGTTTTACGACAGACACTGCTGCTGATGGATTAGAAGCTTTAGAAAGTCTAAGACAAAAAGAATTCGATATTATCTTCACAGATTTAAACATGCCGAAGCTTGGAGGCATGGATTTCCTCAAGGAAAGCATTAAATCCTATCCGTCTATTCCAGTTGTGATGATAACAGGCATTTCTACTATTGACGCTGCAGTCACTGCAATGAAAGAAGGGGCGAGCGATTTTATTATAAAGCCATTTCAAATTGATAAAGTAATTTCAGTTGCAAAAAGAATAATAGGTGAAAAGAAACTCCTGAACCAAACAAAAACGGATATTAATCAAGAAGAATCTATAAAAAGAATAAACGGCGAGCTTTTTAAAAAGCTGCAGGAGATAAGCATTCTGCAGTCAGTAAGCCTTGAGCTTGACGGAATATATAATAATAAAGAAATATACGAAAAAATCGTGGAAATGTCCTCAAAAATTCTTGCCGTCAGGCATGCACTTTTTGCGATAGTCGAGGGGGATTATCTTAAAATAGTCGAGGCAACCGGCTTGGATAAAAATGAAGTCAAAATCACCGGCTCTTTTTATGAAAGTGTGATTAAAAAGAAAAGTTATAGTATAATTTCATATAACGGATCAGGTCCTTTTAATGGGCTGCCTGCTAACACAGAGATATTGCTTATCCCATTTGCTCTTAAAGATGATGTCTTTGCAGTGCTGGGACTATATGATAAAGCTGATAAGACATCATTTTCAGATGACGAAATCGCAATTATACTGACTTTCGCAAAAAAGGCTTCCTTGAGAATTGAGAATAATGCACTATATGAGGTATTTTATAATAATTTAATAAATACTTTGAAGTCGCTGGTAATCAGCATTGAGGCGCGTGATTCATATACAAAACAGCATTCAGAAAGGGTTGCTATATACTCACTCCAGATAGCAGATGTTATGGGACTGAAAGATGAAGATATAGATGCTATAAGATTCGGGGGGTATTTGCACGATATAGGCAAAATAGGCGTGAGGGATACAATACTGCTCAAAACTAATAAACTGACCGACAAAGAAGAGGCTGAGATTCAGCTTCACCCTATAAAAGGTGATGAGATAGTTAAGCCTATAAGGTTTTTCCCTAAGGAGAGGGCTTTGATAAGATATCATCATGAAAGATTTGACGGCAATGGATATCCTGATGGCATCAGCGGATACAATATCCCGCAGATTGTAAGAATCCTCTCCGTTGCAGACGCTTACGATGCCATGACATCATCAAGACCTTATAGGGCAGCAAAAAGTCATGATTTTACAATTAAAGAGATAAAAAGAAACATTGGAACACAATTTGACCCTGATGCAGCAATGGCTTTTCTGCAAACACCTATAGGAAAAGGTAAAAGGGATGAAAATTAAAACAGGAGAAGAAATATACTTCAGGCTTTTGCCGGATATGTATCCTTACGGCGGAGTCGTTACAGCCTTCAATGACAACTCAATAACCCTTAAGCTTCAAAAAGAGATGCCTGCTGCTATTGCCAAAGCCGATTATATCATCCTCACGCTTAATGAAATAGACTTCTATGCTGAAGTGGAAGATTACAATGGAAGGTTAATAAAAGCAACCCTCTTATGGACTGAAAAAAGGGAATATTTCAGAGTAGATGATTACATCCAGATTGTTGCTAAAAAAATTAAGGATACAGTCGGCTATAGACACTCAAGGATTTTTGCAGGTTATGGCATTAACATATCCGATGAATTGACCCCCGATGAATCAATAAATCCTGTTTTATGGAAGATGCTTGTAGATATCCAGACTAAGCTCAGCCTTATTTTAGAAAGGCTTAATCCAGACTCTGAGTCTTTATTGAATATTGAAAGCACTTATGTCAATATGAGCGCCGCCGGTATCTGTTTTGAGATGAATGAAAAGGTCGAAAAAGGTGATTTACTGGAGATTAAAATGCTTCTGCCATTATACCCTCCTGTCGGCATAGTAACCTATGGGAGGGTAATTAGGACGGTTGAAACCGGCAGAGGGCAATATAAAATAGCCGTTTCTTTGGGGGATATTGAAGATGAGATAAAAGAGGAGATTATTCAATATACCTTAAATCGTCAACGTGATATAATGAAAAGACAGAGAAAGAACAGGGAGCATAATGTTTGATTGACAGAGGCAGTATATTCGGAATAATTCTGGGTATTGCGGCGATCTTTGCAGCAAGCATGATAGAGGGAGGCACGATGGGCTCCCTTTTTCAGCTTACTGCCGCTGTGATAGTCTTTGGAGGCACCTTAGGCGCAACTCTCTTGAGCTTCCCTATGAAGGATATCATTCAGGCAGCATCGTCGCTGAGAGAGGTTTTTTTTATAAAAGAGACTGACCCTGAACCAATTATAAATGATATAATTAAATTCGCTTACATAGCAAGAAGAAACGGGATGATTGCTTTAGAAAATGAGCTTCTTATGATTGACGACCCATTCCTAAAAAAATCCTTACGATTAGCTATTGATGGAATGAACCCAAAGTCATTGAGGGAAACTATGGAGCAGGAAAATGTTACATACGAGGAGAATAAGCGGCGTATTGCGAAGGTTTATGAAACAGCCGGCGGGTTTGCTCCTACAATCGGAATAATCGGCGCTGTAATGGGTCTAATTCAGGTGATGGAGAACCTCTCGGATCCCTCAAAACTGGGGGCTGGAATTGCTGTCGCATTTGTTGCAACAATTTATGGAGTAGGCTCTGCAAACCTCATCTTACTGCCAATATCTAAGAGGCTCTTAAATAAAATAAACAGTGACCTGTTTCTCAGGGAAATGATGCTTGAAGGGGTTATCTCGATTCAGTTAGGCATAAACCCGCATTATATAGATGAAAGACTCAGGGTATTTATTCATGAAAACAGGAAATCAGAAGGATGAGAAAGAGATACAGAACAATAGAATCCGATAATCCCGACCGCTGGGTAGTATCTTATGCCGATTTCATAACCCTAATGTTCGCTTTTTTTACCGCCCTTTATGCTATAAGTCAGGTAGATATCTCGAAGTTTGAGAGATTTTCAAGTTCTTTGAGGGATGCTTTAAAAACCGGAGATGTCTCAAAAAAAACAGAAACAACCACTATAATAGAAGGCGTTAAACCTATATACATAGGAGATATACAACTCGAAAGAAATGTGAGGGAGATATTAAATAAGGCAGGCTTTATTGAGGGCGTTACTATATCAGCCAGCAGCAAAGGTATATATATATCGTTAAGCGACCTTACAGTTTTTGACAAAGGTTCTGCGAAGATCAAAGAAGATGCCAAGCCGCTTCTGTCTTTGATCGCTGATATCATGAAAAATTCTGGCAGCTATATAGTTGTAGAGGGGCATACGGATAATTTGCCAATATGGGGTTCTCAATTCTCATCTAACTGGGAATTGTCAACTTCAAGGGCTACAAGTGTTATTATTCATCTAATCAATGAATATGGGATACCTCCTGAGAGGCTTTCAGCATCCGGATATGGTGAGTTCAAACCGGTTGCTACCAATTCAACCCCTGAAGGCAGGAATAAGAACAGAAGGGTTGATATATTGTTTCTAAGTAGAAATCGGTAGTCGGTAGTCTTCCTTATAACTTGAGGTTGTTTATAAATGCTGATTTCAGCTTAAATCCGTCATTCTCGCAGTCTTTTGAGCGGGAATCCAGAATCCATCAAAAAGTCGCTGGATGCCCGATTAAGCGGTCGTAAGCGGGGAACACTTAGGGCATGACGGCATGTGCGACATAAAGGATAGAAAAAACAAAATAACTGTAGTTTATAAACAGACACTAATTAAATACTAATGACTTATTTTTTAAGGAGTTTGATTAATGTTTGCGATAATAGGGATTTTGGTTGTCACTGGGTCGGTTTTAGGTGGATACCTTATGGTAAAAGGGAACCTCGCCATCCTCTGGCAGCCCGCAGAATTGCTAATTATATTTGGTTCGGCAATTGGAGGTTTTTTAATTGCTTCGCCTGCTAAGGTTACATCCCTTGTAATGAAAAGTATTGCAAGGATATTCACTGCAAAAGGACCCACAAAAGCTAAATATACAGAGCTTCTTACTTTGCTTTATCAGCTCTTTTCAAAGATAAGAAAAGAGGGGCTTATCTCGCTTGAGGCAGATGTTGAAACGCCTCAAAAAAGCCCTCTCTTTAATAAGTTTCCGAATATTATTAAAGATCATCATCTTCTGGACTTTATATGTGATAACCTTAAGGTCATAATCACAACAAATGTGCCCCCTCATGAATTAGATAATCTTATGGAACTTGAAATGGAAACCCACCATACGGATGCCCTTATACCAGCGGGAAGCATTAATAAGGTAGCTGATGCCCTCCCCGGATTAGGTATAGTTGCGGCAGTACTTGGTGTCGTTATCACTATGCAATATGTTGATTCGCCGCCTGCAATACTTGGCAACAAGATAGCCGCAGCACTTGTAGGGACATTTCTCGGTGTCTTGTTATGTTACGGTTATGTCGGACCGATGGCGGCAAATCTTGAGCATCAGGTCAGGGAAGATGCAGTAAGTTATAACGTCGTTAGGGTCTCTCTGGTATCCTTTGTTGGTGGTGCTGCACCACAGGTAGCCGTTGAGTTTGGGAGACGGGCGATACCGGGCAAAGAAAAGCCGACATTCAACGAACTCGAAAAGGCAGTAAGAGGGGGCAAATGAAGGCTCAAAAGATAATAATAAAGAAAGTCGTTAAAAAAGGACATGGCGCCCATCACGGAGGCTCATGGAAGGTTGCATACGCTGACTTTGTTACAGCGATGATGGCATTTTTTCTGCTTTTATGGCTTCTATCAATGGTATCGGCGGAAAAGAGAGCCGTTCTTTCACAATATTTTAAACACTTTACATTATTTGAGAAATCAGGTCAGTCTTTTATGGATATGCCGGCTGGGATCTCGGGTCAAGGCGCTACATCTGTTGAAAAAGCTATCCAGACTCTTCCGATTATGAAGCCAGAAGAGTTCAAGGAGGTGCTTAAAAAAGCTGTAGAGGAAAAGCTGGGAGATGTCAAGGATCAGATTTTTGTTGATATGTTTGAAGGAGGTGTGCGAGTTCAGCTTATAGATAAAGAAGGAAAGCCAATGTTCAACATCGGTTCATCAGTCCCGACCCCTCTTGCTATGAGAATTCTCCAAGTAGTAGGAGAAAGTATTATTCCCATGCCAAACGCTGTGGCGGTGGAAGGACATACAGATTCATTAGCTTATAAGGCAACTACATACAGCAACTGGGAACTTTCCACTGAGAGGGCTTTGTCTGCCCGCAAGGTTCTCGAAAAGATGGGGTTAAGCGAGCATCGCATTAGCAGGGTTTCAGGGTATGCCGATACCGTTCCATTTGTGAAGGAAGATACCACAGATGCTCGAAATAGAAGAATAAGCATCATACTTCTGAATCAGAAGAAGGAATAGCTTTGTCCTAACCCCTCATGAATGGTATGGGTTCATGAGCCAAATTTTTTAATTTTCATCAAAAAGAACCCTTTTTTATACAGATTTTATACAGAGAAGTCATGAGGCTTTTTAGGTATTTATCGCTAACAGCTTTTTTGCTCAATATCTGCCTTCTTTTTTTGAGCATCTTGGATATAAGCCTCGCTGCATCTATCTTTGCCTTAAAATAGAGTCTTATCTTTCCATGTTTCAAAGCAGAATACAAAAAATCCAGAAAACTACCTAAAATAAAAGCCGGCAGACATCTAAGAAATATAACTGTTGGTATATTCTATATCCTTACTAATTCACAGTTTCTAAGCGAATAATAAACCGCTGAATCGCTCATATTACCGATAGTGGAGCGGACTTTGTGATATACAATTGCAGAAGGAATATGCAAAACCTTCCAGCCAGCCAGTTGAGCCCTGAGGTTTAAATCGGTGTCTTCGTGGATTAAAAAAAATCATCGTCAAGAAATCCTATCTTCTCAATCATCTGCCGCCTATATATTGCAGCCCCCGCACAGGCGCCAAAAATATATTCTTCTTTGTCATAATGATTAAATTGAAGCCCTTCGCCTCTTTTAAAACCCTTCAATGAAGTCGAAAAACCATCACCAGCGATGTCAATAATATCCTTGCCATAAACGATTATCTTGGCTGCGACAATGCCGACATTGGGGTGTCTTTCCATCGCTGATACAAGATTAATTATACAATCTTTGTCAATAACAACATCGTTATTGATAAAAAGGGGTCAGGTCTTTATTTTTGACATTTCTCATTGATATGTTCCCGAGACGCTGTGTGTCTCAGGAACGTCCGAGTTGACCTGATCTCTCACGAATTAATTAGAGGATGACGGGGTGAGATGGGGCATAACGGCTGATTTAGACCATGCAGT
>JBBIKS010000081.1:0-8173 GCA_037445375.1 Nitrospirota bacterium | reverse complement strand
TTAGTCGCCTCGATTGTTGTATTGCCGTGATGCTCAAAGTTATACTTTAAAATTTTTCTGTCATCTGCATTGTCATCTGCAATTAGAACTTTCATTGCCTCACCTACCTAAATTGAGCGATTCTTATGTGATTATCGCTTGCAGGTATGCCTAAAAGCCTTTAGTAATGCGATAAAATATATTAAATGGTTATTAAATGGCTTTTTATTTTGCTGAATGTATAGATTATACTAAAATTGCCTCTTAGATTTAGGATGGTTCGCTTTTAAGGTATCGCTACCAAAGGCTTTAAGGCATACCTGCAATCTATTTTAAACATGTAAAGCGCAAGAACCGCTCAATTTAGGATCTAATTACTTTATAATGGTGTAATCAATTAAATTATAAAGCAATTTCAAAAAATTTGCACTTATCAATCCAAAAAAATGATATTTTTCGGTTTTCGAAAGTTTCTTGACTTTTCTTAATATTACTTGTTTATAATAGTATGAATTTTAGTATTTTATCATTAAATACTGTGTATATTTCTTTTAATTTGTGGTTGGCTTAGTTAACTAGTAAGCACAAAATAAAACTTAGGGGAGTTCTATATGTCTTCGGCAACTGTTAAGTTTGAACCTGAGTATTCTCAGCCGATACTTCAGGAGATTGTGGAAAAATCAGGCCAAAATCTGTTGTCTTGCTATCAGTGCCGCCGCTGTGCAGCAGGTTGTCCGGTAAGTGATGAAGCAGGTGTCACTCCCGACAGGTTAATAAGGATGATCGTTTTTGGTCAAAAAGATGAAGCATTAAATAATCTATTGGTCTGGAAATGTGTAGCGTGCTATACATGCGGAGAGAGATGCCCAAATAATATCCAGACAGCGAGAATCACAGAGACATTAAAGCAAATGTCCAAAAAAGCCCACCTTGAGCCCTTAACACCTAAAGTCGCCGATTTCCATGATGCCTTTATTAAATCAGCCACTAATAACGGCAGGCTTAGCGAGATGGAATTTATGTATTTATTACTCAAGAATATCAAAAAAGGCGGGGGATGGTCAGCGGTAATTGCTGAAATGAAGGGTCAGTCAAAGTTGGGTATGGCTCTATTTAAGAAAAAGAGGGTGCACCTTGGTTCTGAAAAGGTAAAAAATATAACAGAGATAAGAAAGCTTTCTAAAAAAGCCGGGGGGTAAAATAAGGATATGCATATACAGTCCAATTTTGTTAACTGTATGGTATTGGTATAAATTTATACGACGATGCAGATCGAAAAGGTTGTTTAAGAAAATTAACGCCTTGCTGTTTTTGTCTAAAGATATTTTCTTTTGAGGTAATATATGAAAATAGCGTATTATCCCGGATGTTCTTTACATGCTTCCTCAGCATTTTATGATGTCCAGACCCAGTTAGTAGCAAAAAGCTTAGGGGTGGAACTTGTGGAGCTTGAGGATTGGAATTGCTGCGGGGCAACATCGGCGTGCAAGACAGACACTTTTTTATCTATTGCTCTGCCTGCCCGCAATGTTGGCATAGCAGATGCCAGCGGTCTTGCTGAACTTGTCATTCCGTGTTCATCATGTTACAGCCGCACGCTTGTGTCGCAGAAGGTATTAGCGGACAATCAAGATTTAAGGGACTCAATTAATAGTGAACTTTCAAAGAAGGTTTCGGGAAGGGTCAAAATATTAAGTATAGTAGAACTCCTCCTGCAACAGCTTAATTCAAAGGATTTTTCAGAAAAAATCAAATATAAGCTTGAGGGGCTCAAACCGGCTTGTTATTACGGCTGCCTGCTAACCCGTTTCCCTTATGATATCGTTGTTCCAGATAATGTTGAGAATCCACAGGGAATTGACATTATTTGCAAAAAAATAGGCGCTGAGCCTGTTGACTGGAACTATAAGACTGACTGTTGCGGGGCTTCTGCTACCGTAAATGACACCGATGTAGCGATTCGCCTAATGTCTAAGATTATGAAAGACGCGATTGCGCGTGGGGCAAATTGTTTTGTCACGACTTGTCCGATGTGTCAGTTGAATCTGGATGCGTATCAGGAAATGGTCAAAGAAAAGTATGGTATTCAGCAAAGTCTGCCTGTCTATTTCATAACCGAACTTGTAGGGTTAGCCCTTGGAATAAGCGAAAAAGATTTACAGATTGACAGGCATTTCATAGATGCAACAGGACTTCTAAAGGAGATTAAACAGGTATGAGTAATAAAACTGATAACAATATAAGCGGTTCTGTTTTAATTGTTGGCGGCGGCATCGGAGGAATGCAGGCTGCCCTTGACCTTGCCGACGGTGGATTTAAGGTTCATATGGTTCAAAGGGATTCATCCATTGGCGGAATTATGGTTATGCTCGATAAAACATTCCCAACTGGCGACTGTTCGATGTGCATGATATCTCCCAAAATGGTTGAGGTAGGCCGCCATTTAAATATTGACATTCATTCCCTTTCCGAAGTTGTATCCGTTAAGGGTAAGCCCGGTGACTTCACAGTTATAGTAAAACATCACCCAAGGTATGTTGATCCTGCTAAATGCACAGGCTGCGGAGATTGTGAGGCGAAATGTCCAAAAAAAGTACCGAGCGAGTTCGAGCAGCGGCTTGGAACACGCAAGGCAATATACTCCCTTTTTCCGCAGGCAGTGCCTAACACAAGGGCAATTGATGCAAAAAATTGCATTTATCTCACAAAAGGCAAGTGCAAAAACTGCGAAAAGGCTTGTAAGGCAAATGCTATAAATTATGAAGATAAAGGAAGCGAGGTCGAAATAAAGGTTGGAGCGATAATACTCTGCCCAGGATTAGACCGTTATGACGCAGCAGTGAGAGGAGAGCTTGGACTGGGGAGATGGAAAAATGTTTTATCTTCTATCCAGTTTGAGAGGGTCCTTTCGGCTTCTGGTCCATTTCAGGGCGAGATTAAGAGGCCATCTGACGGAAGACATCCACATAAAGTAGCATGGATACAGTGTGTCGGTTCGCGCGATTCACACAAGGCTAACCCTTGGTGCTCATCAGTCTGCTGCATGTATGCTACCAAACAGGCGATAATAGCAAAAGAACATGACTCTCACATAGAGCCTACCATCTTTTTTATGGAAATGAGGGCTTACGGCAAAGACTTTGATAAATATGTTGAGAGGGCAAAAAATGATTATAGTGTCCGCTATCAAAGGGCTATGGTATCTGCAATCCGTGAAGACCCTGAAACAGGCAACCTTATACTCAGGTATGCCCTTGAGGACGGTACGCTCATAGATGAAGTTTTTGATCTAGTGGTTTTATCCATAGGTCTTGAACCATATAAGGATGCCCCTGAATTTGCCAAGATATTTAAGATTGATCCGAATCAATATAATTTCGCAAAAACCTCGACCATCGAGCCTGTTCAGACATCTCAAAAAGGTATCTATGTAATGGGTGCCTACCAGGGGCCAAAGGACATACCAGAAACTGTTATGCAAGGCAGTGCCGCTGCTGGTGAGGTTATGTCCCTTCTTAGCAAAGCTCGAGGGACGGAGACAGTAACGAGGAAGCTTCCTGCAGAAATTGATGTCTTGAATCAGGAGCCAAGAATAGGCGTATTTATTTGCCACTGTGGTATTAATATTGCTGCAACAGTGGATGTAGAGAAAGTCGTTCAAGAGGTTAAAGACTTACCAAATGTTGTTTATGCAACTAACACCCTCTATGCCTGTTCTCAAGATAGTCAAGAAATGTTAAAACAGCTTATAAAGGAGCATAATTTAAATAGAATTGTGGTAGCCTCATGCACCCCCAGAACCCATGAGCCGCTATTTCAGGAGACGATTCGTGAGGCTGGGTTAAACAAATACTTGTTTGATTTAGCTGATATAAGGGAGCAATGTTCATGGTGTCATATGGGCAACAGAGAAGCTGCTACAAAGAAGGCTGTCAAAATAGCTAAGATGGCGATTGCAAAGGCAAGGCTTCTTGAACCTCTGCAGTCTGAAACAGTAAATGTTACCCCTATTGCGATGATATTAGGCGGTGGCATAGCAGGCATGACTTCAGCCCTTTCTCTTGCTGATCAGGGCTACAAGGTTCACCTTATCGAAAAAGAAGCCGAACTTGGCGGTCTGGCAAGAAATCTTTATTCTACTTTGGAAGGCGACAATGTTCAAGATTTTTTAAAGGCGAAGATTACTAAGGTAAAGTCTCATCCTAATATTGTTGTCCATAGTGGAGTTGAAGTCAAGAAAACGGATGGGTTTGTCGGCAATTTCAATACTACCCTGACAGATGGATCGAGCTTTGAACACGGTGCAATTATACTTGCAACGGGCGGCGTAGAGTATGTGCCGAGCGAATATTCTTATCAAGAAAATGAGCAGGTCATTACTCAACGCGAACTCGAGAAAAAGCTTGCCGATGGAGAAACATCTAAGTCTGGCGAAACATATGTAATGATTCAATGCGTCGGCTCCCGCGAGGAACCCTTCCAATATTGCTCAAGGGTTTGCTGTCAAGACGCTATCAAGAATGCCATCGCAATAAAACAGAAAAATCCAAAGTCAAATGTAGCAATACTTTATCGTGATATAAGAACGTATGGGTTAAGAGAGGATTATTATAAGAAAGCCCGGGACCTTGGCGTTCTTTTCATTAGATATGAAATAGATAAGAAACCTTCTGTAGATCCCTCAGATAGTAAGTTTATGGTAAAAACTTGGGACTATCTCTTGAATAAGGAAATAGTGCTTAATGCTGATTATATCGTCCTTTCTACAGGTCTTAGGCCCCATCCAACCACAGAAAAGGTGAGCGGTATGTATAAGGTCACGCGTAATCAGGATGGGTATTTGTTGGAAGCTCATGTTAAGCTGCGTCCTGTTGATTTCCCAAGCGAGGGGATATTCCTCGCTGGACTTATACACGCCCCTAAAAATTTAGATGAGACCATCAGTCAGGCATTGGCAGCGGCAGGTCGTGCAGGTGTAGTGCTCTCACATAAACAACTTGCTGTCTCAGGTCTAATAGCAAAACATCAAAAAGACCACTGCATGTCATGTTTGACCTGTATGAGGGTATGTCCATTCGATTCTCCTTATATTGCTGAGGACGGCAGAATCGCGCATAATGAAGTCAAATGTCATGGCTGCGGAATATGCGCTGCGGTCTGTCCTGCTAAGGCATTTCAGGTTAATAATTTCCGTGATGACCAAATATTAGCAATGATCGATATAGCAACCGAGTGCGAACCAGTAGTTGCTGAAAAATAAGATTTAAAATCAAATAAAAGAGATTTTCGGGAAGGAGTTAGAATTATGCCAAAAGCTACGGAAGGCGATGTTAAAAAAGAGGTTCCTCCAATAGAGAAACCACATGAAGTTCCGCCAAACTGGGAGCCGAATGTTCTGGCTATAGCATGCCACTATTGTGCATTTGCTGCAGCTGATCTGGCAGGGGTTATGCGTCTTTCCTACCCTACCAATGTCAAGGTTGTTCGGATTCCATGTACTGGCAAGCTTGATTATATCCATGTGTTGCATGCCTTTGAAAGGGGTGTGGACGGCGTGTTTGTGGCTGGTTGACTCCAGGGACAGTGCCATTACCTGGATGGTAATACCTATGCTGCACAGAGAGTAAAATATCTAAAAAAACTATTACCAGTGGTTGGAGTCAATCCTGAACGGCTTGAGATGTATAATCTATCAGCCGCTATGGGTCCGAGATGGGCAGAAATTTGCACAGAATTTACCGAAAAGATCCGTAATTTAGGTCCTTCGCCTCTATGGTTTGCGGTTTGCAAGCAAAATGGTAATAAATAAGGAGTGAATTAAAATGATAGTCGGCCAACAGAAGCCTTTTGACGAAGTTTGGAGTATGGTCAAGAACTTTAAAAAAGTTCTCGTTTATGGTTGTAATACCTGTGTGGCAATATCTCATGCAGGTGGTGAAAAAGAGGCTGAAGTCCTCGCCTCTATGATAAGGATGAAGGCTGCACAAGAAGGCGTCGATATGAAGGTAGGACACGCTGCTATAATGAGACACTGCGAGCCTGAGTATTTCGATCCCTTAATGGATGAGGTAAGAACATACGATCTCGTTCTCTCAACAGCCTGCGGCGTTGGGGTTAACTTTCTTGCTCAGAGAATTGGTAACATCCCCGTTTATCCAGGCATCAACACTTCTTTTTATGGAGCAGTTCCGAAGCCAGGAGAATTTATCGAGCTGTGTGCGGGTTGCGGGAACTGTATTCTGCATTTGACCGGTGGTATATGTCCAATTGCAAGATGCACCAAGTCTTTGATGAACGGCCCATGCGGAGGAACGGACAAAGGCAAGTGTGAGATAAGTCAGGATGTTGATTGCGGATGGTACTTAATAGTGGAAAGGATGAAACAACTCGGCAAACTTGAGTCATTGGTTGAAATTCAACCGCCGAGAGATTGGTCAACCTCCTTTCACGGAGGCCCACGCAGGGTAGTTTTAGAACATTTGCAGGATTTTGAAGCAACCGAAGAGAAAAAAGCATAAAGGCGGGAGGAAATAATCATGAAAAGTGGTAGCAATCTTGAACGAGTAATCTTAAGCGGTAAACCTGCAGTAACTGCTGAATTAGGCCCGCCCATGAGCGCTGACCCTCACGAGGTTATTGAGAAAGCACATATCCTTAAAGGCTATTGTGACGCAGCTAATATAACGGACTGTCAGACAGCAGTTGTAAGAATCTCAAGCATTGCCGGCGCTGCATTGGCATTTAGAGAAGGGCTTGAGCCGGTTACGCAGATGACTTGCAGGGACAGGAATAGAATTGCCATGCAGGCTGATTTATTAGGCGCGGCAGCTATGGGAATTAAAAACTGTCTTTGCATTGCTGGCGATCATCAGAAATTTGGAGGAGCAGGCAGGCTAAAGGGTCATCCGGGAGCAAAGAATGTATATGATGTTGATACAACCCAATTAGTGGGAATATTGAAAAAGATGAGGGATGAGGGACTCCAGCAGGGGGGCGATAAGCTGCAGGTTGCACCAAAATTCTTTATCGGCGCCACATGGACGCCGGCAGGTGATCCCATTGACTTCAGGCCATTGAACTTGTTGAAAAAGGTTAATGCAGGAGCAGACTTTATTCAAACGCAAGGCATTTACGATATTGAACAATTCAAAGTTCAAATGGAAAAGGCAAGAAGTCTTGGACTTCATGAAAGAACAGCTATATTAGCTGGAATTATAGTCCCAAGAAACTTTATGATGCTTAAATATATGGATTCCTCAGTTGCAGGAGTGTCTGTACCTAAATCTATGCTCGAAAGATTAAAAAAGGTCAAAGATGCCGCAGGCGATGATAAAAAGAAATCTAAGGAGATGCAGGAAGCTGAAGGCATCAAAATTACAGTAGAGCTCATACAGCAGGCTCTTGAAATACCCGGAATCAAAGGTGTCCATATTCAAGCAATTGAGTGGGAAACAGCTATAAAAGATATAGTGCAGGCAGCTGGTTTGTATCCAAGACCTACATTTACTGATTAAGAACAAAAATAATTTGCTTTTATTGCAAAATTACTTTAATTGAGTTTGAATAATTATTCTTTGTGAGCCGTTTTTGTTTATTAATACCTGGCTTAAACATTCAAAATGAGGGAGGGGGTAGATTTTATTGCCTCCCTCTTTGATTTTAAATTGTTCCACGTGGAACAAACCCTAAAATTGAGCTTGCCCCAACTTGTTGAGTTTTCGAACAAACCCATACTGCACAAGTGATTACAGGAGCAGTTTTTTCCGTTTCGGGTAACACAATTTTTCTCCTTCTATTAGGATTGCTTCAACTGCAATTGAATGAGATAATGAAGGAGAGATTTTTCTCTCTCTCCTTCATTATCTCATTCAATTGCAGTATCTAACATATCAACCACATAAACTAAAGCTTGATATATGCTTTGGCAAGAGTATATATCAATGCAACCACTTCCTGCGCAAAGATAAAGATCAAGAATTTTTAATCTTGAGTCTTGAATCTTGAGTTCCGTAATCCTTTTACCTAATACCTGAGCCTCAACTCTTGAGAACGCCTTTATCGTTTCTTCCAGCAGCAGCTCTTTCCCCGAATCCCGATATAGAAATTCTTCAAATCTATTTCTAAGGCAATTTCAAGGTTTTTTTGACAGATTTTGTCTTATGTCTTATCTAATTGCCCTGTAAAATCTCCACTG
>JBBIKS010000080.1:0-8903 GCA_037445375.1 Nitrospirota bacterium | reverse complement strand
CTCCACTTAAATTAGACAGTTTAGCAGTCTCTCTATAGGACATTATCATTTTGGCAGTATAGGACATTATCATTTTGGCGTTACATATTTATTGATAAATATTAAGGGTTTTAGTGATAATAAAGATTAAAGTTCTGATATAATTATTAAAAAATTGCGGCTATGAGACTGTTTAAGGCATGGAGGTGGATAAAATGTATTTCCCTGTTGCTGGCATTGAAGTGTCTGTCGTGATACCTTTTATTGCAGGATTTGCAGTAGCATTTTTCTGCAGCATGGGAGGAGTATCAGGAGCTACCCTTCTGTTGCCTTTTCAGATGAGCGTTCTTGGCTTTACCACTCCTGCCGTTAGCGCTACCAATCATTTGTTTAATGTCGTTGCAATCCCGAGTGGCGTTTACAGGTTCATCCGTGAAGGTCGTATGGTCTGGCCATTGACATGGATGGTTATTGCCGGCACTATTCCTGGCGTTTTTGCAGGGGTTATTGCAAGGGTAAAGTATTTGCCTGACCCAACCACTTTTAAATTCTTTGCAGGATTAGTACTGCTATATATTGGCATCTTAATGATTCAAGCTATACTAAAAAAAACAGCTTCTGAAAAAGATAAAAGTTCTGCTGAATGTCGTTTTCAGGAAATGGTCAGCAAACATCGTCAGGCGAGCAAAGCAGACGGCACAATAGGTAAAGTTAAGCTACCAGAGACTATTGTTAAAAAATTTGGGTTGACTAAAATGGAATACTCTTTTCACGGTGAGACCTTTACGGTCAATCCCCTGATAATTTTTACCTTATCTGCAGTAGTAGGTATAGTTGGCGGCATCTACGGTATAGGAGGCGGGGCAATAATTGCTCCGATCTTCGTAGCTATTTATCGCCTGCCTGTTTATACAATAGCAGGTGCCGTACTTATGGGCACATTTCTTGCCTCTTTTATAGCAGTTATTTTTTATCAAATAATTGCGCCTTTTTATCAACATCTGGTTGTTGCTCCGGATTGGCTGCTTGGAATTCTATTTGGGTTTGGTGGGATGGTTGGCATGTATCTCGGAGCGAGAGCCCAAAAGTTTGTGCCTGCTAAGATAATCAAGTGGCTATTGGCTTTTATCCTCGTTTTCACAGCGTCAAGATATATTTTGCCTTTTATTTTTAAGGCTCTCTCTTGATAGACATAGAAGCATCAAGCAAGGCAACATTCACCATACTGTATAAATATCCTTATTTAGTACTATCATATTCTCACCTCACTTCGCTTCGGGAGAACCAGATACTCAAACAGATGCCCTGCGGGCACTGCTCAGCATCGCATTATGCAAAATTATTAAAAACTTGGCTACTGTTATGCTGAAGTGTTCTTGTGATGAATCAGTTGTTATGATATAATTTTAACTCGTAATTCCCTGTAACTTGCTACAGGGTTTCCTTATACTTCCCTCCCCCTTGATGGGAGGGGAGATTTTAGGATACCCCGCAGCAAGCTGCGGGGAGGTTCACTGCAAAAATAGGCAACTTGGCAGGTTAAATGTTTTATATTTTAAAAAACTCATAGATGCGATTGAAAAATATAAATCTGCAAAAGATTTACAAGCATTTTTGTTTTAAAAGTTTTACGCTACGAATACTTATAAAAGAAGGAGGTCTATATGGCAAGGGTTTATCTACTTGGGAATGTTCTGCCGGGCAAAGAGATAGCGGTCAGGGATTCATGCAGGAATATCAAGGGAGTAATACAGGCAGATGTGATTACAGGACACTACGATGTGGCAGTAGTTATAGAAGCGAGAGATACTACCGAAATATTTGATAAAATATTGAAAAAAGTAAGAAAGATTAAGGGCTTAACACGCACTGAAACCTTTGTAGCTATTGAATAGAGATATGGAGAGAATACTCAGAGAAATTTTATATAAAACAGGCTTTGTGCCAATTGATTCCGAAGGCAGAAATTTAGAGATTGAGATTCCAGCGGAGGGTAATTTTGGAGATTTTGCAACCCCAGTTGCAATGAAGCTTGCAAAATCACTGAGAAAAGCCCCAAGGGTAATAGCAGAAGAAATTGTCAGCAGGATAAATAAAGCAGATATATTTGAGAAGATAGAAATTGCTGGTCCAGGTTATATCAACTTTACATTCACAAGGAATTTCTTAGCAGCAGAACTTAGACGGCTTATCTGTGAGAGAGAAAGTTATATTTCTGAAGACATAGGAAAGGGCAAAAGGGTTCAGATCGAATTTGTAAGCGCTAACCCGACAGGACCTCTGCATCTGGGTCATGGACGTGGAGCTGCGGTAGGTTCAGCCCTGGCAAATCTGCTTGAGTCTGCCGGCTACTCTGTCGAAAGGGAATACTATATCAATGATGCAGGCAGGCAGGTACATTTGCTGGGGCTTTCAGTGCTTGCAAGATATAAGCAACTGAGAGGAGAGGATTATTCATTGCCTGAAGATGGCTATAAAGGGGATTATATAAATGAACTCGCAAAAGAGTTTTTTGAATCAGGCGATAACGAAAGTCATATTACTGATTTTTCTTATAAACGAATGCTGAAGGAGATTAAGCATGACCTTGCCGATTTTGGGATAACCTTTGATACATGGCAGAGTGAAAAAGAGTTATACGATAACAATGAAGTTTCTCAATCCATAGATGACCTCAGGGAACGTCAGTATATATATCAGGAAGACGGAGCTGATTGGTTCAGGTCAACCTTGTTTGGGGATGATAAAGACAGGGTCATAATTAAAAAGGACAGTGAATATACCTATTTTGCATCTGATATAGCCTATCACAGAAAAAAGGCAGAGAAGGGGTACGACGAAATTATAGATATCTGGGGAGCAGACCATCATGGATATATACCAAGGATTCAAGCGGTTATTCAGGCTTTTGGCCATTCAAAGGACAAGATCAGGATACTGCTTGTTCAGATGGTTAGTCTTTTAAGGGCAGGCTCTCCCGTGCAGATGTCAAAAAGGGCTGGTGAGTTTATCACTCTGAGAGAGGTTATGAATGAGATAGGCGCTGATACTACAAAGTTCTTATTTCTCACAAGAAGGCATGACAGTCATCTGGAAGTGGATATTGAAACTGCAAAAAAGGAATCCCACGAAAACCCTGTCTATTATGTTCAATACGCCCATGCAAGGATAAACAGCATCTTTGAGAAATTTTACACACGTGATAATTCTTCAGAGACTCAGAATTGGTCAGAATTTAATATCTCATTTTTAAATGAAGACGAGATAAGGCTCATAAAAAAAGTGCTCACTTATTCAATGATATTCAGAAATGCAGTGCTTGCCCGTGAACCACACCGCATTACCTTTTATCTGCAAGAATTGGCAAGCATGTTCCATACTAATTATCAAAAATACAGAGTCATATCTGATGACATGGAATTAACCAAAGCAAGGCTTGCACTCTGCGAAGCTGTGAGGGTTGTTCTCAGGCATGGACTTAAAATACTCGGTGTTAAGGCTCCAGAGAAAATGTAATGCTTGTATTTTGAGCATCTTCAAGCGTTTTTGTCATTCTGAGCGTTAGCGAGGAATCTTAAAGTTTTGCATAAAAAACTCCTCACACCTTTTAGGTGTTCGGAATGACAAACGTAATAAGTATTTAAGATGTAAAACCGCTCAATTCAAGTTAAATATATGGAACATCCCGCCTTGTTAGGCAAAGAGGTTAATCTTGAGAGCAAAAAAATATCTTGGTCAAAACTTTCTTTTTGAACCTTCTATACTAAGGAGAATTGTAGAGGCAGCAAATATCAATTCTGAAGATACCGTCGTTGAGATAGGGGCAGGACATGGCAGCCTCACTCTATTGCTCTCAGATATATCAAAAAGGGTTATTGCGATAGAATTTGACACAGAACTTTTTGATATCTTATCTGAAAATACCAGACTACGCGGTAATATAGAAGCAGTCAATTGCGATGCTCTGAAATATCCTTTTGAGGAACTTAAGCATTTCAAGGTTGTCGCCAATATTCCCTATTATATAACTACCCCAATAATGTTCAGGCTGATGGAGGCAAGAAAAAATCTGCAATCTATAACCCTGACATTACAAAAGGAAGTTGCGGAAAGGATTACTGCAAAGCCTGGCAAAAAGGATTACGGCGTATTATCACTGTCTGTTCAATATTATGCTGACGCTGAGATTAAGTTTATTATACCTGCCGGTGCATTCAGGCCTGTTCCCAAGGTTGATTCTGCTGTTATTCATCTGCAAATACTAAAGAAACCAAGAATTATGGTATCAGATGAGAAGATCTTTTTTAGATTAATAAGGGCTGGCTTTTCCCAGAGGAGAAAGACCATCTTAAATGCTTTGAAAACAGTTGATGCGGATATAAAAGAAATTCTAACAAATATTGGCATTAAAACAAATAGCAGGGCGGAAACCTTAAGCATGGAAGATTTTGGAAGAATTTGTGAAACAATATATGATAAAAGAAGGGCTGCACCTTAAAGGCTGCAACCCTTTGGAGTTACTACTTGCCGCCTTTTGCGAGGCTGATTTCCTTAGTAAATTTTTTCCACATTATCGAATTTTCCGGATCGTCTTTTTTACCGTAGGGCAAATACCATAACTCTACGTCAATCGTAAAGTCATGAGCAATAGGATTTCTTACGAGTTTGCCATCTTTTTGTTCTTCAATATACAGCGGGATATCGAATTTTTCTGTCTTGGTCTTATTTGGATGGAGGCTTGTCTCACGGATCAAGCCGCTTTTTTCGTAGGGTCCTCTGCCCATCTTGTCTCCACGACCAAACTGCTGAGGTATGGGCATATAAATCTTCTCAGTCTTATAGATCTCTTTACCGTCTGAAGTCTTCGCCGATACATACAGTACCAGCCTGTTTGGAGTTGGTCAGCCGTCTGGTATTACATGCCCGGTATTGTTAGTCAATTCGACTTTTACAAATGCAGCAGGCGTCGGAGTAACAACATCCCTCCACAGATAGGCATAAGCATCAACCTTCATATCAACAGCCTGCTTATAGAGCTCGGGAGCTCTATAACTCTGCATATTGTGCCCTAACTTTGAATCATGCATGTGGCACTGCTGACAGGTCTTTGTGCCGCCTTCAGCAACATATGACCAGAGGTAGCTGCCATAAAGGGTTGCACATTGAGTAGGATTATCATGCTCAAATTGAGGGCCCAGACCATGACACTGCCCGCAAAGGATGGACTCCTTCATGATAGAGCTCTTCTTCATTGTCTTGTATGAAGAATCAGGATGTTCACCATCCTTTGTGCCATAAACCACGCCTTTTTGGGGATAGCCTTCAGACCATTTGTGAGTAATGGCATTTCTGTTATGACAGACAAGGCAGTTGATATTTAATTGTTGGAGTATTTCTGCTGACTTTTCGTCACCGTCGTGGGCAAAGGCATAAATGTTTCGAACAATTTCCTGAGCAACACTATCTTCCGCTTCTTCGAGCTGGGGCAAATGGCATTTAGTGCATATTAGAAGATGTTTAACTTTGACATCCTGAGGCTTTTTCACGCCTGATGCCTGCCATTCTTTTAATCCAAGCTCAATAGTGGTTTTAAAAGTTGCGGCTGTTCTGCCTACATGTTCCGGTCCAAAGATTGACCTCGCATGGAGTGATTTCTGCCACTCATCATAGATCTCCCCATGACAGTCCTTGCATGAACTTGAGTCATACATCTTAATAAGCTCTGCTATAGTCTTAGCCTTTTTAGGCTTTTCCTGACTTTTTGCAAATAAGGTCAGAGGCACGATGATAAAGAGCAGAATCAACAGAATCTTAAATATCTTCATAAAATCACCTCCTTTCAATAAAATTTAATTCCAAAAAAATATATAGATATGAACTGAAAGTTATGCTTTCATCACCTCTTCATAGTATATAATATACTAAATAAAGTTAAAAAAAAGAATATAAATAACCACTTATCCATCAATACCTTACAAAAGCTTCTATGCATAACATCATTAACACCTGTCATCACTGCAAGTAAAACAGAGGTTTGCTGTTAATTCTCTTAAAGGGTTGACTTGGACAGCTTCAACCCCTCCTGCTTGAGGACCGACTGGGCTGCTGCAAGACGCGCCACAGGCACTCTGTAAGGTGAACAGCTAACATAATCAAGACCCGTTGAATCGCAGAATTCTATGGATGAAGGGTCGCCGCCGTGTTCTCCGCATATCCCGATTTTCAGATTTTTTTTGACTTTTCTGCCTTTTTCGATAGCTATCTCCATAAAAGCTCCTACGCCGGAGCGATCTATAGATACAAATGGGTCTTCTTCAAGCAGATGCTGACTTATATAAAATGGCAGAAATCTCCCTGCATCATCCCTTGAGAGTCCATAGACTGTCTGAGTTAAGTCGTTTGTTCCAAAGGAATAAAAATCTGCATATGGAGCAATTTCATCAGATGTTATGGCTGCTCGAGGAAGCTCAATCATGGTTCCGACCGAGTATTCAACCTTTGCCTTATATTTTGCCTTTACTTCTTCCGCAACTTTAACAACAAGTTCTCTCATAAGCTTTAGTTCATTTACGTGCCCGACTAAGGGAATCATTATCTCTGGAATGACTTTGACCTTTTTAAGCGAAAGTTCACATGCGGCTTCCATTATTGCCTTTGCCTGCATCTCATAAATCTCTGGATATGTAATTCCTAATCGGCAGCCCCTGTGTCCTAACATAGGATTGAATTCATGTAGTTCCTTGTTTTTTGCCCTGAGTCTTTCAATTGAGACCCCCATTTCAGAAGACAGCTCAAGGAGTTCTTCATCGGTATGTGGGAGAAATTCGTGAAGAGGGGGATCCAGCAGCCTTATGGTTACAGGCAGTCCCTTCATTACTTTAAATATCTCTAAGAAATCATTTTTCTGCATAGGAAGTATCCTTGCAAGAGCCCTTTCCCTGCCCACCTTGTTATCAGAAAGTATCATCTCCCTGACTACTTTTATCCGATTGATATCAAAAAACATATGTTCTGTCCTGCAAAGCCCAATTCCTTCAGCACCAAATTCTCTTGCTACCCTTGCATCCTTAGGTGTATCAGCATTGGCTCTAACGCCTAACTTCCTTATCTCATCAGCCCACTTCAATAATTTATGAAAATCATTTGTCAGTTTTAGCAACACCAAAGGAGCATCGCCGAGGATGACTTCACCTGAGGAGCCGTTAAGTGTAATAAAATCGCCTTCCTTAACGGTTATTTTGCCGTCAATGACAAAATATTTTTCTTTTTCATAGATGTTAATCATACCGCATCCCACAACACAGCACTTGCCCATTCCTCTCCCTACTACCGCTGCATGAGAGGTCATACCGCCCCTTGCGGTCAGAATTCCTTGCGCAGCCGCCATTCCGCCAACATCTTCCGGGGATGTCTCTGTTCTTACAAGTATTACCTTCTCATTATTTGCAGCAGCTTTCTCAGCATCTTGGGCGGTAAACACAACCTTACCAGAGGCAGCACCCGGCGAGGCTGGAAGTCCTTTTGCAACAACATTAACATTCGCCTTAGGATCTATCATAGGGTGTAGAAGCTGTTTTATCTGTTCTGGATCTATCCTCATAATTGCAGTTTCCCTGTCTATCAGTTTTTCTTGAACCATATCTACCGCAATCTTTACAGCAGCAGCCGCAGTCCGTTTGCCAACCCTTGTCTGGAGCATATATAGATTGCCTTCCTGGATGGTGAACTCAATATCTAACATATCTCTGTAATGCTTCTCGAGCTTAGTATAAATCCTCTCAAGTTCCTTATACGCCTTCGGCATCGCCTTCTTTAGTTCCTTGATGTGTATTGGGGTTCTTATGCCTGCAACGACATCCTCTCCCTGAGCATTGATTAGGCACTCCGCAAAAAACTCTTTTTTGCCACTCGATGGATCCCTCGTAAAACCTACCCCTGTGCCTGAATTGTCACCCATATTGCCAAACACCATAGACTGGACCGAGCAGGCAGTCCCTAAGTCATCCGGTATTCCGCTTAACCGCCTGTAGGTATATGCCCTGTCGCCGAACCAAGAACCAAAAACAGCATTTATAGTAAGTCTTAGTTGTTCATAAGGGTCAGATGGAAAATCTGATATTGTCTCTTCTTTATATATCTTTTTGAACTCCTTCACAACCTTCTTCAAGTCCGAAACACTCAATTCAGTATCATGCTGAATGCCTTTTTTCTCTTTGATCTCGTCAAGGACATTCTCAAATTTATTGCGTTCTATATTCATAACGATGTTCCCAAACATCGTTATGAATCTTCTATATGCATCATATACAAATCTCTCATTGTTGGTCTTTTTTAAGATCCCTTCAATAGTTGCCTGATTTAGCCCAAGATTCAAGACTGTATCCATCATGCCGGGCATGGAGAATTTTGCTCCTGAGCGAACTGACACAAGAAGGGGTGCTACAGGGTCGCCGAACTTCATTCCCATTACCTTTTCGACTTTTTTAATATTATCCAAAACCTGCTGCCACATTCCATAGGGGTATTCCTTATTATTTTTAAAATACTCATTGCATGCTTCTGTTGTTATAGTGAAGCCGGCAGGCACGGGCATACCAAGATTTGTCATCTCAGCAAGACCGGCTCCCTTTCCGCCCAAAAGGTCTTTCATAGAACCTGTTCCTTCAGCCTTACCATCACCAAAAAAATAAACATACTTCTTCTTTATTGCCGAGACTGCTTTCTCTTTTTTTAAAGCCTTTTTAGCATTCTTAACAACCTTAGCCATCAGCCCCTCCAAATTATGATTTGTAATGTTTATATATTTTTCACGGTTACAATGATATAGTCTATATTGAAAATATTTAAAAATTCAAGGATATTAACGGCAGAATGTCAAGCCAATTTAGAAATGTCCTGTTTTTACCAAAATAGAAATGTCCTGT
>JBBIKS010000079.1:0-9029 GCA_037445375.1 Nitrospirota bacterium | reverse complement strand
TATATTTGCCCTTTTTAGGGTATTTGTTGTATTCGTGATTTGAGACTGTCGGGAGGGAGCGGTCTTTTCTTGTATCGTTTCAATCTTCTGCATCGGCATGGCGCATCCGGCAATATCCACCTCACGCCTGTTGCCGTATTCGTCATACTTCCCCTCCCACACAAGCTCCGTCTTCCTCGTGCTCAAAGGATGCGGATTGCGGGGGCCGTATTTGGCGCAGTTGTCGGACATGAATGATTATAGCAAAAAAATAAGCAATAAGAGAAAGAAATATACCTTAAAACCAGATATAGAATTGGGCTATTGGCAGGGATGACTGATTGAAATGGTTTCTATCTCTGTTTTTGTGCCCTATGGGGTAAATTATTTTACCGCGAGCATTCTATCGAGGGCTTTTTTTGCGGGGATTCTTATATCTTCTGGCACTTTAATTATATTCTGCATGTTTTGAAGTGCATTGAGAACACTTTTAAGTGTGGTCTTTTTCATATTAGGACAGACCATGTCCTTCCTCAGTGGATAAAATATCTTTTCAGGATTTTCCTTTTGCAATCTGTAAATAATGCCTGTTTCAGTCCCAACAATGAATTCCTGAGCATCCAAAGCATTAGCACACCTGAGCATACCAGATGTACTTGTAACATGGTCAGCAGCCTCCAATACCTCAAGCCTGCACTCAGGATGTGCCATCAGCAGAGCTTTTGGGTATAACTTTCGTGCCTTCAATACATCTTCGATTGTAATTCTGTCATGGACATGACAAAAACCATCCCATGTTATGACCTTCTTTTGTGTGTTTTTTTGCGCCCAAAGTGATAGATTTTTATCCGGCACGCATATCACGGTATCATTTGGCAATGACTCTATTACTTTTACGACATTTGCCGAGGTGCAGCATATATAGCTCTCTGCTTTTACATCTGCGGTTGTATTGACATAGGAAACAACTGGTGCATCAGGATATCTGGCTTTTATGTCCATCAGAGTGAATTCATGAGGAAAGATAAACGAAGGTTGGATATTATAGCCCGGAAATGTTTTCCAAACCTTTCTTGGAGAGCTGACCTGGATCATATCTGCCATAGGGCAGGTCGCATCAAGCTCTGGAAGCAAAACGGTCTTCTCTGGCGATAAAATTGATGCGCTTTCTGCCATAAAATGGACGCCGCAAAAGACGATAACATCGCATTGTTTAGTTGAAGCCGTTATTGAGAGTTCAAGGGAGTCGCCTATAAAGTCTGCTATATCCTGAATCTCGCCTCTTTGATAATTATGAGCAAGAATAATAGCATTTGCATCTTTTTTAAGCCTTGAAATCTCTTCTTTGAAAAGCTGGGAATCTTCTGGCATTGATTTTCCTGAATTAATAGATAATCTTGGAATTGGTAAAAAGAATGGTTCCGTCTTCTAATTCTATTTTTTTAATGCGGGTGATTTCTTTTTTACCGGCAGAAAGGTTTCCTGAATAACCTGTATAAAAAGAGGGCATCCCTGAATATAGAGACATAACCCTTTTAACATATTGCACTGTTTCGGTTATTGCGGGTATAGATTTAGACTTCTCGACACGAGCAGGTCCGGCATTATAAGCAGCAAGTGCAAGGCTAAGGTCTCCGTTGAATTTTCCCAAAAGATATCTAAGGTATCTTGTTCCGCCGTCTATGTTTTCTTCGGGGTCAAAGGAATTATAAACTCCAAGATCGCTTGCTGTTGATGGCATTAGCTGCATTAGCCCCCGAGCACCTTTTGGAGATACTGCATAGGGGTTCCAGTTGGATTCAGCCTTGATGACGGCTTTGACAAGCTCAGGGTCAAGATTATATTTAGCAGCCTTCTCTGTTGCGATGGAATTGAAAGATTCATTATAGACAGACCCGGATGACCGAACAGCTGTGTTTTTGTTTTTTGAATTTGTTTTTTGTTCTTTGAAAATAATCTTTCCGCCTTTTTCCGTAGGCATATTGGTAAAAGCAACTGAGCCATCAGGAGCGACGAACTTGTGAATATCGGCTTCTGAACCAGCTGCTGTTAGCAGCAAAACCATTATGACAATAAAGAATAGCATTTTATGAAATAATACCATGCAAATAGACTGATATTCAAGAGAAAAGTTAGGTGCAGCTAAGAAGGGGCATTAGTGAACTTGCCCTGTTGAACGTCCCAAAAAGGTGATTGAACCTCCCTGTAGCAAGCTACAGGGAATAAGGAAATATCCTTTGTTATGCTTGAAGCGTCAACTTTAATATATCTATTTTCCGTTGGCAGCCTCCTATTGTTGACAAATAATTCTTTATTGAAGTAAATTAGTTTTATTCAAATCGCCAAAATTATAGCATTAAATAAACAAGGAGGTTTTTATGTTGGATAAGCCAAGCGAAAAAGAAGATGAATATTTTGCTAAGAAGGAATTTGATAGGTTGAAAAAGATCGAACAAGAAAAACAATCCAAACTTGCACAAACGGAAAAAAACAAACTAAAGGAACTCCACTATATGAAGTGCCCAAAATGCGGGATGGGATTGTTAGAGATTGATTTTAAGGGCATTAAAGTTGACAAGTGCTCCGAATGTGAGGGAATATGGTTTGACGCCGGCGAGTTTGAGACAGCATCAAAGCTCGAAAAAGGCGGACTCGATAAGTTGTTTAGCGTATTCAAGAAATAGTTTAGTAAGGCAGCAAGGACATGCCGATTAATGGTATTCTTTGCTGCCTTAATTTTTCGTTTTTATTTCGGCAATGAATTTATTCATTTAGTATAGAATTAAAGGCATCGCTTAAACAATCTATTATGTCTAAAGCTAACAGGCAATACTGCCCTTTATTTGCGGATGCAAAGTCCCCCGCAAGCCCATGAATATATACACCACTGACTGAGGCATTTAGAGGTGTCAGCCCCTGTCCAAGAAGGGATGCTATTATGCCTGTTAAAACATCTCCTGTTCCAGCCGTTGCCATTCCAGGATTTCCTGTAGAATTTATGAATACATCTCCATTAGGTGAGGCTATTATGCTCGGAACCCCTTTTAATACAACATAAATATTATATTCACTTGAAAGATTCTTCGAAACACCTATTCTGTTTCTTTCTATATCAACAGTTTTATACTCCTGCTTGAAAACACTGCTATAGAATCTTGCCATCTCGCCTGGGTGCGGGGTTATTATAACAGCTGATTTTGCTCGTAAGAGAATATCCGCATTGGCAGACAGTGAGTTAATTCCATCTGCATCAATGACGAGGGGAACAGGAGAATTTTTAATTAGTTTTGCAATCAGTTTTTGAGTATCATCAGTGACGCCAATACCGGGACCGACAGCAATGGCATCAATTTTACCAGACGCAAAGGAAAGAATCTCATCAATTGCATTTGATGATAAAGTACCTTTGCCCGAGTCTTCTAATGGGAGCGTCATCTCCTCTGTAATTCTGCCCTGTATTATATCAATCAATGATTCAGGCACACCAAGGGTTACTAGACCGGCGCCGCTTCTAAGACATGCCTTAGCGCTCAACAATGCTGCGCCTGTCTTCCCTTTAGAACCGGCTATTATTAAAACATGCCCATAGTCGCCTTTGTGGGAGTATTTTTGTCTGGGGGTTATCATTCCAGAGATGATATCTTTCTGAATCAGATCGACCTTAAGGTCTTCGGATTGCAAAATTCTTGAATCAAAGCCGATATTTTCGACAAAAAGCCTGCCCGCATAGCCGGCACCGGGGTAAAGAAAGTGCCCCATCTTTGGTAAACCAAATGTCACAGTATAATCAGCCTTTATGGCTCCCCCCAAAACCTCACCTGTGTCAGATGAAATGCCGGACGGTATGTCAACAGATACAACTGATATGCCCGAACTTTTTATTTGGTTAAATATCTTTATGAGGTTCGCATTGACGGGTTTATTGATTCCTGTGCCGAAGATAGCGTCAATTACAACAGCATTGTGGAGGTCTGCATTGCTAATAGTCGGTGTGAACTCAACCTTAATGCCGAAATGACTCGTTATTTGGTATTGAACGGCACAGTCAGGGCTAAGAGCGTTTTTTTCGGCGAGAATCAGGACTTTAACCCCATATCCCCAGTTTTGCAAAATCCTTGCGACTACCAACCCGTCCCCGCCATTATTACCGCTGCCAGCGATAACCGTAATCTTTTGATGCGGCAGGGGCGGAAATAACTCTTTAACCTTCGCAGCTACTGCAAGTCCGGCTCTTTCCATAAGCACTAAAGATGGCACACCGTAACCCTCGATGGTTAATCTATCTATTTTTCTCATTTCGTGAGAGTTGACTATTTTCATTTTTCTCCGTAATAAACAGCAGAAAATCTCCAAAAATCAATTGATATATCAAATATATCAAAAGACTAAAATAAATACAAATGCGGAGAATAACAAATAAAGAATCACTTAACTCGTAATTCTATGTAGCTTGCTACAGGGTTTCCTTATACTTCATACTTCCCTCCCCCTTGATGGGGAGGGCGAGGGTGGGGGTGACAAGAAACTATTTTCACCCTCCCCTTTGTCCCCTCCCACCAAGGGAGGGGAGATTTTAGGATACCCCGCAGCTTGCTGCGGGGAGGTTTAATCGCATCAGTGGAGTTTAGTGATATAATTTAAAAAGGATGAGACGAAAAACCCTTAAGCTGTGAGACACATAAGGTTTTGCAAGTGAAAAAAAGACATCTTGTATTTCTTGTAATCATATTCAGTACGGTCTGCGCCTTGTTATTTAATTCCTTCTACAGGGAGGCAAAGAACACCGCAATTAAGAAGCTGCAGGATGAACAGGTTGTCCACGCTAAACAGGCGGCTCGTAGTATTGAGACTTTTTTTAGAACATGGACGGAGACCCTGAGCTCTTTCTCAAAAATGGATGAAATTATCAATATGGATACTGTCGGAAAACGCTACATCAAACTTTTCTATGAAGTCCATCATGAACAGATTAGGTCAATCACCCGCGTGGATGAAAAAGGAACGATAATCTATACATTTCCTTTCAGCCGTGCCATAGGAAGTAATATCTCGGAGCAGGAACATGTTCAGGAGATACTGAAAGAACACAAGCCGGTTATAAGCGATGTATTCATGACAGTTCAAGGGTTTTACGCTCTTGCCCTCCATGTGCCGGTATTTAAAGAATCTGTATTTAAAGGCACTATCGCTATAGTAGTAAATTTCGAAATTCTTGCAAAACATTACCTTGATGTGATAAAAGTCGGCGAGAATGGCTACGCATGGGTAATCAGCCGTAACGGGACTCAGCTTTACAGCCCAATCGCAGGTTTTATCGGAAAACCTGTGTTTGAAAACTACAGGGATTACCCCTCGGTTCTTGCAATGGTGAATGATATGTTGAAGGGATATGAAGGTACTGCAGAATACACATTTGACAGAATAGGAGATCGGAATCTCAGACAGGTGAAGAAATACGCCGCGTATATGCCAATTCAGCTTGGCAATACATTTTGGTCTATTGTTGTGGCATCTGCCGAACAGAATGTGCTTTCCGGTTTGATATCTTTCAGAAACAGGCTTATTCTTATAATTGGAGTTATATTCTTATTCGGGATTGCCTTCTCACTATTGGGCGCAAAGGCTTGGTTAATAGTGAAGGAAGAAGAAAAACGTAAGCGGGCTGAGGAGGAGTTGAATAAATACCGGGAAAATCTTGAAGAATTGGTCAGTGATCGCACTGCCGAGCTTCAGAACAGTAAGCTCGCCTTGCTAAATATCTTGGAAGATCTGAACCAAAAAACGACTGAACTTGAAGCGGCAAACGAAAAACTAAAGGAGATTGACAGGCTCAAGTCCATCTTTATCGCCTCTATGAGCCATGAACTGCGAACCCCCCTGAATTCTGTAATCGGTTTTTCGAGCATTTTGCTTAACGAATGGCTTGGAGCCTTAAATCCGGAACAAAAGGAGAATTTAGCCGCAATACTAAAATCAGGCAAACACCTGCTATCGCTCATTAACGATGTAATAGATATTTCAAAGATAGAAGCAGGGAAAATAGATATCAGATATGAGGATTTTGATGCCAACTCCCTGATTCTGGATGCAGTCAAGCACTATCAGAACGATGCAAGAGAAAAAAGGTTGGAGTTGAATATTGACGTCCCTCATCAACTAATGCATACTGACAGGCGAAGGCTGCTGCAATGTGTGATGAACCTTGTGAGCAATGCGGTCAAGTTTACGGAGAAGGGTAGAGTAAGCATAATTGCACGTTTAACTGATAATGGCGATTTAATTGAAATCTCCATTGAAGACACAGGGATTGGAATTAAAAAGGAAGATTTGCCCAAATTTTTCAAGCCTTTTATCCGTATCGAGACCCCTCTTGCTGCAAAAGTTTCCGGCACCGGTCTTGGTCTGTATCTGACAAAAAAAATAGCGACAGAGGTCTTAAAAGGTGATATAATTATAGAAAGTACATACGAGAAAGGCAGCACTTTTACTGTCAGAATACCAGTGAACATTAATAAGGTGAGGAATAGTGAAAAAATACAAAATTAACACCTATACTAAATACTAACGACTATTCACTATCGACTAAATACTGTCCAGAGGGCATATGCAAAAGGTTTTGGTTGTTGAAGACAATAAGGACAATCTAAGGCTGATTACTTATGCCTTGAGAAGGGCAGATTTTGTGGTCATAGGGGCTGAGACAGGCATTGATGGAGTTGAGCTTGCACTCAAGGAAAATCCTTATTTTATTGTCATGGATGTTAATCTGCCGGACATAGATGGTATGGAGGCTGTAAAGAGAATAAGGGCGGAAGAAAAAGGTAGATACATACCGATTATTGCAATAACATCTTATGCCATGACAGGGGACAGGGAAACAATCCTTAATAGTGGATGCAACGGTTATTTCGAAAAGCCTATTGATCCTATTATAATTGTGGAGCAGATGCTCGAAGTTATCAATAAGATAAAGAAACCCTAAAAATTAAGAATAATATGCGTCAGAATTGAATAGTATTTAGTAAAGATGTTAATTTTGTTTTTTAACTATTCACTAACGACTATTCTAACCTCTTCTTAATCCAGTATTTTTCTGATTCTTTGCAGCAGATTGCGGGTTCGAGCCGGTTTTGGGATGAATTCCAAGTCTTCGTGTAGCAGACTTTTGCTGTCGATGATATCTGCTGTGTATCCGCTCATAAATATGGCTTTTATATCAGGCTTTATCTTCTTAATTTCGTCGCAGACAGATTTACCGCTTTTCCTTGACATTACTACATAAAGCTGTAATAGCTCTATTGAGTCTTTGTTATCAATAAATTTCCTTATTGCATCTTCGCCATCGGCTGCTTCAATAACATTATACCCGACATTTCCAGTATAATCCTTGTCATATTCCTTGAATCTCCATCATCCTACACAAGAAGAATTGTGTCTGCCCCCTTCTAAAGGGAGATGTTCCAGTCCCTCCTCTGTTTTTTCATTTCCATGCATTATCAGGGGCAAATATATCCTGAAGGTTGTTCCTTTGCCTATCTCACTATACACATTAATAAAACCGTTATGTTGTTTTATTACCCCATAAACTATTGAAAGCCCAAGCCCGGTACCTCTTCCAAGTTCTCTTGTAATAAAGAATGGCTCAAATATCCTTCCTAATATGCTCTTTTCCATTCCAGTGCCGCTGTCCGATACAGTAATAAGGGCGTATTCACCTTCCTTCCCATAGCCGTACGAATCTATAAAAAAATTGTCTATCATGGTTCGTTCTGTAGTAATAACAAGACTGCCCCCATGGGGCATCTCATCACGTGCATTGGTAGCAAGATTAATTAAAACCTGTTCTATCTGAACGCTGTCTGCAAGGATATTCAGGTCCTCGCCTTTTAGAACCGTTTTCAGAAAAATGTCCTCGCCGATCAATCTTGCCAGAAGTTTTTCGACCTTATGAACGGCATCGTTGATGTTTAAAGGCTGAGGATTAATCACCTGTTGCCTGCTGAATGCAAGAAGACCATTGGTTAACAAAGCTACCCTTTCCGATAAGGCGAGTATTTGTTCTATGTAATATCTTTGCGGGTCATATTCCTTCATTTTCATTTTCGAAAGCGTGCAGTATCCTATTATGGCGGTGAGGATGTTATTAAAGTCATGGGCAATCTCCCCGACAAGTCTGCCTACCGCTTCCATTTTCTGTGCATGAATCAATTGTGCTTCGAGTTTTTTGCGTTCGGTGATATCCCTTATCATTCCTATGTTCCCAACAGCTTTGCTGTATCTGTCCATGAACTTGTGGGCATGAATTTCACCTGTAAATATTCCACCATTTTTTCTTCTGTATAAGACTTCAAACATCTTGTCTTTGACATATTCCTTTGCATCAAAAACAGCAAGCCCAGCCATTCGATAATCTTTTTCATTGGCAAATAGTATCCGAATATTTTTTCCTATGACTTCATTGCTTTCATAGCCGAAGATGTTCCTCAATGCAGGCTGATTGACTTCAACAATGTTTAGCTCTAAATCAGCAATGATAATAACATCCTTCATGCTGCTAAAAAGGTTTGTATATCTGCTCTCAGTCAGTTCAATCTTCTCTAACGCCACATTGAGTTCCCTTGCCTTCTCTTCAAGCTTGGTCGCAACTATCTTGGAATAGCTTCTCAGGAATTCTTCATCTTCTTGTATAAGGTTTGAATTAATGAGTTGCCTTTCTTTGAGTTTTAAGTTTTCAATTATTGCCAGTATCTCCTGCCAAAATTCGTAAGATTCTTTGGGCTTGATAATGAAGGCTTCAGCGCCAAGTGAAAGGGCGAGATCCTCTTCCTTATACCCGGTATATACGGCAGAATAAAAGATAAAAGGTATGTCTTTGAGGGCATCATTTGACTTGAGAGACCTTAGAAATTCAAAGCCGTCCATTTCAGGCATAAGGGCATCGGATATTATAAGGTCAGGCTTGTTTGCCAATGCAAGTTCTAACGCTTCTTTCCCGTTAGTCGCCTCGATTGTTGTATTGCCGTGATGCTCAAAGTTATACTTTAAAATTT
>JBBIKS010000078.1:0-9073 GCA_037445375.1 Nitrospirota bacterium | reverse complement strand
CAGATTATTGAAAGATGAAGAAAAATGTCAAAATTAAAGACCTGACCCCAATTACGCAATAACTTCTTCAATATTTCTTGCTCCTGAAATATTGAGACCAAAATCACTCTTTAGTCTTTCCCTATTGCCTTCAGGTATTACAGCCTTTTTAAATCCTATTTTCGCAGCCTCTTTAAGCCTATGTTCTGCCATACTGACCGCTCTTATCTCACCAGCCAATCCAGCCTCACCAAAAAAGATGGTATCAGGGTCAATAGGGATTTCTCTAAAAGAGGAGACTAAAGAAGCGATAATCCCTAAATCCGCTGCCGGCTCATTTATTTTAAGACCACCAACGATGTTTACAAACACATCCATACCGCCTAATTGAATCCCAGCTTTTTTTTCCAGAACTGCTATCAACAAATTCACCCTATTGAAGTCAACGCCCAAATTCGTCCTTCTCGGAATACCGAAAGTCGTAGGTGAGACAAGAGCTTGTATCTCTACCAAGAGTGGGCGAGTCCCTTCCATGCAGGCAATAACAGTTGAACCAGAGACACCCGTAGGCCTCTCCGATAGAAATAATTCTGAGGGATTGTCTATCTCTGAAAGTCCGCTGTCTGTCATACTGAAAACCCCGATCTCGTTCGTAGAACCGAATCTGTTTTTTATCGTCCTTATTATCCTATAAGAATGCCCTCTGTCGCCCTCAAAATATAAAACGGTATCAACCAGATGTTCAAGCACCCTTGGTCCGGCAATTGCGCCTTCCTTTGTTACATGTCCTATGAGAAATAACGGGGTAGCAGTTTTTTTAGCATAAATCATGAGTTTGGAAGCGGATTCCCTTATCTGACTAACAGAACCTGGTGCGGATGTAAGCTCTTCAGTAAAGACAGTTTGAATGGAATCAATTACGACTAAAGAAGGCTTGAGTTTTTGTGATGTATTAATGATATTTTCAATAACGGTCTCTGGGAATAAAATGATATCAGGTGAATTTATAGAGAACCGCTCGGCTCTTAATTTGATTTGTTCAGGAGACTCCTCTCCGGAAACATAAAGAACAGTTTGATGTTTGCGCCCTGAATCATCGGAAACTTTTAGTGATTTGTCAGTCATATGAGATACAGCCTGTAAAAGTAATGTGGACTTGCCTATTCCCGGGTCGCCGCCTATCAAGATAACGGCACCATCAACAAGCCCCCCGCCTAATACTCTGTCCAACTCGCTTATTCCTGTAAGCCTTCTCTTTTCACTAACTCGGCTTATCTCGCTAAGAGGCTGCAATTTCTCTTCAGATCGCCCTACCTTAAGTCCCCTGTGAACTTCTTTTTCCTCGGTGAAGCTGTTCCATGCACCGCAGTCGGGGCATTTGCCGAGCCATTTTGGGGCGCTGTAGCCGCAAGCCTGACATTGAAAGGTAGTTCTAATCTTTGACATTATATATTCAGAAGCCTCATGCCTTTACCGAAATCATGAGCATTCTTTATAGATATACTTATGAATTTCTTAGTCCTCTCAACAGCTTCGGATACAGAAACACCTCTTGCCAGAAAGGCAGTTATTGCTGCTGAAAATGCACACCCTGTCCCATGATATTCACCATCAATTTTCATATCCCTGTAATATTTAAAATCCTCCCCATCATACAGTAAATCAAGGGTTTCGCTCTTTGCTTCTTCCTGTCCTACGGCATTTTTAAAGTGCCCACCTGTTATAATAATCGTCTCAACGCCGGTTTTTTTAAGCGCCTCTGCTGCACGCTTCATACCTTCTTCATCCTCAACTATCACGCCCGAAAGGATTGAAGCCTCGTAGATATTAGGAGTAATGACTTTAGCTAATGGGAATAATTCATTCATAATGAGGTCCAAAGCCCCATTCTCTATCAATCCCGTTCCAGTCGTTGATATGGTTACAGGATCAATAACCAGATTCTGAAGGTCATAGCCTTTTACCACATTAATAACAACTCTCACGGCATCTTTTGAAAATAACATCCCTGTCTTCAAAGCATCAGGCCTGATATCACTCAGAATTGTAAAGAGCTGTTCTTCAAGAAATTTCTTGTCAATTGCCTTTATGTCCCTGATTTCAAATGTATTTTGAGCAGTCATAGCTGATAAGACCGAAAGTCCGTACACACTGAAGTGATGAAAGACCTTTAGGTCCTGCTGCACCCCTGCGCCGCCTGTAGGATCGAAGCCAGCTATTGTGAGAGCTATTTTCATTTCCTTAACCTATAGCATATCTGTCCAAAATAAATTCCTCGATATACTGCAATTGCAGGGATATGATACGATTTCTGAAGCCAAAGCCGCGGGTAACCTTAATGAGGCTAAAGACGAAGCGGAAGCCTCGACCCAAATATTTTACAACAAAATTAAGCCTATTAATAGTTACCCATGCACAAAGGTAGTTCTTTGGCAAAGAAATCGTGTCATGTCCCTGTTCAAATATTATTTTGGACTCCATTAATCTTGTAGTTTAAAATATATGCCTGCCCTAATGATATACCCGCATCATTGCATGGCACTCTCTCATTGAAGAAAAACTCAAAGCCTTTATTTGACAATACTCTATAGGCTTTTTCTATAATGTATTTATTCTGAAAAACCCCTCCGCTCAAGGCAACCTTGTTAATACCAGTTTTATTTCTGATAATGAGCGCAACATCCTTTATCACCTCAACGATGGTATTGTGAAACCTCAGAGAAATACCCCCCCTACTCTCTTTATTTCTTATATCTTCTACTATACACAAGATCATTCTTGAAAAGTCTATAACGCAAGGGTTGCCATCCTTAATTTCATAGGGATAATGGTGCGGCATAACGGAATCTCTTTCATCTAATATACTCTCAAGGGCTATAGCAGATTCCCCCTCAAAGGTATTTATATAACATATCCCTATAAGAGCGGAGACCGCATCAAAAAGCCTTCCGGCGCTTGATGAGAGCGGTGAGAACTGTTTATTGTCTGCTATTTTCAAGATATTTTCAATTTTTAGAGCGCCATACCTCTCGATAAAGCCCAAAGAATCCAAAATATCCATCAAAGCATTATCATCTGTTGAGCTTTTGATATAACTAACTGCACATCTCCATGATTCCCTTATTGCCATCTCACCGCCCGGCAGAGGGATGTATCTCAAATGGGCAAACCTTTCAGAATCATTCATATCACAAATTAGAAACTCTCCGCCCCACAAATTGCCGTCAGTTCCATATCCATTTCCATCCAACGCAATCCCGATTACTCTTTCTCTTAAATTCCTCTCAGCCATAACAGATGCAATATGGGCGTAATGATGTTGAATGGGGTATGATTTAATATTGTTTGTCCCGGAATATTTTAACGCCCACTTTGAAGAATGATATCCGGGATGCAAATCATGAGCAAGTGCAATTGGAGATGACTTATAAACGGACCTAAGATTATCAAAGCTTTCCTGAAAAAAATTCAGGGTATCTATATTTTCGAGGTCTCCTATATGATGGCTAATGACAGCTCTTCCATCTTTTACGATGGTAAAGGTGTTTTTTAAGTCTGCCCCACAGCCAACAACATCAAATCCTCTATCTAATAAGTTGACAGACTGTGGGACATACCCTCTTGCCCGACGTATGAATGATGGCTTAGAGCATTGCAACTTGACAACCGAATCATCAACTCTAATGAATATATCCCTATCATGAATAAGAAGTGCATCTGCTATGCCGGTGAGGACAGATACAGCCTCATCATTATTTATGACGATAGGCTCTTCTGAAAAATTTCCGCTGGTCATTACTAAGGCTGAAAAATTTCTTGTGCCCCTACCCTCTTTATTAAATTCTGGATAATTAAATAAAAGGTGGTGCAACGGCGTATAAGGTAGCATGAAGCCAAGATATCTATTTTTTGGGGCTATAACATCAGGAAGATTAATCCGTTTGTTTTTCTTCAAAAGCACTATAGGATTTCTCTTATCCTCAAGCAATGAAGCTTCCAACTTGGAAACCTCACAAAATTTTTTGATTGTCTCAAGATCGGCTGACATGAGGGCAAAGGGTTTATTAACCCGCCTCTTTCTTGCTCTTAACTCACTGACTGCCGCTTCATTTCTTGCATCGCAGGCAAGGTGAAAACCTCCTATGCCTTTTAGTGCGATAATAGCTCCCCGTTTAAGGAGATTTATCGTCATTTTAATAATATCTTCATTTGAACCACTGAAGTCTGAATTATCAATAATGAGATTTAATCGAGGTCCACACGCAGGGCATGCATTTGGTTGTGCATGAAATCTCCTGTTTGATGGGTCATTATATTCTTTTAAACATTCGTTGCACATCTGAAAAACTGACATAGTCGTATTCGGTCTGTCATAAGGAATCTGTCTAATTATTGAATATCTTGGTCCGCAGTTGATGCAATTGATAAAAGGATATATATATCTCCTGTCCGACGGGTTAGTCATTTCACTTAAACATTGACTGCACACAGAGATATCAGGAGATAGATGGGTAAAGCCTGCTTCTTCAGTGCTATTTAATATTGAGAAACCGGTTAAATTTAGTGCGATTAACTCATTGATATTAATAGAATATATTTGTGCAAGCGGGGGACAATTATTTTTAATGTATGATAAAAAATACTCTGGGTCTTCACACCCGACTGTAATGATAACGCCAGAAGATGTATTCCTGATGCTTCCTTTATATCCTTTGCTTTGGGCAAAATTGTAAACAAATGGCCTGAATCCTACACCCTGAACAATGCCCTCAATGGCAAACTCAAACCATCGGAAATTATCTTTATCTTTTTTTTTACTATCATTTCGCATAAGCAATAAAATTCAAAAATTATCAATGACTCTGGTTCCAATATTGTTCGGTGTGATAAATGCTAATTATAAAATAAATTAAGATATTTTATCCGCTTTCGGGTTTATTTTTTGGGTTAAATGCTAAAACTCAGAGTTTCTTTAGACTTAAAAAAAATCTTAAGACAAAACAATCATCATGACTAACAGTCCTATGGCTATCCCTATTTTCCTATTAATTAGAGTTTGTTTATAAACTACTGTTATTTGTCATTCCGCACTTGATGCGGAATCCGGAATCTATTGAAAACACTGGATTTTTGTCTTCTTAGGTAGGAATTACGAGTTAAAAACTACCTGCTATTTTATTTTCAACATTCGGATCACGGTTTCATAGTTGGTATAATGCAAATAACCTCCATGCATCCAAAGCAAATGTGCCTTCTTACCCGTATATCCTCTTGGTATGACTGGGCGAACGCTATGATGCTTTGAGTTCCTTGTGATTGCTATAGAGAACCAAGTCTTCCCATTATCCAAAGTAATCCATTTCTCGATCTCAAAGACGCCTCTAATCTGACGGGACAGATAAACGACGGAAGGATTACAGTGATCCAGCGCAATGCCGCCTGAGTATTGGGGTTCTCTCTCACGTCTTAGCATCGGTGTTTGAGGAAACCATCTTCCCGCTGGAGTGATCTCTACATCAACCCATTTATCGCCGTCCCAACGAGTATAGTGATAGCGGTGGTCTGTCTCTTTGGGTAAGCGTGTATATGCGATAATGGGATGCCCTTTTCTGTCTAAAGCGATATCCCAAATCCAAGAGCGCACCTTAGTTTCATTGCCGTTATAAACTATGGCGCTCTTGTTGGGGGAAATCGGCAGGCTGTTCATGTCTCCTACTTTCGCGCCGTCCGCCTTGTAGAAGCCCCCATTCTCATATCTTAGATAGTAAATAGAATTCTTTGGCTCATTTCTGGGATGACCGTCGGTAAATGCGAAATGAATGGCGGCTTTGCCGTCTGAGATGACTTTCATGTAAGGTCGGACATCGCGAGACTCCAAGTTATCTTTCTGAATAAGTATTTTTGGGTCACCCCAATTCCTCCCGTCAATAGAGCTTGCAAATGTTGGCATCCAGCTTTGCCCTCGCCAGAATATGTAGAACCGACTTTCATCGCTTAGATATACCGGATGACTATAGGTAATTCTTGGCATGTCAGACACAGTGATTTCATTTTCCCACTCCCTGATATTTTCAGGCATTGATGTTGTTCTGCAGAAAAGCCCCTTCTTGTCATGCCTTGCATAGCAGACCATTAAACGATTATCCGGTATTACCAAAAACGAATTACCATTGTGATCATCAATATCCCAGTTCGTTTTCAAAGTGTAGTATTCGGTTTCACCTGTGTCGTGATCGTACATTCCGACTTGCAATTCCCCCTTTTGTGTCACCCAGCCTGCATAAGTTCGTCTGTGCTTCCCCTCAATATATACAGCACGCGGGTCATAAAACCAGCACCATGCACCATCTCTGGAAAGTGTAACATAGTCAGAGAGAGTTTCTTCAGGCGGCAGTGCACTGCACTTTCCTAACAATTGAAGAACAGCGGCACAAAGTTTTCTCATCGTTATTAACTTCCATACAACGGTAAGCTCAACCGTTGCAGATTAAGAGTTAAGCATCTTATTAGGCAAATGTTACTAATAATCAACATCATTCGGAAGAACAATTTTAATATAGGGTTTATTGCAGCCGAAAATTTCATAACTGGTATTGAGTTCGCTTACCCAGCGACTTACAATAGCCTTCTCATTCTCTCTTGCGGCATCATCAAGCAATATGATGGCACCAGGTTTTAACCTTGCCTTCATTACAGGTAATAAGCCGTATCTTCCTCCATGCGTATCACCTGGAGGACCATCACAAACTATCATCGCAAATCTCTCGGGCATCAGGTCTAATGGAGGGTCATACCAGGAAAAATCCCCGTAATTTTTCAGCGGCTTAACGCATAGACGCACCGATGTAATTTGATATTTCTTAAGGTGCTTATTTACTCTTTCGCCCCATACAGGGTTATGTTCAAGTGACCACACAATATTTCCCGATTGCTGTGCAATCACTCCAAGCAGAATCGTCGTGAGTCCTGAGCCGCATTCTAAAATGGGACCGTCACACTTAATTGCATATTTAAAACAACCTGAGATATATTCCTCCAACGCAGACCACCCTTCGTTAGCCCACCCATAGATCAAGTCGGTAATCAGATTACCATTATTTATTATCGAACCATAGGGATCTCCCAAAAACATCCTCATTGCACGCCAGAAAATATAATTGCGATGTTGTTCATGCAAATGCCTATGAATGGGTCGTGGAGTAACTGCCCTAAGAACTTTTTTTATAATCTCAATACCTGTGGTATCCTTCATATATCTAAATGTCAACCAGCCTTAATGACCTTCCGCGCCTTTTCTTTCAATCTCGCAGCAGGATTAACTATATCCAGTTTTACCAATGATGAGATGGCGAACAGGAGATAAATGAGTCTGTTCTTAAGAGAAGGGGATTCCTCTTTGAACTTTTTGAATTCGGCACAGGCTTCTTCAAATAAGCCAAGCCTTAAAAAAAGCATTGCCATGTTGTATGGCAAAAATTTTATATGTGCCCTTTTTTTTATCACCCAATCCCTTTCGATGCTCTCCATATTGAAATAGATGCCGAGGGTATCGAGCTTTTTTTTGTTCTGGATGAGGAATTTTCTTAGAAAAGCGACCACAGCATCAAACAATTGTTCTTGATCGCGTTTCAAATTCGTTGATGAAGGATGCCTTCGCCAGTATCCCAGGCACTTGGTAATAGCCGCAAATTTCCCTTCCAGACAGAACATTGGAAATATAGGTGAATCCCATGGAACCCCTTCTTCTTCAAGAAACCCGCCAATCTTCAATAAGGTTCTATGCCTCATCATAATCACTGAGGGTGGAATTAATGAATTCATGTTTATAATCCCTTTCAAAAAAGAGCCGACCGGATCATTTTTAGCTATGCTCGTATCCTCATGAATGCCTATATAACTCATCTTTTTCTCGTTTGGGGTTACCACACAACATTCGCCGTAACTGAGGACGACATCAGGGTCTTCAAAGCTCTTAATATGAACTTCAAGATTATATTCCGGCCAATAGTCATCTGAGTCTAATGTAGCTATAAGTTCGCCATTGCATAAGCTGAGGGCTTTATTGTGGGTTCTTGTAAGTTGATTTATACCAGCATGTTCCTGAAAGAAATATTTAATCCTGCTGTCTTGATAGCTCCTAATAATATCACCAGTGCCGTCTGTTGAACCGTCATCAAGTATTATCCACTCCCAGTCTTTGTAAGTCTGGTTCTGGACGGAATGAATTGTCCGCCTTATATAAAGACTCTGGTTATATACAGGTGTCAATATACTTATAAGGGGTTTTTTATGCATGTTACAATCAACTCGTTTCGTATGCTAATTCGGGTCTATTTTAGGCTTTTACTTTTTTGTCTGCTGATTTATATTCCCAAAATAATATCTTCCCACTGCTTAAGTGACTTTTCGATATTAAAAAACTGAGCCCTTTCCAAAGAAAGTCTTGACATGTTCTGTCTGAGTTCTTTATCTGTTAAGACCTTTATTATTGCATCGGCAAGTGCATCAGGATTTTCCACAGGCACTAATATCCCATATTTGCCGTTGTCAAGAAGTTCGGATGAACCTGAAGGACAATCAGTAGCAATAACAGGCGAGCCTAACACCATCGCCTTAATGATAAAATCTCCTCTTGCCTTAAGAAAGGGAAGAAAACTTGACAGCTTTGTCGCGGGTCCCCAAAGCTGTAGCGAACCTATGAAGAAAGCAACATTTTTCATTTCTTGACGGTTATTATATACTATTATTGAATCGTTCTTTTCATAACTTTTCAATGTTGAAGAGTGGGAAGTGGCAAAAAAACCTCTGGTAAACATACTAACACCAGTATTTAACCATCACCTGTATATTGAGCAGACCATCCAAAGTGTCTTGAACCAGACCTATCAGGACTGGGAATGGGTAATATTGGATGACGGTTCAACGGACGGCACAGCGGACATTATTAAAAAATATAAAGACAGCAGGATAAGATATTTCTTTCAAGAAAATGCCGGCGTTACACAGCTTGCAAAAACCTTTAATAAAGCCCTTTCTAAATGCAATGGCGATCTTGTAGCGATGCTCGATTCAGATGACTACTGGATTAATAATA
>JBBIKS010000077.1:0-9378 GCA_037445375.1 Nitrospirota bacterium | reverse complement strand
ATCACCCCTTTGCTTCCTCCTTCCCTTTGTTGGTAAGGAGATTATATGTTCTTAAAGGGTCATTTTTAAGTGCCGATATAGGGTCAAATGTATTTTACGATCTACAGAGGGATGGGAACATAATATAACCCTATATAACCTTCTCCCCTTTCGGGAGAGGGCAAGTGTGAGGGGGCTTTATTTATGTATTCCTTAGTAAGTAAAATTTCATTCAAAAAAATCTCCCCCCTCCCCTCTTTTCCAAAGGGAGGAATTCCCCTCTTGAGAGGGGTGCAGGGGCGTGTTCCCTCTTTGGAAAAGAAAGATTAGGAGAGATTTTATAATTAATGTCTTCATACTTCATTAGTAATTGATAGGTATTAATTACACTTATAAGCAGCTGCTAAAGTTATCCATCTGCCATCAATTATTTTTTCGAAGAAATGGAGATTATATCTCTCATATGCCTGAATTACATCATCTTCCTGCCCCTCTATAATGCCTGAAAATACTATAATCCCATGATTATCTAAATGAGCAGCAATCTGAGGAGCAAGTTCTATGAGTGTATTTGCAAGCAGGTTTGCAGCAATGAAATCGAATGACTGCTCAATATAATCAAGTCTCGAACATTGTATCTCAACATTGTTAAGTTCATTTAATGCGGCATTTCTCTGTGCAGCATCTATAGCGAGTGGATCAATATCCACACCTACCGCATAATCAAATCCCAGCTTTGACGCCGCAATAGCAAGGATTCCCGTGCCTGTGCCCATATCGAGAAATCCTTGCTTTTTGGATAATCTTTTGGATAATCTCTCTATCATCATCAGGCATCTCATGGTCGTATCATGGTGCCCTGTGCCAAAAGCCATTCCAGGGTCTATAATTAAATTAATACGGTCAGGTTTTGCATCCTGCCAAGGTGGTATAATTGTAAGTTTTTCGCCTACATCTATTGGCTGGAATTTCTTTTTCCATGATTCATTCCAGTCCCTTTCAGAAATGTATAGATACTCATAAGAAATAGCATCCGGAAGTCCTGCATCCCTTAGAATCTTTTTGAAAGCCTCGATCTCTTTTTTGACTTTGTCAACATATATTGCATCAGGGAAATAAACAACTATAGAGTGTTCATTCATTATAATGCCGAGACATCCGATTTCCGATAGTTTTTCGATGAGTGCATCCGCAGAATCCTGAGAAAACTTAATATTGAACTCGTAATACCCCATATTTATTCTCTTTTACCTCTCTATTCTTTTACTTAGGGTCTGTTTATAAACTACCTATTCAGCACCCTCAGCAACCCCTCCCCTCAAGGGAGGGGCTTATTTACCAACCCTCCCACTTGAGAGGGCGAGGGTGGGGGTGATTTCTGAGTTTATAAACAGACTCTATTTAGTATTATACTTATATACAAGTTGAGTTAGTTGCACCCTTTTTATGATACAATTATATCTGAAGTTAGTCTTAATATAATCTTTTACTCTCTATTGCTGACCGTTTCGAGTCTGTAAACTTATTATCGAACTCAAATAGGAGATATTGCTATCTATGCTATACGGTGAAAAGGAAATAAAAGAAACAATAATTGAGGCATGGGACAATCCTTATCCTGAAAGAGATTATGAAATAAATATTACTTTCTCAGAGTTCACCTGTTTATGTCCTCGTTCGGGATACCCAGATTTTGCAACTATAAGGTTGACCTATATCCCTGATAAAAAGATAATAGAATTGAAATCACTGAAGCTCTTTCTGAATTCATTCAGAGACATCCACATTTCTCATGAAGAAGCAACAAATAAGATTTACAGCACACTTGAAGCTTTATTGAAACCAAGATTTATTGAGATAATAGGGGATTTCAATCCGAGGGGCAATGTAAAGACGGTCATTAAGGCTTCATCAGGGCGGCTTTTGCCCTCACCATAAATTCCCTCATTTTCTTAAGGTCTTTTTTTCCTTTGTATTGCTCTATCCCGCTGCTGACATCTATTGCGTAAGGGCTAACCCATTTTATAGCCTGTTCGACATTTTCGGCATTTAAACCGCCTGAGAGGACAACAAGTCCATATCTTTTTGCCTCAACTGCTATGTCCCAGTTGAATGTTCTACCAGTGCCGCCGAATGCATCAGGTGAGTATGTATCTAAAAGATTGGCAGAGGTTCTATACTTTTCAAGAGACTTAAGATCTGTAAGCGTGCTAACCCTGAAAGCCTTGATAACCCTTGGACAGATCTTGCATACTTCAGGCAGCTCATCACCATGCAGTTGTAGAATATCAAACCCCACAAGCTCCATTATCTGCCTGATTTTTGGCGGCTCCTCATTGACAAATACTCCGACTGTTGTAACAAAGGGCGGCAGATAAGAAATTATCTCCTTAGCAACCACTGGTTCAATAAATCTTGGACTTCCTTTGAAAAAAATAAAACCTAAGGCGTCAGCGCCATAGCTAGCAGCAGCCAGTGCATCTTCAAAATTTGTTATACCGCAGATCTTAATTTTCATTTTGAGACAGATTTTTCATATTAATAAACATCTTCCCGGCATTAGCAGTGAGGCCATAAGTATGAAAACATTAATTATAAAATCGCTCCTCACCGCACCTATGAATTCCCCTCTTGAGAGGGATGCAGGGGTGTATTCCCTCTTTGGAAAAAAAGTGTAAAGGGAGATTTCTTGAATGACGCCTTACTTTTGCACTTCTTATCAAGTTCAAAAAAAAGGATAATCATTTTTGTATAACATCTAAAATGCGATCAATCCTCGATTTAGGCAAACTATTAAATATTTTATTTAATTCTTCTTCTGAAAATCTGGCTTTTAATATTTTAATAATATCTGTTCTGTCCTTCCAACAGCCAATAATGTTCTTGCATGGAAGCCCTTCATTCATACTTAAACAGTAAGGCATCTCAACCAGTCCGAGTTGGCCACAATAAATAACCATTCTATTCAACTTCGTTACCTCGGTTTTGGAAACTTTTCAAGGTCTTTCATTAATTGCTGAATTTCTTCATCTGGTAAAGCAACATCTTCAAGCTTACCAGACAAATAAGCATCATAAGCAGCAAGGTCTATAATGCCATGGCCGCTCCAATTTAGAAGAATGACCTTTTCCTTACCCTCTTGCTTTGCTTTATTAGCCTCTTCGATGGCACAGGCAATAGCATGATTAGTCTCAGGAGCTGGCACAAAGCCTTCTGTCCTTGAAAATGTAATTCCGGCAGAGAATGTCTGAAGCTGTGTGTATGCCCTCGCCTCTATAAGACCGTCAACGAGTAGCCTGCTTACAATAGGAGCCATTCCATGATACCTTAACCCGCCTGCGTGAATTGGGGCAGGTACAAATGCATGACCTAACGAATGCATGGCTAAGAGAGGAGTGGTTTCAGCGGTATCCCCAAAGTCATAAATATAGGGACCTTTTGTTAATGTTGGACATGAAGTAGGTTCGGCAGCAATAATCTGAATTGGCTTGCCATTTATTTTATCCCTTACGAATGGCAATGCAAGCCCGCTGAAGTTGCTTCCACCGCCGGCACAGCCTATTATAATATCAGGATATTCTCCTATAAGAGCAAGCTGTTTTTGTGCCTCAATACCTATTATGGTCTGATGCAATAACACATGATTAAGCACGCTACCTAATGAATACCTTGTGTCTTTTGATGTTACAGCGTCTTCAATGGCTTCACTGATAGATATACCAAGACTGCCGGGATGTTCAGGGTTTTGTGCAAGAAATTTTCTCCCAGCATTAGTATCAGGGCTTGGGCTTGGAACGCATTCGGCACCCCATGTCTCCATCAGCATCTTTCTATAGGGCTTTTGATTATAGCTGATTCTGACCATATAAACCTTGCACTTAAGTCCAAATAAATTGCACGCAAAGGAAAGAGCGCTTCCCCATTGTCCAGCACCTGTTTCAGTCGCTATTCTTTTTATGCCGAATACTTTATTATAGTAAGCCTGAGCAACCGCCGTATTAGGTTTGTGGCTTCCGGCTGGACTTACGCCTTCGTTCTTAAAATAAATCCGTGCAGGGGTGCCGAGAAGCTTTTCCAAACCATAGGCTCTGTGCAGAGGAGTCGGCCTCCATATAAGGAGTTTTTCCAAAACCTCATCAGGTATATCAATCCACCTTTCAGTGCTGACTTCCTGTTCAATTAAATTCATCGGAAAAACAGGAGCAAGCATATCAGGAGTGATAGGTTGACCGTTAGCAGGATTTAAGGGAGGCGGAATAGGATTAGGCAGATCCGCCTGAATATTGTACCACTGCCGCGGGATTTCGCTGTCTGGAAGAACTATCTTTTTATTGTTCATATATCCTCCAAAGTCATAATTTGAAATTGAGCTATTATAAAAAAATTAGCACTAAAAAATATAGGTTATTTCTCATTTTGTGTGGGTAGTTACTTCCCCTCCCCTGAAGGGCTAATTATGTTCCACATTTTTTACTGAACACAGGGGGTATATATCTGAATACACTGACTACATGGTCATATGCGGCAGGGAATTTATGACTCAAGATTCAGACGAAGACCTTCGATTAGTTCATGGAATTCCACATATCAGGTCCGTTGCCCATCAACCACTGGTATATCAGACCGCAAAACTTGCCGCCGGGGGCGCTATCAAAGCTGCTCAATTGCCTTTAGACGGAGAGCCCGCCTTTGGACTCATAAGGCCTCCAGGACATCATGCAAGCCCTGATTCCTGCTGGGGATTTTGTTATTTCAATAATATTGCTATTGCCGTAAGCAAACTTTTATCCGAGCAAAAGATAAGGAGGGCTTTTATCTTAGATTTTGACCTCCACTATGGCGATGGGACAGCAAATACCTTTGGAGGCCCTAAGGTTGTAGATTATTTTCATCCCAAAGGCGGGCTAAGGCTGGATTTTATTGACGAGATTAAAAGAAAACTTGATACAGCAAAAGACTATGATATAGTCGCAGTTTCCGCGGGATTCGATAGGCATGAGGATGACTGGGGCGGGATGCTCACCACTGAAGACTATAAAACCATAGGAGTATTATTAAAGGAATTTGCCCTGAAAAAATGTCAAGGAAGGCGATTTGGTGTTTTAGAGGGCGGCTATAATCATCTTGTATTAGGATTAAATGTGAGGAGTTTTCTATAAGGATTCGAGGGCTAAAGGCTAATTGATGGCATTTTTTGGCTCAAGCAGCCTTGCAATTGCTCTTGTGAAGTCAGATAATGTTTCATCCCGAGCCCCAAAGACAATATAATTTGTCCATTCATCAAGCCTCTCTAAGACAGATCTTCTTTCTTCAACAACTTCAGCCGATTTGCCTTTAGCTCTGACGCCTTCTGCGAGCACATAGCTTGAAATATCTTTGTTTGCGGTTCCGCCAGCATAAAAAATAGGCAGCAAGACAAGGTGATCACTCTTTCTAAGATTAGATGCAAAGGCAGCAATATAATCATCCTTCATCATTTTAGTAGGCGCATAGCCGTGAGGCTGAAATATGTAACAGATATCTTCCTTGATATTACAAGCTGTCTGCATAAGGCAGCTTATCTTGTGAGGATTATGGGCATAGTCATCAATAACAAGATGATTCTTGGTATTGAGATGTATATCAAACCTCCTCTCTATTCCACGAAATTGTGGCAGGGCATTGGCGATATCGCCAAGCGGTATTCCCATCTCTGAGAGCATCGCTATAGCCGACAATGAATTATAAATGTTATGTTTGCCCGGGATTGAAATGTTAAATGTAATTCCGTTCAATTTGAAAGCAGAATTAAAAGGCATATATATAGCGTTTACAGCTTTGTAATCTGATTGATTATCAATAGAAAAGGTTACGGCATTTTTAATAGTAATCTTTTCTATGTTTGGGTCATCTGCATTGACTATTTTTAAGCCTGATGTATTTTTAAGGAATTTTTCAAACATCTCTGAGGTTTTCTCTATGCTGTGATGGTCAAGCCCAATATTTAAAAGAATTGAATCTTTGGGAAGATAGTTGACTATTGTCCCATCTGATTCACAAGCCTCTATAACCATTAAGTCAGATTCTCCCGATATCGAATTTCCGAGGTTTTTAGCATTTTTGAAATTCTTGACCCTCCCGCCGCCTATAAAATTAGGCATCAGACCGAGTTTATGCATCAGAAAAGCAAGCAGTCCCGATGTAGTAGATTTGCCGCTTGTGCCAGACACTGCGATTGTTTTGAATTCTTTGGTGATATCAAAGAGATACTCAGGGCGAGTCTTTATGGGAAGACGCAGTGATTGTGCTGTTTGATATTCAGGTTGGCTTTTTTCCACAGCGGTTGAAAATACTATGAGGTCAAATTCGCTATTGATGCCTGTGCCATCCTGATGGACTATAGTTATCCCTTTTCTTTTTAGTAAATCAATCAATGCATGAGAAGGATTTTCATCGAATGTCCTGTCAGAGCCTGTTATTATATTACCCCTGTCAGCCATAAAGCCGGCGATTGCTGACATCCCGCTTCCGCCGATGCCCGAAAAGAATATTTTAGAGGGTTTATTGAGCATAAATTGTCATCTTTCATCATATCTGTCCAAAATAAATTTTTGATGCTATATAATCGTATCATATTCATTTTGTAATATTATTTTGGACGTCAATGATCTTTCACCTAATAACCAAAGAGTTCATATAAGGCTGTAACACCTCTGGAACAATAACAGTTCCATCTTTTTGCTGATAGTTTTCTAAGATCGCAACGGCTGTTCTGCCTATTGCGAGTCCTGAACCGTTAAGGGTGTGAACAAATTCCGTACCCTTTTTGCCTTCTCTTCTAAACCTTATATTTGCTCGCCTTGCCTGAAAATCCTCAAAATTAGAGCATGAAGAAATCTCTCTATATCTCTGCTGTGCCGGAAGCCAGACCTCCAGATCATAAGTTTTTGCGGATGCAAATCCCATATCTCCTGTGCATAGAGCTATTGTTCTGTATGGCAGTTTGAGTTTCTGTAAGATATCCTCAGCGTCAGCAGTTAATTTTTCTAATTCATCGTATGAATCTTCCGGTCTTACAAACTTCACTAACTCAACCTTGTTGAACTGGTGCTGTCTTATGAGTCCCCTTACATCTTTACCATAAGAACCGGCTTCTCTTCTAAAGCATGGAGTATAAGCAGTGTAGTAGAGCGGCAGCTGTTCGTCCCTTAAAATCTCCTGCCTGTGAAGATTGGTAACAGGCACTTCAGCAGTGGGTATTAAATAATATTCAGGGTCAACAATTTTAAAAAGTTCTGCTTCAAATTTTGGGAGCTGTCCAGTGCCTGTCATGCTTTCAGCATTGACCATGAGCGGCGGAAATATTTCCTTATAGCCCTTAGATGAGTTTAAATCGAGCATAAAATTCATCAATGCCCTTTCGAGCCTCGCTCCCTCCCCCTTCATCACGCTGAATCTTGAGCCAGTAATCTTGCCGCCCCGATTGAAATCAATAATATCAAGGATTTCGCCTATATCCCAATGATTTAATGGTGCGAAATCAAATGCTCTAATTTCACCCCATCTCCTAATCTCGATATTTTCTGTCTCATCTTTGCCGATAGGAACGGTTTCATGCGGTATATTTGGCAGATTCAGGAGAAAGTTAATAGTTTTGCCTTCTACTTTAACAAGGCTTTCATCAATAGCCTTTATCCTATCCGCTACCGCCTTCATTTGGGCAACGAGGGGTTCGGTATCAACTTTCTGCCGTTTAAGTCTCCCGATTTCTTCTGAAACGATATTCCTTTTATTTCTGAATTCTTCGGACTCTTTTAATAATTCAAGCCTTTCTTTTTCCCATAATAGAAAATTAGTAAGGTCAATATCATTTCCTCTTTTATTTAAAGAATGCCTAAGTAAATCAATATTGTCTCTAACAAATTTTGCATCAAGCATATACTCTCCTTAATTTACTGCACAGTTAGTATGATGAGTTTTGCAAAGGGTTAACCTTAAATCGTGTCCGTTTATAAACTACCTATTCAGCATCCCCACCCTTACCCTCCCCTTGACGGGAGGGTAAGGGTGGGGGTTATTTTGGCATTTATAAACAGACTCAATTATAAGTTTGCCTGTAACTCGTTATGTTCAAAGCGGCTCGATGATTATCTTTTTTGCTCCTTTAGCCTGCTTCAGTGCCTCAGCGTCATCGGTAATCCTTCCAACAATGTTCACCTCACTTACAGGCACAGGATCCGCACCTTTACTCAATGGCGTGGGACCAAAAAATATGGCGAGAGCCCTTCCGGGGGGCCAATAGCCGATATCGCCAATCTTCACATTAGTTGTTGATGTTTCATCCAGCGTGAACTTAAGAGGTATTTCAAAATAAAATTCATAGCCCCATTCTTCAGGGACAGCCTCAATGGGTAGTTTTTCAGCAATCGCCTGTGCACACTGCGTTTTAAAAAGCTGTGCATTAAGTTTTATATTGCCAATGCTGATTATTATCTGTTTCATATACAATATACACATCAAAAGGAGCGGTATGGCTTCGGCTCCGGCTTTGAATAATGTTTTTTCCTGTTTTTTTGTAATGAAGACATCAAAATTTATTCAGATTCAATAATGCTCAAAATAGTATCTGCTTTACTGCCAATTTTCATTATATCCTCTGAGACTGCATTATAATCTTTTCTGAGCTTATGAAGCTCATCTGTAATATTCAAAGAAGTCATAATAACAGCCTTTAAAGGTGTTAAGTTAGGAGTATTTGCACAGACTTCTTTGAGCTTGGCATCTACAAAATCAGCGAGCTGTTTGATATATTCAGGGTCTTCACCCCCTTTAATGGTATATTTTTGTCCTAAAATATATACCTCAACACTGCCCATGCCTGTATCACCTTAATTCCATTGAGTCAAGCTCTTTCAGCAAGTCTTCGATCTGCCCTTTTACAGTTGCTTTTTCATTAGTTAATTGTTCTAATTCCCTATCTTTTATTTTTATAATGTCTTCGAGTTGGATTATTTTTTGCTGAAGCATGCTCTTTTCTTCCTTCAAATCCTTAACCTTTTCAACTACATAAGAGATTTTTTCCTCGAGGGCTTTAACTATCTCCATGATACCTCCATATATTTTTCAAATTTTAAAAATGATACACGATTTTCCTTTAAAAAATAAATTTAATTTTTATTTTTAAATATCGGTCAATCATTTGTTCAAATCTACAATTATTCAAAAAGAAAGAATTTTGGAATTATATTTATTGTTTATTTATGATACAATAGTAAGGTTTGAGTTTATTATTTATTATTTAATGGCTAACCCTTTCTTTCAGCAATTATTGAGATATCGGGGCGTAGCGCAGCCTGGTAGCGCACACGGTTCGGGACCGTGGAGTCGGAGGTTCAAATCCTCTCGCCCCGACCATAGAAT
>JBBIKS010000076.1:0-9518 GCA_037445375.1 Nitrospirota bacterium | reverse complement strand
TTGAGCTTTACAGCAGAGAGAGATTCCATGAGTCTCTTGGATACCGGACACCGCACGAGGCATATTTCAGCGGCAATAATAATAATGACGATGGAGATGACTTCTGGCTAATCCACCAAATACAACCCATTTTTCTGTCTTGACAATGGGGAGTAGTTTACACAAAACGAACATTTGAAATGCTTTGCTATCACTTTATGGGTTGGGCTGATGATGAAGAACTTTTTGATCATATAGAAAAGCTTAAACAAGCTGACAATACAAAGAAAAACACATAAGCATCAGAGGGGTTCTTTTTTTCCTCTCTCTCGCTATAGCTACTGCTTTGCCTTTTTGCAAATATTAATCTCTTTTCAGGTATTGTTTGTCTGCGCCTCCGCCATAAAAACAGCCCATATTAATTATCCTTTGCCTGCTTTGTTATGCCTTGTAACCTTGTCTGATTTTGTATGGCAATATATATGCCTAACAGTATTGACTGCATTCCCTTTCATAATCTCTTCAACTAATTCCTCCAATAACTGTCGCAAGGCTATCTTCTTTGAGGTTCCTGCATTCCCTTTGAGATATATGTAGAGCGCTTCTTCTACTGATTTATCCTTAATTACTTCAAAAATATCTTTGCTCAATTTTTTTCTCCTTTCCTTTTGCCTTTAGACACAAGATTATTTTAACATCCGATATTGCCTTAATAGAGGAATAAAAGTAACCACTAAAAAGAACCTCACATCTCGCAGAAAAACTTAATAGATTCAATAAGTTAATGAAATATAATCGTCTTTTTTAAAAGGGAACATCTGTTACAAAATGAATATGACAGGATTTCTTAGCCAAAGAACTATCTTTATACAAGTGTAAACACATGATAGACATCAAGTTGAATTCATATCAAAGGGGGGGAATCTTGCAGACCTCACTTATTATTCTGATAATTTCATCGAAAGAAACCTTCCGGTATGTGATGCCTTATTTTTTGCTACATCTTCGGGTGTGCCTATTGCAACGACATTGCCGCCTTCATCACCTGAGCCTGGACCCAAATCAATCACATAATCTGCGGATTTGATTATATCTAAGTCGTGCTCAATGACAATAACCGTATTGCCCATATCAACAAGCTTGTTTAATACCTTTATTAATCTGCCTATATCAACAAAATGAAGTCCGGTTGTAGGTTCATCGAGTATATAAAGGGTTTTGCCCGTAGCCTTTTTGCTGAGTTCTTTAGATAGTTTCAGTCTTTGAGCTTCTCCGCCGGAAAGGGTTGTAGCTGGCTGCCCGAGCTTCAGGTAGCCCATTCCCATATCTGCAAGGATTGCCAATTTCTGCTTTAATACAGGTATTGAATGAAAGAATTCCAGCGCCTCTGATATTGTCATATCCAAAACATCTCCGATAGCCTTTTCTCTATAAAATATGCTCAATGTCTCTTTATTATATCTTTTGCCTTTGCAGACATCGCATGTTACATAAACCTCGGGCAGGAAGTGCATCTCTATTTTTTTCTGCCCAGCGCCCTGACATGATTCACATCTGCCGCCGGCTACATTAAAACTAAACCTTGATTGTGCATATCCCCTTGCTCGTGAATCAGGCAATAGGGAAAAGAGCTTTCGTATGAAATTAAATAAACCAGTATATGTTGCAGGATTGGATCTTGAAGTCCTCCCAATTGGTGATTGGTCAATGCAAATGACCTTGTCAATTTTTTCGAAACCCTCTATATTATAGTGCTTGCCGGGAGTCAAATTGCTTTTATTGAGGTGCCTTGAGATCGCTTTATATAGGATTTCAAAGACGAGAGTGCTTTTGCCTGAACCAGACACGCCAGTAATACAACATAAGAGCCCAAGGGGAATTGGTATATCAATATTTTTAAGATTGTATTCTGAGGCACCCCGGATGTTGATATAATCAGTTGATGTCCGTCTCTTTGAAGAATAAGGTATGGTCATCTTTCGGCTGAGATATTTACCCGTAATTGAGTTTTTGTTTAATTTTATATCCTCAAGGCTGCCATTAGCTACAATCCACCCGCCATCTTTGCCCGCACCCGGTCCCATATCAATAAGATAGTCTGCCCATTTTATAATCTCTTCGTTATGCTCAACAATAATTATTGTATTGCCTGCGTCCCTGATGCTCGACAGGCTCTGAAGCATTTTTTGACAATCATTGGGATGCAGTCCTATGCTCGGCTCATCAAGGATATATAAAACACCTGTCAGGGAAGAACCGAGTTGATTGGCAAGCCTTATACGTTGGGATTCGCCCCCAGAGAGCGTGAATGAACTCCTATCGAGGGTTATATAGCTAAGCCCAACCTTATCAAGAAAAATCAATCGGTCTTTGACTTCTTTAAGTATTCTCCTTGAAATGGCTATTTCCCGTTCTGTGAGCTTCAATTCATTGATAAAGCCCAAAGCCTTTTTTACTGTCATGCCCGCAAATTCCCCTATATTTGCATCGTTTAGAGTTATACTGAGGGCTTCTTTCCTAAGTCTCATACCCTTGCAGCATTTGCAGGAGGACAATTCTTTAAGACTCCCTTGAAAGCCGTTATCCGTGTGAAGTTTGTTGATTAAGAAATCAGCATCGCCTATATTTTCAAACCCAAGCCCGTTACAGCAAGAACAAGCTCCATACTTGCTGTTGAATGAAAAAAGCCGCGGTTCAATCTCGGGATAGCTTATAGCACAATTAGGACAGGCAAGCATCCTGCTGAAAGGGATGTCTTTGCCTTCATCAATAAGATTGATTATTACCGTATCTGCATGTTTAAGTGATGTATCAATAGATGCCCTTATGTGTCTTTCTATTGACGGCTTTATTATTAATCGGTCAATGACGACTTCAATGGTATGCATTTTCTGCTTCTTTAAATTGATATCCTGAGTGAGGTCTTCCATTTTGCCATCGATCCTTGCCCTCACAAAACCATCCATCTTCATTTGTCTAAGTTCTTTCTTATACTCGCCCTTTCTTCCCCTTACGATAGGGGCAAGTATCTGTATCCGTGTGCCTTGCGGCAAAGAAAGGACTGACCTTATTATGTTATGTATATCCTGAGTTGCTATGACTGTCCCGCATTTATAACAGCGTGGGATGCCGATTCGGGTGAAGAGAATCCTCATATAATCATATATCTCGGTAATCGTGCCGACTGTTGAACGGAGGCTTTTTGTGACTGTTTTTTGATCTATTGCGATTGCAGGCGAGAGTCCTTCTATATATTCAACCTCTGGTTTCTGCAATTGTTCAAGAAATTGGCGGGCATAAGTAGAGAGGCTCTCGACATATCTTCTTTGTCCTTCAGCATATATTATATCCATTGCCAAGGATGATTTGCCTGAACCCGAGGGTCCTGTAATTACGGTTATTTTATCTCTTGGTATCGTTACATCAATATTTTTTAGATTATGCTCTTTGGCACCTCTTATGACAATAAATTCCTGCATCTTAAAGATATCTTTATTTTGCAGTCTCGATCGAATTGATTTTTGCCGTAACCTTTCCAATGGAGACAGCGGTTTCTACCTTTACAGGAATCCTGTTTTCATCATCAGTGAGCCATATCAATATATCGCCCTTTCTCTTAAATAAACCATCTGATTGAAGGATGGGTTTTATAATTATCGTATCCGTTTTCCAATTATCTGAAACCTTTATCTTTTCTTTTCCGATAACCTTCACCTCTGCATTGTAAAATTTATTGCTGTCAAATATGTTGATATAAAGCGTCTTGCCGACCTCAAAAGGGAAAGTCCTTATGTAGTAAAAACCAGAGATAACATCCCATAAAGGCTGTGCAACGGCATGATGTTCGTATTTTTCTCCCTTGAGGTGGTTGAAGTAGATAATCTTTTTGTTATTAATATCGAATATCGTCTCTTTGTTGCTTCTGTATCTGCCTTCGTGCTGCTTAATCTTGAAACTGACGGGCATTCCGTTAACTATATAGCTTTTAGCATAATCATCAACCTTGTATAAACTTGAGATGACAGGAGCAGAATCAACCTTTGAGACAATAGTGATATTGCCCAACTCGTTTTTTGCCTCAAATGATGCCTTGCCTACATATATGCCCATCCAGTAAATATCAAAAAACATTAATTCCTTAGAAACCTTCAGTATAGCAGGGGGATTTTTTTGAGCTGCATTGATGTTTTCGGCATAAGAAGGTATGTGGAGAATTGTTATTGTATGAGTTATCAGCAACAATGCGAAAAAGATAATAAATATTTTTTTTAAATAATCCATAATTAATAAAAAAGGGTGGATATCATAAAAAGATTAGATGGCAAAAAGCTCATGGAACGATGGCATACTTGAGACCCTCGCCTCTTGAGAGTTTTTCGAATGGGATTGCTATATCTTTCAACTGATAGCTTCCACTTATCAGACGAGAGACTTCAAGTGTGCCCCTCAAAAGTCCATAGGCAGCCTTCACATCTTGTGGATCGAAATGAAATGACCCTTGAACAGTTATTTCATCATAGTGAAGCCTGTAGGTATCATAGGTTACAATAGTGTCTTTCTTGCAGCCACCAAACAATATTATAGTGCCGCCGCGCCTGACATAATTTATAGAGCGCTCCCAGACATCTAAATGTCCGGTGCACTCAAAGACAAAATCCATACCTATGCCGTCAGTGAAGATTTCAATAGCCTTATCAAGATCAGACGGCGGGATTATCATATCAGCACCTAATTTTTTTGCGAGTTCCAATCTTTCATGCTCCAATCCTGTGATAAGGACTTTTGCCCCTTTGAATTTTGCAAGCATAAGATGAAGGAGTCCAATAGGTCCGGTTCCGATTATAAGTGATCTGGAGCCTTTAAGTTTTAATTTATTTATGCCGTGCACAACACAAGAAAGCGGTTCAAGCACAGCGGCTTCTTCAAAAGGCAGATTGGCAGGTTTATGATAAAGGTTTTGTCTTACAATATGAGGAGGGATTAAGATATACTCTGCATAGGCACCCAATATTTTAGTGTTCATAAGATTTTCACAAAGGTTAAACGCCTTTTTAGCACAGTATTGGCATTTAAGACACGGAGCGGTATGGACAGACATTATGCCATCTCCGGGCTTGAATTTCTTAACCCTCTTGCCGACATCAGCTATCGTTCCAGAAAACTCATGCCCAAACGGTCCCGGCATCGGCATAAGGGAATGCCCTCTTAAAAATGCCTTGAGATCTGTCCCGCAGGTCAGCGCAGCCTCAACCCTTACAAGCACTTCACCATCTGATGGCTCAGGTTTTGGTACTTCCCTTAATTCCAGAAAACCCGGTTTTATAAGATAACATGCAAGCATAGTTTATATATTAAAGCTTGGGCTATTAATAAAAAGTTTTTCAATCTTATGATTATAGTTTATTTTTTTCAATAACTTCAATTTGCAGAAAATTTCTTAATTTGAAATAATCTGAATATAAGCCCTCTCTCTTAAGCCTTTCAGCCAATTTTTATATGATTTTATAAACCTCTCCTCCAATAATTTTTGCATGACTTGCTCTCTGATCTGCTGAGATTTGTCAGTTTTAACAACAGCATTTAATCGCAGTATATGAATACCATTTGCCGACCAAAACGGCTCGCTTATATCCCCTGCCCTCATTTTAGAAAGCGATGCTGAAAACTCTTTCGATAAATCTGCCTTCCTTATTAAACCAAGCTCCCCGCCTGAGCGGGCCGTAGCATCTTCTGAGTGCTTAATCGCAGTCTGTGAGAAATCTTCCCCTGCCTTTAATTTATTGTATATCTGCCTTGCTTTTTCTTCGTCTGAGGATTTATTATCACTTTTCTTAATGAAAATGTGGCTTAAATTATAGCCCTCAGATTGACCTTTAATCTCTTGATTTTGTGAAATGTAATTATTAATGCTCTCCTCGTCTATTACGATTCTGCTCCTAACCTCCTGATCTATCAGGCGGCCTGCTGTAATTTTTTCATGGAGCTTTTTCTTATATTCATCAAGAGTGAACCCTTCCCTTTTTAGGGTTTCAATAAACATCTCATCCGTCATAGAGTATTTTTCTTTCAGGCTGATTATTGCCTTCTCAATATCATCAGGGCTGACAAAAATACTTGCTCTTTGTGCCTCCTGAATTTGCAGTCTCATATCAATCAAGATCTCCAAGAATGATTCTTCATTTTCCTTGAAAAACTTTCTCTTATCTTCATCGCTTAAGTTTCTATGGGATTCTGTAACTTCAAATTCCATAGTTTTATACAAATCGCTCCATGTAATCGCTTCTTTGTTGACTATAGCTACTACCTTATCAAGTAGTACAGCATCTTTTGCAGACGCTATAGAACAAATACCAAAAGCTGCAAAAAATATAAAAAACAATATTCTAATTTGCATTTCTGCATCCTCCGTTTAATTGGGCTTAATACCCTGCAATCTTTATAGAATTGATGTTTGTTAACCTAAAGATACATTTACTAAAACCTAACATAACAAAGCCTCATAAAACACCATCCCCTTCATCCCCTCCCGTCAAGGGAAGGGAACATAATACGACCCTCTCCCCTTGCAGGAGAGGGCACGGGTGAGGGGGCTTATTTATGTATTCCTTAGTAATTCTAAAATAGCAGGCATGGATGCCAGAAAACCCCCTATCTGCGTACAATCCACAGGTAGGTTTGTCCTAAAACACCAATGTAGTACTAGTGCCGGAGTCAGAACTCCGAGGGGCGATGGATAACCGCTTCGCTAAGACGATGGACATTTTTCGTCTCTCCCCTTTTCTAACTCGAACGCTCACACTAAATCATGCCTGCTATATAAAAATCTAATTGCATTTGGGTTATCAGCATATTCTTGGCAATTGCTCACCGAGGGGCATATCCACTATTCTCATCCCGCCGATGGATGTCTTTAGAATAACAGTACCGTTCAATTTATGGTCTTTTGCAGACACTTCTCCAATAACTTTGGAGTTGATGCCAATATCAAGGCTTTTCATGGTCTCCAAGAGCGGTTCAACTGCTTGTGGGGATACGATTGTTATAAGAATGCCTTCGTTGGCAACATGAAGAAGATCGATGCCCAGCAATTCGCAGGCGCCCTTAACCCCCCCTTGATATGGTATAAGATCCTCATAGATTATTAGCGGATATCCCGAACCAATAGCAATTTCATTTAGGACTGCTGCAATGCCGCCTCTTGTGGGGTCTCTCATCATTTTTATAGAACTTCCATATTGTAGCATCTTTTGAACGAGTTCATTCAATGGAGCTGTATCGCTTAATATTGCAGGCTCAAATGAGAGACCGTGTCTTTTCGCAAGCACTGCTATCCCGTGATTACCTATTAGTCCGCTAACTATTATTTTGTCTCCGGGCAATATCCGATATAAACCGAGTTCCACCCCATTGGGGATAAAGCCTATCCCGCTGGTATTGATAAATATCCCGTCTGCTTTGCCTTTTTCAGTAACCTTTGTATCACCAGTAACTATTCTGACACCTGCCTTCTTTGCAGCAGCCGACATAGAAAAAACAATGGTTTTGAGATCATCAATAGGAAATCCTTCTTCGAGGATAATTCCTGCAGATATGTATAGCGGCATTGCTCCTGCGACTGATAAGTCGTTCACCGTGCCATTTATTGCCAGTTCTCCGATATTTCCGCCCGGGAAAAAGATGGGAGAGACAATGTATGAATCAGTCGTGAATGCCAAATTCAAATTGCCATTACCAGAATAAAATTCAGGATTCATAAGAACGGCTGAGTCATTAAGTTCAGTCATGTCAAAATTGGGCTGAAAAAGGCTTTTAATTAATTCTTGCATCTGTCTGCCGCCGCTTCCATGACCAAGCTGTATTCTCTCCATTTTAATTCTCCTGTCTGATATCAATAAGAAGCATCTCAGAAGGTCGGCTTTCTTTTTTAGGACCGACAGCTGTTACATAATAATTTGTCTTTGCATCAGGAGGCATAGATTCTGCAAAAACCGGAGTAAGCGTATCGCCTATCAGAATAAATTCCCTTTCAGATGCTGTTTTTCTATAAACCTTATAACCTTTTATCCATAATTCTGGATTTTCATTCCATAGCAAGTATATCTTCTTTTCCAAAGGCACATATATCAAGCCTGATGGAGCGGAAGGCACGAAATCAGCAGGATTAACCCCCAATTCTTCCGATGGAGGGCTCTCATCCCTAATCTCCGTGCCTCGATGTGACCTTACAGTGTAATAAACTATTGCTTCTGTATAAATCTTATCGATATAAAAATTCTCCTTTAACAGGCTACTATTGAGAGGAGAAAAAGTATAGATGCCCTTTTGATAACTTTTATAGATATTATAGTGTGCATCTGATATGTGCTGCCATTGAATCTTAATGGAGTCATTTGTGGTTATAAATGAAATTTCTTTGGGTATGGACAGGAGAGTCAGAGGCGCTACTTTTATGACATCAGAATAATCGCTGTAAACATCTTTTAAGCTGAGACATCTTAATTTATAATAATATTCAATCCCTGCTGTAAAGTCTTTGTCCACATACAATGCTTCATCAGTCTTTAAAAAAGCCAACTCCCTATAATTTGAATCTGCGCCATCGGATCTTAAAATCTGACAGCCCCTTATTTTTGATCTTTTGGAAGCAGGGTATTGCCATGAGATATAAATATTGTTATCCCGGTGCAAGGCTTTGATATTTTCAACCGTTGCGGGCTTTTCGAACGCCTTCAGGGTAGGCTCACCTTTTTTGCCGCATGAAGCTGCTAAAAGGGCGATGATGCAGATAATAATCGTAAAAAAATTTTTCTTCAATATCATCTTTGGTCTTTTGTAAATCCTAAATTGAGCCATTTTATTAAGGAGCCCTTCTGGATTCTCGCTTTCGCTGGAATGACAGTTTCGCCTGATGAGTGTTTAAGTCATTCCAGCAGAGGCAGGAATCCAGTGCCTTTAAAAACAATTATTGTTAAGAATCGCTCAAATTATTAAATATAATTTAATTACTCTCTAATATACAATTAAGACCTTATAATCTCATATTCTTTACACTTTTTACAATTTGACCAATGTCAGAAATGGTGTCAGGTCTTGACAATTGACATAAGGTCAGCCCTTTTGCTATCCTTAGCTCATGGGTCGCCCACTGAGAATAGAGTTTCTTGGAGCTTTATATCATATAACAAGCAGAGGTAATGAGAGAAAGAGTATCTTTCTTGACGATGCGGATAGATTTAGATTCCTCGAAATCCTGAAAGATTACCATGATCGTTACGACATATTGCTTCACAGCTTTGTCCTTATGGATAATCATTATCACCTTATCCTCGAAACTCCAAAAGGCAATCTCTTGAAAGTAATGCGTGGGATAAACGGAGGATATACAGGCTACTTCAACAGGAGAAAGGTTTGCCTGTTCCCTCGTTATCGGCATATAACCTATCTCGTCTATTATCAAAAGATGCAGACGACTATATGCCATAAGTTGTACTTGTCAAGACTTGATCTGACAAATCCCTTTGTCATTACTCTACTACCTG
>JBBIKS010000075.1:0-11043 GCA_037445375.1 Nitrospirota bacterium | reverse complement strand
TTGCCGATATATTTTTCAAGCTCCATGAAATAACGATAAGGGGCATCATAATATTGCAAGGGATAACCGCCTGTTGTGTTGGTTACCATTATAGGCTCGTTAATATCAATTGAGATTGGCTGGCTGCCTATAATTGCGCCGTCAGATGTTTTTTTAATCGGTGCAGAGCCGATAATAGTTCCCTTGGTATTAACCCCTATCAGCATATCAATAAACCTATCTGTAGGCATATATACATTAACACCCCTCTTTGCCAAATAGTATGCAGCCTCTACTTTGCCGTCAAGGTCGCCGCAGCCAACCACAAGGTCAGCATCCAAAGAATCCCATGCAATGGCATTTATGCCATGTGTGTCATTCATAAAAACAGTCTGTTTATCAATAATTATACCCGTTGGGTAACTATCAACCTTATCCTCAGATATCTTGAATCTATATACTCCCTCTGCATCAGGCGCATACCATTTGTTATTTATCTTCTTTGCTTTAGTTCCCCAAACTACTGATACCTTAGCATCCACTAAATCAAGAATTTCTATTATCTTTTTGCCCTCATGCCACGGAACAGTCTTATCTTTAGAGAACTGCCATGGCGGCACACTAATATTGTATGCTGAAAGCCAGTCCCTTGTGACTCTGTCAACCTGTGTCTTAATTTTTGCACCTTTTTTTATTTTGATAGAAGATTTGCCAATTATTATCTTTTGAAAATTCTTAACTGGCACTTTTTGCTTTATAATATTTATTTGCTCAAAGGTCGCTTTGGCTTCTGAATCATCCTTAAAACTCTTATTGGATAAAATATTATCTATATAACGCATACCGAGAAGAGACAATTTCTTTTCTTTTGCATTTTCAGATGCATTAGCGGATACTGTAAAGAGATATTTTGCTCCTAAAATAGCGGTTGGGTCATCTTTAACAAGCCCTAATGTCAGTTTTGCAAGGGCTAAACCGTAAGCATTTCCGCTGTCAGGGCTATCTTGTTTAAAATGCTTGAAATATTCTTCCTGAGATTTATAAGAACCTTTTATTGCTGACTTAAAATCAAATCCAGCAGGCAGAATAAAGCCTGTTTTTGGCGATATGTTTGATTCAACTGCTAAAGTTGTATTGCTTTCGCCGAGTAATATCAGCATTGTTATTATAAAAAGTACAATTTTAATCAAGGGCTGATTTTTTTTAACTATATGAAATTTTATCATTTCTGAGACTCTCCTTTATGGTTAATATATAATAATATCAAATAGATTGAGAATATTAATTTTTTATTATAACCTAAATTGAGCGATTATTTTAGGTAAATTTCTCTAATGACAGGCGGGACGCCCGTCCTACCAGTATTTGTGAGTTCTATGTTTATTTTTCGACAGCAATTCAAGGTAAAATCGCAAAGACTTGAAATGGCTTCACTTCGTTTGCACTGACAAAATAAAATTTCATAAAGTGTCATTGCAATGAGTCTTTATTCCTAAGCGATCCATCAATATTCGCCGTGAATTGCCAATTTTTCGAAGCCTGTTTGCTATTGATAAGAGTTTTAGGTTAATCTTTATATTTATGGATATTTTCGGCACTATAGCAGAAAGAATGATATTAGAAGCCATTAATCGAGGTGAGTTTGACAATCTTGCCGGTGCTGGCAAGCCCGTTAAGATCGAGGATGAGGCATTTGTGCCTGAAGACCTTAGAATGGCTTATAAAGTCCTAAAGAATGCTGATTTTTTACCGCCTGAGCTTGAACTCAAAAAAGAGATTGTGGGCATGAAAGACCTGATAAACAGCCTTGGTGATGATAAAGAAAGATTAAAAAAAATCCGCGAGCTTAATTTCAAGATAATGAAGTTGAATATGATGAGGAAGAAGCCCCTTAATTTTGAAGATTTCCCTCTCTATGAAGAAAAAATCCATATAAAACTAGTAGGACAGCGAGACAAAACTCTACGAGATTGAGACAATACTTGTTATCAATAGAGGCTCTCTCAAAAGTCTCAAATTGTAATCCTGAGCCAGTAAAAGGTGTATGCATGTTATTAATTTCATCGCATGGTTCGACAAACTTGCCATGACAATCTAATTGCATTTTTCGGGTAAAATACTTTATTGCAGGGCTTGATTAAAAACTTAGAAAACGTAAATTATCAACTTTTTGAAGGATTCTTTTTTTGAATTTGGAAATATATAAAGCGATAATTTTAGGTATAGTCCAGGGGCTGACAGAATTTCTGCCAATAAGCAGCACCGCCCATTTGATATTGCTTCCGTGGTTCTTTGAGTGGCACGGAGAGGTTAATACGCTCACTTTTGATGTAGCCATTCACGGCGGCACCCTTTTTTCTCTGCTGCTCTTTTTCTATAAGGATTGGCTTGATATTCTCATTAGGGATAGAAAAATACTCCTTTATATTACAGCTGCAACAATCCCTGCCGGAGCTGCCGGTTTATTTCTAAAAGATATTGTTGAAAATACCCTCAGAAATCCACTCATAATCGTTTTTACACTTGTTTTTTTTGGTATTTTGATGCTCGCAGGGGAGTGGTTCATTAAAAGACAGGGATCTGTTCAAAAAAAACATTTATCTCTTACTGATGCCTTAATTATAGGATGCGCACAAGCAATAGCATTGGTTCCGGGTGTTTCGAGGTCGGGCATTACTATAACAGCAGGTCTATTTAGGAACATAAACAGACAGCAGGCTGCAAGGTTTTCTTTTTTGCTCTCAACCCCAGTAATCGGGGGAGCTTTCCTATTGGAGGGGAGCAAAATTTTAGATACTCCTGCTAATCATAGTCTCGACTTATTATTTGCTGGTTTTATATCGGCAGCAGTATCGGGCTATCTTGTGATACAATTCCTCCTGAATTTCCTAAAAAAATACCCTCTAAATATATTTGTCTATTATAGATTCGCCCTTGCTACTATAATATTAACAATATGGCTGAAACAATAAAAGAGATACCATCAGAATTTAATGATCCGAAAAGCCCCAGCTTTTTTAGAAGTAAACGTTTTCAGGAGATAACAGGTGCTTTTGCGATATTTATCAGTATTTATCTTGCGATCACGCTTCTTACTTATGACAAATGGGACAGATCTTTTTCCACCTTCTCGAATAAACCAATAAACAATTATGGAGGGATTGCAGGGGCTTATATATCCGACGGTATTTTTTCATTTTTTGGATTATCAGGATACCTGATCCCCATCTTTATCCTCATCTATGGGTTAAGAAGAATACTGAATAAAGAAAGAAGCCTCGTGCACCTTTTCGGATTTTTGCTTCTCCTGCCATCGATTTCTATGTTTGCACAGCTTATAGCAAACAATATATTACCAGATGGACTGCATGGGGGGCTGTCGGGGTATTTGTTCGTCAATGTATTTGTCGGTTTTTTCTCCACCATTGGGGCATATCTCATCAGTATAGCCCTTATCATTGTATCTATTATATTAATTAGTCCTGTATCCATATTTTCCTATCTTAATAACCCGAAAAAAAGTGAAAAACTGAAGGAGCAAACTGATAAAAAAAGTGATACGGTTCAGATTACATTAGAAAAATTCAGTGATAGCCGTGATGATAATATTTCTCCACAAAGCACCAATAAAGTTTCTATCATAAAAGCGACTGCTGCGAAGGGTGACTATCTTTTGCCCCCGCTTGAGTTATTGTCATACAGCGAGACAGGGATGGCTCAAACAAAAGATGAAATAAATTCTACAATAGCCGGTCTCGAGAAAAAACTCACCGACTTTGGCGTAAAGGGAAGGATCAAACAGGCTAATCCAGGCCCTGTTGTTACGATGTATGAGTTTGAGCCTGCCCCAGGAGTAAAGATAAACAGGATAGTATCGTTGTCTGATGACCTTGCATTGGCATTGCGCGCGCCAAGCATTAGGGTTTATCCTATTGCCGGGAAAGCGGCGATAGGGATTGAGGTTCCCAACAGGCGGCGAGCTACGGTATATCTTAGGGAAATCATGTCGTCAGACGCATTTCAAAAGAGTAATTCATTCCTTGCCCTTGCCCTCGGCAAAGACATTTTTGGGAATCCTGTAGTAACTGATCTGACAAAAATGCCGCATCTGCTCGTCGCTGGCTCAACGGGTTCTGGTAAGAGCATCTTTATAAATTCCCTTATACTTAGCATTTTATATAGGGCAGATCCTTCAGATGTAAAAATGTTGATGGTTGACCCTAAACTCCTTGAGCTGTCTGCTTATTCTGACATTCCTCACCTAATCGCACCTGTCATCACAAATCCTAAGGAGGCAGCGGCAGCGCTTCAAAAAATGGTCTTTGAGATGGAAAGAAGATACAGATTGCTTGCTGAAAGGGGAGCAAGAAACATTGACAACTTCAATAAAAACGTTGAGCCTTCTGAAAGACTGCCTTACATAGTGATTTTTATAGACGAGCTCGCCGACTTAATGTTTACAGCCCCTGCCGATGTCGAAAATGCGATAACCAGACTTGCACAAATGGCAAGGGCTTCTGGAATCCATCTGATACTTGCAACCCAAAGACCCTCAGTTGATGTAATTACAGGATTGATAAAGGCTAATTTCCCGGCGCGGATTTCATTTCAATTAACCACTAAGATTGATTCCAGAACAATACTTGACGGTCAGGGGGCTGAACAGCTTCTGGGGATGGGTGATATGCTTTTTATGGTCCCGGGAGCAAAAATCGTAAGAGTACACGGAGCTTATGTGAGCGAAAAGGAAGTTGCTGAAATAACCGAATTTATAAGGGATCAGAGAAAACCGGACTATTCATTTTTTCAAAACATAACCATATTTGATGACAAACCTATTGAGGATGATGCAGGCGATGAGAGAGACGAGATATACCAGAAAGTAACTGAATTTGCCGCCTCCTTAGGAGAGGTTTCCATCTCAGGCATTCAGAGAAGATTTAAGATAGGCTACAATAGAGCGGCACGGATTATGGAACTACTTGAGGAGGACGGATTAGTGGGACCTCCGAAAGGTGCGGGAAAGCCCCGCGACTATATGGGGAGGAGATAAGGTTCATAGTGGCTATTATCTGCCTAAATAACTTATAAGCGGCTTGACAGATGCATATAATTAATACATTAATACATACTAATACTAATACTAACATGGCGAGGAATTTCTGAGAACTACGTTCAACATAGAAGATGAAATGCTTCAAAAGGCATCAAAGTTGACAGGCATAAAGGAAAAAACACTCCTTGTCAGGTTGGGGCTTGAAGCCCTTGGTGGAACAGAAAAGAATTTAGAGGCGATATCACGGAGAAGGCTGGAAAACAAATAAAATGGTTCTTGTAGACACTTCAGTATGGGTTGCGTATCTGAAAACAGGCGGTATTGGGCTTGAAACATTGTTGAACTCGTAATTACCTGTAGCTTGCTGCGGGGAGGTTCATATGCATTTGCTCGCATCTGCAATATTGACTCGCATCCCACTATGGACACTTGATAAGAGGCTTAAGGAAGCATCATCAAGGCTTGGGATAAAATATAGAGGATAAATATTATGGATATTAAAAACAATTCAGTTTTTATCAAAAATTTTGACATTTTATTTTCAGTTAAATGGATGTTTATCTTTTTGTCTATTGCTGTAATCGCAATGCCTTCTTTATGCCTTGCGTTTAATCCAGAAGATGAAGCATTAAGGATTCAAAAGGCTTATGAGGGGTTCAAGGATATCACGGGGAATTTTATCCAGAAAAGTTTCATTAAGGATTTAAAAAGAACCGATACTTATAAAGGACGCTTCTATATAAAGGCTTCAAAATTCAGGTGGGAATATGCAGGAGAAAAGCCTCAAACAATTTATGTATCAGGCAATAAGCTAATTGTATATCAAAAAAACGAGAAGCAAGCGTATATAACAAAATTCGATTCATCAACTTATGGGCAGTCTCCTATTGTATTGTTGGGGGGGCTTGGCGATATAAGAGGTGATTTTGATATATCTGCAAAGGATGGCAGACTCATATTGAGACCGAAAAAAACAATGGGCAATATTGTGCAGATCGAGGTCTTGCCCTCTCAGGAAGAATTTCCTGTCAAATCATTAAGAATTATTGATAATCTCTCAAACAGAACTGATATTGAGCTTAGAGACATTAAGCTTAATACAGGCATTAAAGATAAGCTTTTCGAATTTACCCCGCCTGATGGTGTCTCTATAATTAGGCAATAATTACACCAATCAATGGATATCATAACTACACATCTTAATGCAGATTTTGATGCCCTTGCCTCCGCAATCGCTGTTAAGAGGCTTTATCCTGATGCAGTGATTGTGATGCCCGGCGCTATGGAAAAGAAGGTGAAGGAGTTTGTCGAGTTATTCCTGCCTGCTGAGATTAAGAAATTCAAGGAAGTTTCTGCGGATCAAGTAAAAAGGCTGATAATAGTTGACACTAAACATCCAGACAGAATCGGACCCCTCAAATCCCTTATTTCACAACAGGGCATCAAAATACACATATACGACCATCATCCCGTAACCAAAGATGATATTAAAGGCGAATTGGAGGTAATAGAAAATGTCGGAGCGGTCTCAACCATCCTCACAGGTATTCTCCAGAAAAAAAAGATACTTATTACCCCTATGGAAGCAACTGTTTTGTGTCTTGGCATCTACCAAGAGACCGGCTCCATGCTTTTCTCTACAACTACACCAAAAGACCTTATAGCCGCTGCATACCTGCTAAAAAGGGGGGCAAACTTAAATATCGTCTCTGATTTTCTGAAAATCGAGATAAGCAAAGAAGAAATAAACCTCTTAAATGAACTTATCAGTTCGCTCAAAGAAGTCATATTGCAGGATAAAAAAATCAAGATAGCCCGAGGCAATATGGAGGGATTCGGGGATGTTGCCCATCTCGCACATACTATTATTGATATGGAAGATATTGACGCTCTATTCATGTTGATTGGAATGGCAGATAAGATATTGATCGTTGCCAGAAGCAGGGCTCCTGAAGTGGATGTTGCACAAGTCTTGGCTGAATTTGGGGGCGGCGGACACCCGGCAGCAGCCTCAGCAACTATTAAGGATATGCCTTTTGAAATAGTTGAAGAGAGGCTTGAATCTTCATTAAAGAGATATGTCAAGCCGATGAAGTTTGCCAGTGATGTTATGACATCGCCCGTAATCGTGCTGGATTGGGCAAGAACCATTAAGGATGCAGAAGATGTGATGACTAAATATGGTGTGAATGTTCTACCCATAGTGAGAAACAACAAGTACTCAGGTATATTGACAAGAGAGGTTGTTGAAAAGGCGCTATTTCATGGTTTTCACAAAAGCAGGTGCATCGATTTTGCAACAACAGATGCTGCTACGGTTGTACCCTCTACTCCAATAAAAGAAGTTGAGGCTATAATGATTGAGCAAAACCAGAGATTTGTCCCTGTGCTTGATGGTGAGATGATAGAGGGTGCGATAACTCGGACTGACATAATGAGGGCTCTATACGAAGATCTTCTAAGGAAGAGCAGGGTACCAGTTGGCGAAACAGCTAAAAGTAAAGCCCTTGATAGATTTGAGAGAAATGTCGCGGCTATGATGAAAGAACAATTCACAGAAACTTTATATCAAATATTGTTGAAGGCGGGAGAGACAGCAGATGATATGGGGATTGGTGCATATTTAGTAGGTGGCTGTGTCAGGGACTTACTTAAGAGAGAAGAAAATTTCGATATTGATATCGTTGTTGAAGGAGACGGGATTGAATTTGCCAAAAAGCTTTCGCAACGGATAGGTGCAAAGGTGCTCACACATCATAGATTCGGGACGGCAAGCGTTATAATAAGCGGTGCGGGCAAAAAAGAGGAACCAGTAAGGGTCGATATTGCTACCTCAAGGACGGAGTATTATGAATCTCCTGCTATGCTACCAAAAGTTGAAATATCATCAATTAAGAAAGATCTCTATAGGAGGGATTTTACTATTAACACCCTCGCAGTAAATCTTACCGAGAAGAATTTTGGATTGCTGATAGACTTTTTTGGTGGACAAAGAGACCTGAAAGATAAATTAGTAAGGGTGCTTCATAACCTGAGCTTTGTTGAAGATCCGACAAGGGCTTTCAGAGCGGTGAGATTTTCCGAAAGGTTTGGTTTTAAATTGACAAAACATACGGAAAACCTGATTAAACTTGCAATTAAAATGAATATATTCGAAAAACTATCTGGCTCAAGAATCTATGACGAACTCGTGCTTATTTTTGAGGAGACAAATCCAATAAAGGCATTAAAAAGACTTGGGGATTATAATCTTCTCAGTGTTATACATAAAAAACTCTCTTTTACATCTGCTGTTGAGAATCTTCTCGTGGCTGTGCATGAGACTATGATATGGTTTGATCTCTTGTTTCTTAATGAAAAATATGACAAGGCAATAATTTATACAATGGCAATCATGGATAACCTTAAACACGAAGAGATGAAAGAAGCCCTTAAGCGGCTGATGGTATCAAAGCAGATCGAGGAAAAGATTATGCAGGACAGGTACGCATCTCAAGATATATTAAGGAGGTTGAACCCTGATAACCCAGTAGAAACTTATCACCTATTAATAGACAAGTCCATAGAGGCTATACTGTTTTCAATGGCGTCTTGCAAGAATAACGAGAAGAAAAAAGCTGTGTCCCAATTCTTGCTTGAATTAAGAACGATTAGGCCAATAATAAAGGGTGGCGACCTGATGAACTTGGGGCTTAATCCCGGACCTGTTTTTTCTGAAATATTCTCCAAAATACTAAACGAGAAGCTTTTAAAGAGACTAATTACGAAAGAACAAGAGTTGGAATTTGCAAAGAAACTTATCGCCTCTATTTAACAAAAAGGTTATACTCATGAATATTTGATAATAGTGAGATAGAGCGGCAGTTTGATAGTTAGCAGCAAATTCTGAATCTATAGTATTTATTTTTGAAATTTTGAATCTTGAATTGTAGATATAGTAAGGGCAATTTATGAATTGCCCCTACTATATCTACTGATCTACTGCGATATTTAATGGCTGCGAAACAAAGTCTAAATAAATTAAGATGACTATTTCTTTTTCTTTTTAGCTACGTGAATACAAGCCCTGCGTGCAATTATAACGTTCACACCTTCAGCATCGAGTTTTTCCTTTATGATTGCTTCAGTTTTTTCATGCTCCATCGGGTCAACCACATTAACTGATGTAGCTCCGCATGCTTTACAAATATCTTCAAGACTGACCTTGCCGCCTTCTTCACCTTTGGCAGTGATGCCGGTCAAAGGGGTTGGCTGATGTCCTGTCATAGCAACAGAAGCATTATCAAGAATCGCAATAAGTATGTTAGCTTTGTTATATACAGCGCTTATCAATGCAGTAATGCCCGAGTGAAGAAAGGTAGAGTCTCCTATAATTGCAGCAACTCTCTTTACTCCTTGTTGGGACATACCCGCCGCCTGACTTATACCGGCACCCATACATAGGCAGGAATCTAGTGCAAATAAAGGTGGAGCTGCCCCTAATGTATAACAGCCAATGTCTCCAGCTGTAAAAGCAGGTTTTGCTGCAATCAAAGACTTATAAAAATCCCTGTGTGAACATCCCTGACACATTACAGGTGGTCTCGCAGGCAGTGTGCTAAGATATGAAGGAGGTGGTGCGGGTTTGTCCCACCCCTTAACATAACCTGCCATTACATCAGGCCCTAGCTCGCCCTCAGCAAATATCTCTCCGGAGATTTTACCCTTTACTTTAGAAGAATGCCTTCTAACTATTTCTTCGACAAAGGGATAGCCTTCCTCCAAAACCCATACCTCATCAAGATCTTTTATAAAATCTGCGATCATCTTTTCGTAAAATGGATATGCGGATATCTTCAGGATTGCAAATTCGTCTCCATACTCTTTTGCATATGCATAACCTAATCCACAGGCAATAATCCCTTTTTTCTGCCCATTTTTATAGACTTTGTTAAGACCTGAATTTTCAGTCCATTTTTTTAATTCATCCTGCTTTTCGTTTAGCATTTTATGACATCTCAGGACATTGCTTGGAACGGCTATCATTCTTGCAGGATTTTTCTGCATGGAAATAGGATTTTGGGGGCGGACATCGCCAATCTCAACAACGGTGCTTGCGTGGCAGATTCTAGTTACAACCCTTACAATCACAGGCAGCTCCATTTTTTCTGATAAATCAAAGGCTGTAATTATCATATCCTTTGCTTCTTGTCCATCACAAGGCTCAAGGCAGGGTATCATAGCAAAATTCATATAATATCTCGAATCCTGCTCATTCTGGGATGAAAAGGCGCCAGGGTCATCAGCAACTAAAAGCACCAGACCGCCATTAACCCCAAGATATGCTGCTGTCATCAAAGGGTCAGCAGCAACATTCAACCCGACATGCTTCATCGGGCATAAAACCCTCCTGCCGGTATATGAAACCCCGACCGCTGTCTCCAGAGCAACCTTTTCATTAATTGCCCATTCAACCTTGCCTTCAAATGTTCTTGCAAGATACTCAAGAATTTGAGTTGCAGGAGTGCCTGGATAGCTGGTGGCATAAGAAATGCCTGCCTCTATTGCACCTCTGCCTATAGCATCGTCACCCAGTAATAATTTACTTCTTTTTTTTGTTTTACTTTCCATTTCAACTCTCCATAAAAATGATTTTAGTTCGCGACAGGAAAACTATAAAGATGTCCATGCAAAAGGATTTCCAATAAATCTCTAAAGCAGTATTAGGCTTAATCTAAAGATGTATTATTGAACCCCCCCTACTTTATATTTAAGCGGACAATAAAGCTATAAATTATAGCATATAATAATTTATTTCGGTTTATAAAGCTGTATTTCCCGAATCCCGATATAGAAATTCTTCAAAACTATTTCTAAGGCAATTTCAAGGTTTTTTTGACAGATTCTGTCTTATATTCTGTCTAATCACCCTTAAAAATTCCCAAAGAGATAAAATTAAAAAAAAGAAAAAAGTGCAATAGTTTAGAGTTAATGATGAAATCTGCCCGCACTCTTCTAATCTCTCTATA
>JBBIKS010000074.1:0-11350 GCA_037445375.1 Nitrospirota bacterium | reverse complement strand
CTTATCACCCCTTTGTTGAAAAGGAGATTATATGTTCTTAAGGGGTCATTTTTAAGTGCCGATATAGGGTCAAATGTATTTTACGATCTATAAAGGGAACATTCGTTATATGCAATACTTTCTAATAGCGGTCATTAGAAATATTTACCAAATGACAATTCTGGGATAATTCTGTCATCATAGACTTGATCTGGGAGTCAAAGTTTCGATAAAACTTGTGTCAAAGAGTAATAAAATTGAAATAGGAGACTACAATCCTTGAAAATCTTGTAGTTTTTCGCAGTAAGGTTGGAGTTTTTTATCTTCATTAAGAATGTGTTGAACCAGCCAGTTATTAAGAAATATCTCCAACTCATATATTGTTTTTTCTTCTGATTGAATGAGTTCTTGATGCAGGTTAAAAATATCATTAACCATTTGTTCATGGATCTTCTTGTGTTCTTCTGTATTTTCAGGCGGATATCCCGCTATTTCCATTATCTTCTCTTCGTCCCGAAAGTGTGTCTCAGCATATTGAATAAGCGAATTGAGTATTTTAAACAGGTCTTTTTTGTCCATGTTATAAATAATCGCAGCATAAAAATCATTTACTATTTCAAGAAGTTTTCTATGTTGGTTGTCAATGAACGGCATCTTTATGCTAAACATATCACTCCATATTGCATATGGCATATTAACCTCTGTTCAACAAAAGCGTTGATTAACAGCCCCATTAAGAGCCTGTTTTAGCAAAATAAAAATTGCATAGTGAGTTTATCACTTTGAAAGAGTTGATATCTTTAAATTATAACGAATATTGGGCGATTCTAAAAATTGCAAAAATGGGACAGCAAGGCTCTGTAATATTATTTAAGTTGTGCCTTGATAAACTCTCTGTTTAATGCCGCTATAAATGATACCTTTATTCCTTTTGGGCAGGCAGCCTGACATTCATAGTGATTAGAGCAGTTCCCAAAGCCTTCCCTTTGCATTGCCTCAGTCATCAAGCAGACCCTTCTGGCTGCTTCAATCCTGCCCTGAGGAAGTCTGGCAAGATGAACCACCTTTGCAGATGTAAAGAGCATTGCCGAGCCGTTAGGGCAGGCAGCAACACATGCTCCGCAGCCTATACATTCGGCTGCATCCATTGCAATATCGGCATCAGGTTTAGGTATTAATATAGCATTCGCATCAGGGACGCCTCCTGTATGGACAGATATGTAACCGCCTTCCTGAATGATACGGTCAAGAGCGCTTCTATCAACTATTAAATCCTTAATCACCGGAAACGCCCTTGCCCTCCACGGCTCTATATAAATAACATCACCGTCTTTGAAATTCCTCATATGAAGCTGGCATACGGTAGTTCTTTCTGATGGGCCGTGAGGAATACCGTTTATTACTTGAGAGCACATGCCGCAGATGCCTTCCCTGCAGTCATGGTCAAAAACAATGGGATCTTTTCCTTCCTTTATCAATTCTTCGTTTACCACATCCAGCATCTCAAGGAAAGACATATGATGACTTATGTCTTTGGCTTCATATTTTTCGAATCTGCCTTTGTCGTCTGCATTTCTTTGTCTCCAAACTAAAAGTGTGAGATTCATCATTTATAACTCCTTACGGCTAATTTAATTGATTCAAATGTCAGAGGTTCTTTATGAAGTTCAGGCTCTTTGCCAACACCATTGAATTGCCATGCTGCAACATAGCAGAAGTCTTCATCATTCCGCTTTGCTTCTCCATCGGGCATTTGGTATTCCTCCCTAAAGTGTCCTCCGCTTGACTCATTTCTCTGAAGGGCATCCCAAGCCATAAGCTCTGCAAACTCAAGAAAATCTGCAACCCTTCCAGCCTTTTCAAGCTCCTGATTTAGTTCGGTGCCGGCGCCTGAGACCTTGACATTCTCCCAAAATTCTTGTCTAATCAAAGGAATTTGTCCGAGAGCCTGTTTGAGACCGGCTTCCGTTCGAGCCATCCCAACATTCTCCCACATAATCCTTCCAAGCTGCCTGTGAAATTCATTGACGGTTTTTTCGCCGTTTATGGAGAGAAGCTTTTTGGTTAAAGATGCAGTATCTTCTAATGATTTTTTGAATTCGGGATGATCTGTAGTTGTCTTTCCCGGCACAGTCTTAGCAAGATAATCAGCAATCGTGTAAGGTATGACAAAATAGCCGTCTGCAAGTCCTTGCATCAAGGCGCTTGCGCCAAGACGATTTGCGCCGTGATCGGAGAAATTAGCCTCACCTAAAACAAAAAGTCCCCTGATATTGCTCTCAAGGTTGTAATCTACCCACAAACCACCCATCGTATAATGGGGTGCTGGATAGATTCTCATCGGCTGTTTATAGGCATCCTCTCCGGTAATCCTCTCGTACATCTCAAAAAGGTTTCCATACCTCTGCCTGATAGTATTTTCACCGAGCCTTCTAATTGCATCAGCAAAATCCAAATATACCCCTCTGCCGCCAGGACCAACTCCCCTTCCCTCATCGCAGACCTCTTTTGCTGCGCGTGAAGAAATGTCTCTTGGCGCCAGATTGCCATAGGAGGGATATTTACGTTCTAAGTAATAATCCCTTTCATCCTCTGGGATATCATTTGCTGGACGTTTATCTCCGACTTTCTTGGGCACCCATACCCTACCATCATTTCTCAGGGATTCTGACATTAAGGTCAGCTTAGACTGATAATCTCCTGAGGCGGGTATGCAGGTCGGATGAATTTGCGTATAACAGGGATTTGCAAAGTAAGCCCCTTTTTTATACGCCCGAAATGTCGCAGTAACATTGCTTCCCATTGCGTTTGTTGATAGATAAAAGACATTTGAATAGCCTCCTGTGCAAAGACACACAGCATCTGCGGAGTATCCCCTGATCTCTCCCGTAACCATGTCTCTGACGGTTATGCCCTTTGCCTCTCCATCAACAACAACGATATCAAGCATTTCTGTTCGTGTGTAAAGCTTAACAGCCCCTGCCTTTACCTGCCTGCTTAAGGCTGCGTAGGCGCCTAAAAGGAGCTGCTGTCCTGTCTGTCCGCGTGCATAAAATGTCCTGCTAACCTGAGAGCCGCCAAATGAACGGTTATCAAGGTAGCCTGCATAATCGCGGGCAAAAGGCACACCTTGGGCAACACATTGATCAATTATATTGTTGCTTATCATGGCTAACCTATATACGTTAGGCTCGCGGGATCTGAAATCCCCCCCTTTTATAGTATCGTAAAATAAATGGTAAATACTGTCGCCGTCATTTGGATAATTCTTTGCTGCATTAATCCCACCCTGTGCAGCGATGCTGTGGGCACGGCGGGCGCTGTCTTGATAGCAAAATGCTTCTACATTGTAGCCAAGTTCACCTAAGGTAGCTGCAGCCGAAGCGCCCGCAAGACCTGTTCCCACTACTATTATTTTAAACTTCCTTCTGTTTGCGGGGCTTACAAGTTTAAGTTCATGCCGCCTAATGTCCCATTTCTCATGCAAGGGTCCGTTTGGGCATTTACCATCAAGTATCACTATATGACCTCCCTAATATCTCAATATACCTGCAAGTATGACAGCAGGAATCGATAGATAACCGATAAAGATTATTACTGCGGCAGTCTTTGATGCCTTTATTATACATGTTTGCATATTTTCAGTATTTAGGCCTGTGGTCTGAAAAAGGCTTTGAATACCGTGAAACAGATGAAGAACCAGAGTAGCAAGCCCAAAGATATAAATTATAAGCGATGGAATTTCTGTTAATCCCTTTAATACCATTGAATAAACATCAGGTCTATGCATTGAATCAGTGCCAAGCTCGCCGATATTTAAGACTCGTATTGTAAAATGAAGAAGATGATATATAAGAAAAACTGCAATTGCCGAGCCTGTCCAAATCATATTTTTTGAAGCAAATGATGCCCTAAGAGATTTTTTGACTGCATACTGAACAGGTTTTGAAGCCCTGTTTTCAAGGTATAAATTTATGCCAAAGTAAATATGTATAGAGAAAAAAACAACCATTATCAATCTGAATGTCCACACTAAGGCGGGCAGACTGTGTAGCTTTTCAGTATATGCATTGATCCCGTTTGGTCCGAAAAAGATGGAAGAATTACCAATAAGATGAACTATCACAAAAAAAAATAAAAATAGTCCTGTAACCGCCATCACTAACTTTTTGCCTACTATGTTTTTTGAAAAATTCGTAATGTTCATTTTCTTGCAACTCCTGTTTCTCTTGCTATTTTTGCGACTTCATGAGCAACTGAAGCTATAACCTTTCTTTGAAACACACTTGGTATTATGAAATCCTCTGAAAGCTGTTCATCCCTGATTGAATAAGCAATTGCCTTAGCAGCAGCAAGTTTAATCTCAGTGTTCACTCTGCTCGCACCAGCATCTAAAAGCCCTCTAAAAATACCAGGATAACACAGCATATTATTAATTTGGTTAGGATAATCAGACCTGCCTGTGGCAACGACCCTCGCCAGTTTTAGGGCTATCTCTGGGGAGATCTCAGGGTCTGGATTTGAAAGGGCAAAAATCACTGGATTTTGAGACATTTTCTTGACGTCTTCGGCTTTGATAAGATTTGGCCGCGCAAGCCCGATAAATAAATCAGCCCCCATCAAGGCATTTGCTATAGTTCCCTTGATCTTTCGAGGATTGGTTGTCCCAGCAATCTTTTCCTTATAAGGGTTCATATTCTTCCTTCTTCCTTCGTATATAATGCCAATTGTATCGCAGAGTACTACATCTTTTACCCCTGCTTCAGTCAAAATCATTGCTGTAGCAATACCAGCAGCTCCTGCTCCAGCAATAACGGTCTTAAATTCACTAATTTCTTTTTTTAGCAGACGCGAGACATTAATCATGGCAGCTAATATCACTACAGCAGTGCCGTGCTGGTCATCATGAAAGACAGGTATATCAAGATTTTCTTGGAGTCTTTCTTCTATCTCAAAACACCTCGGAGCTGAGATGTCCTCAAGATTGATGCCGCCAAAAGCAGTTGCAATATTTTTTACAGTCGCGATTATTTCTTCTGTATCTTTAGTATTAAGGGCTATAGGAAATGCATTTATTCCAGCGAACTCTTTGAATATCATAGCCTTGCCTTCCATGACAGGCATTGCAGCTTCAGGTCCTATATCGCCAAGCCCTAAGACTGCTGTTCCATCGGTTATGATAGCTACGGCGTTACCTTTTATCGTATAAGTATAAACATCGTCCTTTTTTTTGTAAATCTCCATACAGACCCTCGCAACGCCCGGTGTGTAAACCCTTGAGAGGTCTATGCAGTCCTTAATTGGCACCTTGTTTACTATTTCTATTTTTCCGCCTTTATGTGCTGAAAGCGTCCTGTCCATAACGCTCAATACATTGACACCCTTGATGCTGTTAAGGGCTTTGATTATCTTATTTTCATGCTCCTCATCCCTTGCATATATAGTTACATCCCTGATCACATTACTTTTTGAGATTCTCAAAATGGCGACTGGACCTAAATCCCCGCCTGCCTTGCTAATTGTGGTAGCAATTTTAGCAAACATCCCTATTCTATTTTCAATAGATAGCTGGACTGTTATGCTATAACTGGGGCTTGTGCTGCGTTTCATAATGAAGCCTCCGACAGGCTTGAAATAAATGCCATATTTGCCTTTTTAAAATAATTTATATCAGAATTGCACATTATTTTATTTTTTGTCTAATATTTCCCTAATTCTTCTTAATAGCTCATAAGGTGAAGATGGTTTCTGAATAAATTCCAATCCTGCTCTATAAAATCCCTTACTATTGATAATATCGTTAGGGTATCCACTCATAAAAAGGGTTTTTATTTCAGGTTTTATCTTACTAATTTCTTCAAAGACCTCTTTACCGCTTTTTTTAGGCATTATTACATCAAGAAGCACAAGTTTAATTGCGTCTTTATTGTCTATAAATTTTGCTATTGCTTCTTCGCCATCGGCTGCTTCAAGCACTTTATAGCCGAAATTCTCTAAAATAATCCTTGACACATTCCTTATATTTGCATCATCTTCTACAATAAGAATTGTTTCATGTCCTCCTATTGGGGAGACATGTTCAGTAGCTTCTTGTGTTTTTTTCACACCTTCATTTATTAATGGCAAATATATCCTGAAGGTCGTCCCTTTATCTTTTTCACTATAAACATTAATAAAGCCGTTATGCTGCTTTACTATCCCATAAACTATTGAGAGTCCAAGTCCAGTACCCTTTCCGACGTCCTTTGTCGTAAATAAAGGCTCAAATATTCTTTGCATAGTTGCACTTTCAATTCCGTGTCCACTGTCAGATACGGTCGTAAGTGCGTATTCCCCTTCTTTTCCAAAGCCGTGTGTATCAATAAATGATCTATCTATCTTGAACTTTTCTGTAGTGATAAAAAGACTTCCTCCGTCCGGCATCGCATCCCGAGCATTAGTTGCGAGGTTGAACAAAACCTGTTCTATCTGAATGCTGTCAGCGAATATATTTAGATCGCTGTCTTTAATGCTCATTTTTAAAGAGATATCTTCGCCGATCATTCTTACAAGAAGTTTTTCAATTCTTTGAATAACATCGTTAATATTTATGGATTGTAGATTTATCACTTGTTTTCTGCTAAATGCGAGAAGCCCGCTGGTTAATGAAGCTGCCCTTTCTGAGAGCGAAAGTATTTGTCCTATATAATGCTGCTGGGGATCATCCTCTCTCATGTGCATCTTTGAAAGTGCGCAGTATCCTATAATGGCTGTAAGTATGTTATTGAAATCATGAGCAATTCCTCCTGCAAGGCAGCCAATAGCTTCCATTTTTTGGGCATTAATCAATTGCATCTCAAGGTTTTTGCGATCGGTGATATCCCTTATTACTCCCACATTTCCAATAGGGGTGCCGAATTTGTCTATAAACTTGTTGGCGTGTAGTTCACCTGTAAATATTTCACCATCTTTTCTCCTATATAAAACTTCAAATATCTTGTCTACAATATATTGCCTTGCATCAAATACAGCAAGTCCAGTGTCTCGATAATCTTCTTCATTGGCAAATAATATCCGGGTATTTTTTCCTATGACCTCATCGCTTTCATAACCGAACATGTTCCTTAATGCGGGCTGATTTGCTTCAACTATAGTCCGTTCCTCATCAGTTATAATTATTACATCCCTTATACTACTAAAAAGGTTTGTATATCTGATCTCAGTCAGTTCAATCTTTTGTATTGCCTTAGTAAGTTCGTTTACCTTGTCTTCAAGCTTGGCAGCAACTATTTTGGAATAACTTCTGAGAAAAACCTCATCTTCCCTTATATGCAGTGCATGATAGTCCTTCTTTTTTTTGAGTTTGGAGTTATCAATTATTTTTACTATCTCATGCCAAAATTCATCAGGTTCCTTAGGCTTGACAATAAAGGCTTCTGCGCCAAGAGAAATAGCAAGCAGCTCTTCCTTCAACCCTGTATATACCGCAGAATAAAATACAAAAGGAACATCTTTAAGGGCAGCATCTGATTTGATAGCCCGCAAAAGTTCAAATCCGTCCATTTCAGGCATAAGAGCATCTGAGATAATAAGGTCAGGCTTTTCAGCCATAGCACGCTCTAATGCTTCTTTTCCGTTAGAAGCCTCAATTGTTGAATAGCCGCGATTTTCAAAATTATATTTCAGGATTTTCCTGTCATGTATATTGTCTTCAACAATCAGAACCTTCATGATTAACCTCTTTATTAAATATTAAGGAATGCTAAATTATATCATGTTTTAAGGATATTATAAATATGCGATATAATGTATAAAATGGCTGTCTATTATTTGTCTTGAAAATAAATATCATCAATAGGAGGTAATTTTTGATGAAGACGAAGCTAATTTTAATTATTTTTCTCTTGGTTTTTGTTTTAAGACCAATCTCTGCATATTCACTAAATGAGCAGACGGTTGAACTTGCAGTGAATAAGGGCGATTATATCATAAAAATATGCGAAAAATATCTCGTTCAGCCGAAGCAGTGCCCTCAGATAATTAAGTCAAATCGCCTTATGAATCCAGACCTTATTTACCCCGAGCAAAAAATCAAGATACCCGTAAAACTTCTTAAAGGAATGCCTTCAGACGGCTTAGTGACTTTTGTTAAAGGGGATGCAGCCATTAAACATAAGGATGATGCTGAATGGCTGCCTATTGAAATTAATCATTCGATTAAAGAAGGAAGCAATATTAAAACAGGGCGAGATAGTGCTGTTAAGATCACTTTTGAAGATGATACAACTTTATTGATTAAAGAAGATACATTAATTAGCTTGTCAGCCTCCAGAAAGAGCTTATATCATTTCTTTAATGAAATATTTCTTGATGTAGGCAGGGCTATAACTAATTTAAGATCTGTTATGGGCGAGGGGAAACGTTTTGATATCCGCACACCTTCTGCGGTTACCGCTGCAAGGGGCACTGAGTTTAGGACATCTGTTGACAGAGGTGATACCACCCGTTCTGAGGTGCTTGAGGGCAGTATCGAGGTGTCTGCTATGAAGCAAAGGGTTTTGATGAGTAAAGGCGAAGGAACTCTTGTAAAAAAAGGCAGTCCTCCTATGACGCCGAAAAAACTTCTATATCCTCCGAATCCTATTAAAATAGAGGATATTTACAAACAGATGCCGATAAGATTAAATTTTTCTATCGTTGAGAACGCTTCATTATACAGGATTTCCTTATCAGGGGATAGGGAAATGAGTGACACTGTTAAAGAAGGCATCATAATGCCTGATGCAATCTTTGAGATATCATCCATCCCTGATGGGTTATACTATCTACAAACCAGCAGCATTGATAGTGATGGAATTGAGGGTTTTTCTCTTGACCCAATACAGGTTAAAATTAGGATTAATCCCCTGCCCCCTTTCATAAGTTCCCCTGTTGAGGGCTCAGAATATAGCAAAAAAACAATAAAATTTAATTGGTTAAAAGTAGCCGATGCTGGCAAATATCATCTACAAATAGCAAAAGACAGGGATTTCAATAATATGATAATCGATCAGAATATCAAAGAAACAGAATTTACCACTTCACTTGATTACCATACATACTTTTTTAGAATCAGTTCCATAGCAGCAGACGGTTATGAGGCTGGATGGTCAGATATACAGAGATTTGATATAGTGCCACCTCCGCCTGCCCCTCAAATTGATAAGCCTGAATTTGAGAAAGATAAGATAACAATAAGATGGCGGAGCCTTGGTGATAGATTTTTTTATCATTTTCAGATGTCTAAAGACCCCTCATTTAATCAAGTGCTTGAAGATAAATATATTGATACACCTTATATTATTTTGAATAAGCCCGGTGAAGCTGCAATATACTATATACGCACAAGTGCTATTGATAGAAAAGGACATGAAGGCGAATTTTCACCGCCTCAGAGTTTTGAGATAAAAAGTGGTTTAATGTATAAAATTATAGGGGTGTTCGGAATATTAGGAACTATAATGCTCCTTGCGATATGAAATAATGGTATCAGAAAAAAAATTCTTTCTTAGGCATAAAACTGTAACAATTTTTGCAGCCTTAATAATCTTGTTTACCGATTATCTTGGAATATTAAATGGCATAAATTTATATTTTTATGACCTTTATTTCAGGATAAGAGGTGCTAGTGAAACATCAAAAGATATTGTAATCGCAGCAATCGACGAAAAATCGCTTGCCGCTCTTGGGCGTTGGCCGTTAAGAAGGGGGCATTATGCATCTTTGCTTGATAACTTAAGCGAGTCGCGTGTTGTAGGATTTGATATTATCATGGCAGAGCCTTCAGAAGATGATTATCTATTAGCCGAGGCTATAAAAAGGCACGGTAAGGTTATACTGCCTGTGTATATTGACAGCAGGCTATCCCGCAGCGATCCATTAATATACTTTTCTCCTCTAAAAACAGGGCATATACATCTTGAGCATGACATAGACGGCATAGACAGAAGAATTTTCCATTCACTTTATTTTAGAGATTTTATACTGCCTTCTTTTTCATCAGTTATTTACGAGGAGTATTCAGGCAAAATGCTTCTTCGTTCCCGATCCGAAGGTCAAAATGGAGATATCATGCAAGCTGACCCTATGTTTATAAACTACTATGGAGCCAGCAATGCATTCCAACATATATCTTTTTCAGACATTATTGATGGCAATATTACACATTCTTTTTTTAAAGGCAAGATAGTTCTGGTCGGGGTGACCGCTGCAGGGTTGGAGGGAAAATTAATAACCCCTTTCACTCAGGCAAGTGACAAAATATCATCTGTAGAAGTGCATGCCAATATCATCAATAACCTTATTGATAAAAACAATATAACAGAAATTCCTGTCTGGCTCAGATGGTTTATGACAATCGCCTTTTCATTTTCATTTTTCATGATTTTCTTGCGGTTGGATGAAAAGATATCTTTTGTATTATGCCTATTTGCCCTCTTAATTGCGGCAGCGGTATTATTCGTCCTTTTTTCTTTTTTTAATGTCTGGTTTAGTCCGGCTATGCTGTTTTTAGGTATAATCTTTATGTTTATAATATCTTATCTCGTTAAGATTGATATAGCCGCCAGAAGGCTCGATGAGGAATATTTAAAAATCATCTCTTATTTGGGTTTAAGTGAAAGAGAGATTGCAGAGCTAACCTCCAGAAAGGGAGTATTAGGGTTTACATCCAAGGGGACTATCAATGCAAGACTCGATATCCTTACTAAGATTACTGATAAACTTATGGAGCTTGACAGACTAAAGTCAATATTCATAGCATCCATGAGCCATGAATTGCGGACTCCTTTGAATTCTATTATCGGGTTTTCAAGCGTTATGATTAAACAGTGGGCTGGAAAGATAAATACTGAGCAAAAAGACTTATTAACAATTATATTGCAAGCAGGCAAGCATTTATTGGCATTAGTTAATAACATTATAGATGTCTCCAAGATCGAGGCTGGATTTATTGAGGGCTATGCTGAAGAATTTGATCTCAAGGATGTAATTGATGAGGCGGTGAGTCTCCTTAGAAAAGAGGCGTCTGACAAAAATCTGCAATTAAATGTTAATGCTTTCAATCAGGCAATATATACTGATAAGACAAGACTGCTTCAGTGCATCATTAACCTGATTAGCAATTCAATAAAGTTCACGAATACAGGGAGCATTAATGTTGGGGTTAATGTTGCAGGTGATAGGGTCGAAATCGCTGTTGAAGATACAGGGATAGGCATCAAAGAAGAAGATATTCCCAAACTATTTCAATTATTTGTGCGTCTTGATTCGCCCCTAAAGTCAAGTGTGCAGGGAACCGGTGTCAAGCCAATTTAGAAATGTCCTGTTTTTACCAAAATAGAAATGTCCTGTT
>JBBIKS010000073.1:0-11389 GCA_037445375.1 Nitrospirota bacterium | reverse complement strand
TATAGGACATTTCTATTTTGGCAGTATAGGACATTATCATTTTGGCGTTACAGCCTTCTATTAAATGCTGCGAAGCGCAAAAAATTAAACTTTAATTCTTAATATATATTGAAATACGCTATATCAACATTTTTTTAGAAAAGCGCTATTGCTTATTCACTTTGAAAGTTTGTCTAAATACTTTGTCTAATTATACTTACTTTTATACTAAATATATATCATAAAATAAACTAACTTTCAAGATATTTAATTTCTGACAATACATTTATCCTGATGTTTCAGTGAAAAAAAACATACTAATGCCGCCCCTTAATATAAAACAAGATGGTATTTATGGAGTAAAATAGACATGTAAACTCTATATAATTATGGACAAGATTGAAAAAAACTTTTAAAAATAAAATATATAGAAGCACAGCTATGCTAAAACCTCAAATTTTGTTATCATTAAGAGAAAAAGAAAAAAGGTAAAAAACACATCAAGAGGAGGTTGTAAAAATGTTTAAAACAGTATTTGCAATTATGATGGTAGTTATAAGTGTATTTTTAGCAGGAATCGCGATCGCATCACCTAATATGCAGGAAGGCAAATGGGAGGTAACAACTAAAACAGAGATAGAGGGAATGCCTATGTCTATGCCGCCTGCCACACACATCGCGTGCCTGACAAAAAAGGATTTGGTGCCGCAGAAGCCTGAAAAAGATCAGGACTGCAAAATGATAGAAAATAGAGTGGTTGGCGATACCGTATTTTGGACGATGCAATGTCGTTCAAAAGAAGGCTTGATGGAAAGCAAGGGCAGAGTTACTTACAAAAATAGCACCTATGAAGGAGTATTCACAACAACTGTGACCGAAGGAGGTCAGAGACACAACATAAAAAGTAATATTACTGGCAGGCGAATCGGCGACTGCAAGTGAATAAATAGAGTCTGCTTATAAAGTCTGAAAACACCCCCTACCCTTGCCCTCCCCCGTTGATGGGGAGGGGTTCGAGAGGATTAACAATTTTCTATGTCTATCTTTCAGAAAAAACAGAAATTTTTGACATCTTAAGCTACCTTTTGGTAATATGTTTTAAGCTTTTTGATTTATCAGGCATATTATGAGACCCTGAGATGTTTATAAAAAAGATCAGTGCAGAGCAAATAATTGAGACTGTTAAAAGACTTTTTCTGGATGCCGTTACAATCCTCCCAGAAGATGTCTGTTCTGCCTTTGCGGCATCATTAAAAGCTGAAGAATCTCCAATGGGCAGGTCTGTTATTGAGCAGTTATTGAAAAACAAAGATATTGCTATGCGTGAAAGGCTTGCTTTATGTCAGGATACGGGCTTTTCTGTTATTTTCATTGAGTGGGGCAGCAAGGTTTTCTTTGAAGGAGGGGACATCTTTAATGCCGTCAACGAAGGCGTCAGAAGGGCATATGATGAAGGATTTTTCAGAAAATCTATTGTTAATGACCCCGTTTTTGATAGAAAGAATACTGGAGACAATACACCCTGCATCCTTCATTTTGAGATGGTTGAAGGAGAAAATGTAAAGATTACAGCAGCCCCCAAAGGCGGGGGCAGTGAAAACATGAGCGCTATAAGAATGTTCAGACCTGCTGACGGACTGGAGGGGATAAAGGCTTTTGTATTGGAAACAGTCGAAAAGGCAGGAGGCAATCCCTGTCCGCCGGTTATAGTGGGAATAGGCATAGGCGGCACCTTCGAGAAGTGCGCAATGCTTTCAAAAAAGGCATTATTAAGAAAACTCGGCAATAGAAACAGCGACTATAGATATGCTCAACTTGAAACGGAACTCCTAAGAGAGATAAATAAATCAGGTATTGGTCCGATGGGGCTTGGAGGCAGGATTACGGCTATTGAGGTTAATATTGAATATTATCCATGCCATATCGCGAGCCTTCCGGTTGCTATTAATATACAATGCAATAGCGCCAGACATAAAGAAGTAATTTTATAAATTATGAATAAAACCATAACAACTCCGTTGGCTGAAGATATTATAAGTTCTCTCAATGCAGGTGATATTGTAGAGATAACAGGGTGTATTTATACTGCGAGAGATGCAGCGCATAAAAGACTTGTTGAGCTGATCAAAAATAATCAACCCTTGCCGTTCGATGTAAAGGGGGCTGTGATTTACTATGTCGGACCAACCCCGCCTAAGCCGGGCAAGGTGATAGGTTCGGCAGGTCCTACCACTGGTTCCCGTCTTGACCCTTATACCTCACAGCTATTAGAAAAAGGCTTAAAAGGAATGATTGGCAAAGGCGGAAGGTCAGCAGCAGTTAAAGATGCAATAAAAAAATATAAAGCTGTATATTTTATAGCCACAGGCGGCGCTGCCGCTCTTTTGTCAATGCATATAAAATCTTCAGAAATAATTGCCTATGAAGATTTGGGTCCCGAGGCTATAAGAAAGCTCTATGTCGAGAATTTTCCTGTGATTGTGGCAAACGATATATACGGCAGAGACATATTGGAAGAAGGCAAGAGTAAATACAAGATTTCACTATAAAACCTTATCCTAACCTTATACAAAGAAACATTAAAATCCTACCCTTACAATAGTTTTAACTCGTAATTCCCTGTAGCTTGCTACAGGGCTTCCTTATACTTCCCTCCCCCTTGATGGGGGAGGGCGAGGGTGGGGGTGACAAGAAACTATTTTCACCCTCCCCTTTGTCCCCTCCCATCAAGGGAGGGGAGATTTTAGGATACCCCGCAGCTTGCTGCGGGGAGGTTCACTATGAATATAAATGAAATTTTTCTAAAAAAGCGCACTCAGAATTTTGAAGATATATCCATTTTCTATGATCTATCTAAGCCTCATCTTTTAAGGCTTATAGCTGCTATTGCCTGCGGGGCGGTTTTAGCTGGGATAAACGGGGCAATCGCTTGGCTTGTAAAGCCTGCTCTGGATTATTTCTTTATTCAAAAGACGACGGTATTATTAATTCTCCTTCCCCTTGGGATAATAATACTTTTTCTTATGCGGGGGGCTTTCGGTTATCTTACGAATTATCTGATGGGCTCAATCGGCGCTAAAATAGTGCGGACATTGAGAAAAGAGATATATGACAAACTGATTCTTCTGCCCATTTCTTATTATACAAGGACATCAAGCGGTTCGGTTGTCTCAAAGCTTTTGAATGACCTCGGTATTCTTCATTCGACAGTTGCTCACACCATCAAGGACTTTTTCGTCGAGGGCGCAACGGTTATAGTGCTTGCAATTGTAGCCATTACAAGGCAATGGGATCTTTCCCTTCTGTCTTTTGTTGTAATCCCGATGATGGTTTATAGCATCGGCAGGCTTGGAAAAATAATGAAAACTACAAGTCTGAAAACCCGTAAACTAATCTCTCAAGTTACCAATATTCTCAATGAGAGTTTGCACGGGATGAAAATCATAAAGGCGTTTAATATGGAAAAGGCTATGTCCAAAAGGCATGAAAATGCCCTTGATGAGCATTATAGGAATACTATGCGGGAGGTCAGGATAGACGAGTTTTCAAGGTTTATGGCGGAATCGCTGGGAGGAGTCGGTGTTGCAGCAATCCTGTTATATGGCAGCCATCTTGTGATGTCTGGTCAGATGACAGCCAGTTCCTTCTTCTCTTTTATTGCGGCTATTTTGATGATATATACACCTATAAGGAGATTGAGCAAGGTATATAATAATTTTCAGCAGGGCAGAGCAGTCCTTGAAAGAATAAAGGGGATATTTTCAGAAGCAATCGAGCGGTCAGGAGGAATTGAAAAAGCGATAAATGGGCACATTGTTTTTGAAAATGTATCATTTAAGTATCCCACAGCAAATGAGTATGCAGTTAAAGGCCTGAACTTCGAGATTAAACAAGGTGAAACTGTTGCCATTGTTGGTATTAGCGGAGCCGGCAAAAGCACTATAGTGGATATCTTAGGCGGCTTCTGGAGTCCTACAGAGGGGAATGTTTTAATTGACGGCATCAATATAAATGATTTATCTCTTAAATCCATCAGGGCAAATATGGGTGTGGTTACTCAAGATGTGCTTCTTTTTAATGATACAGTGAAGGCAAATATACTATGCGGGAAACCTGATGCCTTGGATGAAGAAATGATATCTGCATCAAAGGCTGCATATGCACATGAATTTATATCTGAATTGCCTGAGGGTTATAATACAGTTATCGGAGAGCGGGGAATGAAGTTGTCCGGCGGACAAAAACAAAGGCTCACTATCGCAAGGGCTATACTGAAAAACCCCTCAATTTTAATTTTGGATGAGGCTACATCATCTCTTGATTCAGATTCAGAGCAGAAAGTTCAGGTTGCACTGGAAAGGCTTATGACTGGGAGGACTAACATTATCATAGCTCATAGGCTATCCACGATAAAAAAGGCATCCCGCATAATTGTTATGAACAAGGGACAGATAGAGCAGATAGGGACGCATGATGAGATTTTTTTGGTCTCTGAGACATATCGCGAGTTGTATAACTTGCAGTTTAGAAAAGACAACTCAAGTTAACCAATTATTTTTTGTCTATCGAGAGGGGGTTTTTAAAAAACATCGTTACCTGCATTGAGCGATTCTTTCTTGTCATTTTGAGCAAAGCGGGTAATCTTGCCGTTATGCATGAAAGATTCCTCACACTATACACTATTTGGGTGTTCGGAATGACGGGCAGAATAAGTATTTAGACGTAAAATCGCTCAACTTAGGCAATATAAAATTTATACCTGCTGATAAAGATTTTCTGCGGTTTTGGCTGGTTGACAATTTAACAATTCAAGGTGATAGTCAAAACCTTTCATATTGCTTCAGTCTGCTCGCAATGATAAATAATACTTTACAATATGCCGTTATGAAGGGATACTATCTCGAGGTAATTTACTCATTTTAACAGTGGATTGCCCTTTGCAATAACTTGTAATAGAAAAGTTAATGTATTTTATGGTATTTTTAAAATTACACTTATAAACGAAGGAGCGGCAAAAAATGAAAAAGTCTGGCGCAGAAATATTAATTGAATGCCTCAAAAGAGAAGGAGTTGAGTATATCTTTGGCTATCCCGGCGGAGTGGTTTTAGGCATTTTTGATCTGCTTCATGATGATAAAGACTTAAAACTCATTCTCACAAGACATGAACAGGGAGCTGTCCATGCTGCAGATGGTTATGCCAGATCAACTGGCAAGCCCGGGGTCGTCCTTGTTACATCAGGACCAGGAGCCACTAACACTGTTACGGGCATTGCAACAGCATATATGGATTCAATCCCCCTTATAGTCATAACAGGACAGGTTCCAACAATGCTCATAGGGAACGATGCTTTTCAAGAGGCTGATATAGTCGGGATAACGAGGCCTTGCACAAAATATAATATCCTTATCAAAGATACCAAAGATGTCGCAACTTTAATAAGAGAAGCATTTTATATAGCCAATGCGGGAAGACCGGGACCGGTGTTGATTGATCTGCCAAGGGATGTATCGGGTGCAAAGACAGATTTTAATTGGCCTGAGAAGGTTCATATCAGGAGCTACAATCCAAGATATGAGGGAAACAGGTGGATGATTGAAAAAGCTGCTAATGAAATAGCAAAGGCGAAGAGACCTGTTATAGTAGCCGGGGGCGGATGCATACTCTCTAACGCCTCTGATGAATTAAGGGAATTGGTAGAGCTTACTGACATCCCAATCACTATGACATTGATGGGGCTGGGAAGTTTTCCCGGAGATCACTATCTGTCTCTTGGTATGCTTGGTATGCACGGGACATTCTATGCAAACAGGAGCATTCAGAATTCTGATCTGTTAATAGCCATCGGGATGAGATTCGATGACAGGGTGACAGGTAAAATAGAAGGATTCGCACCTAATGCAAAAATAATACATATAGATATTGACCCTACATCTATCAGGAAAAATGTAAGAGTTGATATCCCCATAGTGGGAGATGTAAGAAGAGTTCTTAAATCATTGAATCAAGTCATCAAAGAGCAGACAGAACATCAATGGGATGAGGTGAGAAAGGCATGGCATAAACAGATAGCCGAATGGAAAAATGAAAGGCCTATGATTTATTTCCATAGCCCTGATGTTATTAAACCTCAATTTGTTGTTGAAAAGATATGCGAACTGACCAAGGGAGATGCAATAATTACTACTGAGGTAGGCCAAAACCAGATGTGGGCAGCCCAATTTTACAAGTTTAATAAACCAAGGACATGGTTAACATCAGGAGGGCTCGGCACAATGGGATATGGTTTCCCCGCCGCGATAGGTGCGCAAGTTGGCAATCCCGATAAACTTGTCATTGATATAGCAGGAGACGGCAGTATACAGATGAATATTCAGGAGCTTGCAACTGCAGTAATTCACAATCTCCCGGTAAAGGTAGCTATTCTTAATAATCATTACCTTGGGATGGTGAGGCAATGGCAGGAACTTTTTTTCAATGAGAGGTATTCGCATACTTACTTGAATGTAGTGCCAGATTTTGTAAAGTTGGCAGAAGCATATGGTGCTGCTGGATTCAGGGCGACAAAACCAAGTGAGGTAGAGCCTGTTCTGCTTGAGGCTTTCAAGATTAAAAAAACTGTATTTATCGATTTCGTTTGTGATTGGAAAGAAAAGGTATATCCAATGATTCCAGCCGGGGCTACTTTAGATGATATGCTCTTTTTAGAAAAAGAAAAAAAGGCTGAAAAGAAATTGAGAGCTATTAAATAGGAGGATTTCTGATATGAGACATACTATTTCAATTCTTGTTGAAAATAAATTTGGGGTTCTTTCAAGAGTTGCAGGACTTTTCAGCGGAAGAGGGTATAATATTGAGAGCATCTCAGTCGGCGAGACAATTGACCCTCAAATATCTACAATGGTAATTGTCACCAGCGGAGACGACTGGATAGTTGAGCAAATTACTAAACAGCTCAATAAACTGGTTGATGTCATCAAGGTTGTTGACCTCACAGAGATTGATCATGTCGAAAGGCAGATGATACTGATTAAGGTCGCTCCAAAGCAGGAAAATAAAGCTGAGGTTTTGAGAATAGCCGAAATATTCAGGGGCAGGGTTCTTGATTCGAGCCCTACCACGTATACAATTGAAATAACCGGAGATGAAAAGAAGATAGAGGCTTTCATAGAGCTAATGAAGCCGGTGGGGATAAAAGAGTTTGTTAGGACAGGCAAGATTGCCATCCCAAGAGAGATAATAAAAAAGAAGTGATTCACTCTGATAAAGAGACTTTTAAATAAATAATTAAGGGAGGATTATGAACGCTAAAGTATTTTTGATTGATGTAACGAACAGAGACGGGGTACAGACATCAAGGATTCTGCTTCCTAAGCTGGCGAAGACTATGCTTAACATTTATCTTGATGAGATGGGTATCTACCAAAGTGAAATAGGTTTCCCCACTATTAAACATGAGGTAAGATATATAAATGCAAATTTAGAACTTGCACGGCTGGGCGCGATAAAAAGAATTCATCTTGAGGGTTGGTGCAGGGCAGTGCCTGAAGATGTTGAATTATCCTTTAATAATTGTCCAGATCTCCAGCATATAAATATTTCAATGGCTACCTCTGAAGTAATGCTTCAGGGGAAATTTCAGGGGAAAAAGACATGGAAAGACATCTTAAACTCTGCCGCAGATTCAGTCAGGCTTGCAAAGAGTCTTGGCGCTCAAACGGTAGGACTAAATGCTGAAGATGCCTCAAGGACTGAACTAAACAAGCTTATTGAATTCATCCTTGCAGGAAAGGAGAGCGGCGCTGATAGGTTTAGATATTGCGATACTCTGGGAACTGATGACCCCATAACTATTTATGAAAGAATTAAAACCCTTGCTTTGGCAACAAAATTTCCTATTGAGATGCACTGTCATAATGATCTCGGCATGGCTGAAGCGGTCTCAGTTGCAGGGGCACAGGCATCAATAGAGGCAGGAGCTGATACTTATATCAATACCACTATAAACGGTTACGGTGAAAGGGCTGGCAATTGTGATCTTGTTTCAACAATCCTTGCGCTTAAATTTTCTCATGGGCTCAAGGATAAACTGCCTATGGATGAATATATAGATCTCAAAAAGGCATGGAAGCTTGCCCGCTATGCCTCTTATGCCTTTAATCTTCCCATCCCAATTAATCAGCCCGGAGTTGGCGCAAACGCATTTGCACATGAATCGGGCATTCACGCAGACGGGGCGCTAAAAGACAGAAGAAATTATGAATTATATGATCCTGAAGATGTAGGAAGGGGTGAGCCTGAGCTGGCAGAGACGGGCCGTATTATTACTACAGGAGAGTATGGTGGGTTAAAGGGATTCAGGCATGTTTATAGCAAATTGGGAATAGAATTTCATGATGACAATGAAGCCAGAAGGATACTCGATATTGTTCAGTATGCGAATCTTCATACCCAAAAACCCCTGACTGATGATGAATTAAAACTTATAGCCAACCATCCTGATGTTGCAAGAGAAATACTCTCAGTGTGCCCGTAAGGAGATATCAAAAATGCATAAGATTACGCTTATACCGGGAGACGGAGTAGGTCCAGAGGTTGCAGAGGCAGTCAGAAGTATTCTGGAGGCTACAGGGGTTACTTTTGAGTGGGATGTCCAGAATGCAGGGGAGGATGTTTATGCACAAGAGGGAACTCCTTTGCCGCAGAGGGTGATAGATTCAATAAAGAAAAACAAAGTTGCCCTCAAAGGCCCTGTTACGACACCTGTCGGCAAGGGGTTCAGGAGTGTTAATGTTACATTAAGGCAGGAACTCGATTTGTATTGCTGCTTGAGGCCGTGTAAAACATTCAGAGGCATAAACGCAAGATATGATCATATTGATCTTATAATAGTCAGAGAAAATAACGAAGACCTTTATGCCGGAATCGAGTTTGAAAAAGGCAGGGCTGAAACATCTGAACTAATTGATTTTGTACGCTCCAAAACCGGCAAGGCTATAAGAGCAGATTCAGGGATCAGCCTCAAGCCCATCTCAGTATATGGAACTGAGAGGATCGTTAAATTTGCATTTGAGTATGCCAGAAAGAATAATAGAAGGAAAGTGACCGCCGTTCATAAAGCAAATATAATGAAATATTCAGACGGATTATTTTTATCGGCAGCCAGAAATATAGCTGAAAATTATCCAGATGTAGAGTTTGAAGATAAAATAATTGATAATATGTGTATGCAGCTTGTTCAAAAACCGGAGCTTTATGATGTTTTGGTGCTCCCGAACCTTTATGGAGATATCGTTTCTGACCTTGCGGCTGGGTTGATAGGCGGGTTAGGGCTTGCACCGGGAGCCAATATTGGCGATGAATTCGCTGTCTTTGAAGCCACTCACGGGAGCGCCCCAAAATATAAAGGCTTAAATAAAATGAATCCATTTGCATTGACCCTTTCTGGCGTGATGATGCTCAGGCATCTGGGCGAGAATCAAGCTGCAGACAGACTCAAAAAAGCAGTTACGGCAATTATAGAGGAGGGGGTTTATCTCACTTATGATTTAAAACCCAGCAATGATTTAACTGCTGCATCTACTACTCAAGCTGCCGATGAAGTGATTAAAAAACTAAAAAATGTGGTTTGATATATTTCTAATCTGCGTTTTTATTTTTATAAACGGTTTTTTTGCGGCATCAGAAATTGCAGTAGTAACCATGCGAAGAAGCCGTATAAAGAAGCTCATAGAAGACGGCGTTAAAAATGCTGAATCTCTTAACAAACTAAGAGAACAGCCAGATAAGTTTCTTGCGGCAATTCAAATAGGCGTTACAACAGCGGGAGCGCTTGCTTCGGCAATAGGCGGCGCTGCTGCTGTAGCGACAATTAGCCCGATTCTCAAGGAAGTACCGATCCCGCTAATTTCTGCATCGAGTGATGCAATATCAATTGGTGTTGTCGTCCTATTCGTTACTTATTTAAGTCTTGTATTTGGGGAGTTGATCCCTAAATCATTAGCACTTGCTTATCCCGAAAGAGTCAGCCTTGCGGTATCACCTTTTGTCGAGAAATTCTCCAAGCTTGCAAATGTATTCGTATATATTTTGACAATAAGCACTAATATTTTGCTCAAGCCTTTTGGTAAAAAGGCTTTTAGTCGGAGAGAATATATATCAGAAGAGGAAGTCAAACTTCTTTTGGAAGAGGGAAGAAAACAGGGAATTTTTGAGCCTGCTGAAAAGGAGTTGATACATGGAGTATTTGAGTTCACAGATACATCCGTTAAAGAGGTCATGGTTCCATCACCAAAAATGGTAACCCTTAAAACGAACATGTGTTTTGATGAAATAGTCTCTATTATTTCTGAAGAAGAATTTTCTCGCTACCCTCTTATCGGCAAGGATATCAATGATGTGCGCGGTATAGTATATGCGAAAGAATTTTTCAACATGCTTTCCAAAGCCGATAAGGACAAAATTGATATACGCAAGGCGATGAAAATGAAGCCGCCTTTATTCATACCTGAGACAATGAAGATAAGTAATCTTTTAAGGGAAATGCAAAAAAAGAGGGTTCATATGGCTATCGTAATTGATGAATACGGTGCTGTTACGGGGCTTGTTACGCTTGAGGATCTTTTAGAAGAGATTGTAGGAGAGATTAGGGATGAGTATGATACTGAGAGTCCTGTAACTCAATTGCCTGACGGCTCATTTATAATAGATCCATCTATAAGCACCCGTGACCTTCAAGACGACTACAATATAAGCATTCCAGAGTCGCCTGAGTATGAAACATTGGGAGGGTTTATTGTTACACACTTACAGCGGATACCGAAGTGTGGTGATACCGTTGATATGGGAAAGATGAGGCTGAAGGTCCTCGAGATGGTTGGTCAAAGAGTATCAAAGGTAAAGATGGAAAATATTGACAATAGTGGGAATTTAGGATAGTATTTTTTAATGTCTAAATTGAGGAGGATATTATGGAAAAGTGGAAATGCAGTATTTGTGGTTATATCTATGACCCGGCACAAGGATCACCTGACACAGGTGTTGCTGCTGGAACGCCCTTTGAGAAGATTCCCGAAGACTGGACATGTCCTGTCTGCGGGGCTTCTAAGGATAATTTCGAAAAGGTTTAATTTAATATTAAAAAGTCCAAGCCTTGCATGACTAAGGTTGTTTCAAACCCACTTTAATAAGGGGTTTACTAAATTGAACCCCTTATTAAATCAAAAAATATTAGCTGTCCGATTGTTTGTCCCACTGGCAGATAACTCTTTCTGGTTGCAACTCCGCATTAGCTGTTTTGCCTGTCATTAGAGAAATTTACCTAAAAGAATCGCTCGATTTAGATTAAAGAATAATAATTGCAATAGATTAGACTTAATCTGACATTCCTTGGTAAACTAACAATCAATAA
>JBBIKS010000072.1:0-11760 GCA_037445375.1 Nitrospirota bacterium | reverse complement strand
TTGTTCAGAAGCTATTTTTTGAGAAGGCTGCAACCAAAACTTAATATTTCATATGGAGTTAATTTGGAAAAGGTAAGGGTTGATCTAGGAGAAAGAAGCTATAATATTATTATTGATAAGGGAATTTTATCAGAAATAGGCAACGCGCTTTTGCCTTTTCAATTCTCTCCCAAAATAATTATTATTAGCAATCCAACGGTTTTTAATTTATTCGGCGATATTGTAATAGATTCACTCACGAAGGCTGGTTTTAAGGCTTCAAGCGTAATTATACCTGATGGAGAGGAATATAAAGATTACTTTTGGGCATATCACCTCCTTAGCGAACTTTTGAGTCAGGGATTGGACAGAAATTCCTGCCTGATTGCTTTGGGAGGCGGTGTTATAGGCGATATAACAGGTTTCATTGCATCCATATATATGCGGGGCATTCATTTCGTTCAATTGCCTACAACCCTTCTTTCACAGGTTGATAGTTCAGTAGGAGGCAAAACAGGAGTAAATCATCCGCTTGGTAAAAATATGATAGGAACCTTCTATCAGCCAAGACTAGTCTTTGTAGATACTGATACTCTTAAGACACTGCCGCGAAGGGAGCTTTTATGCGGCATTTCAGAGACAATCAAGTATGGAATAATATGGGATGAAGAATTATTCAATTTTATGGAAGAAAACAAGAGTAATATCTTAGATCTCTCACAAACACATATTAAACATATAATCAAACGTTCATGTGAGATCAAGGCTCAGATTGTCTCAATGGATGAAAGGGAATCAGGATTAAGAGCAATATTGAACTATGGACATACTGCAGGTCATGCAATAGAGACTGAGACAGGTTATCGCAGCTTTTTGCACGGAGAAGCCGTAGCTATCGGGATGAATCTCGAGGCAAGGTTATCTGAGCAAATAGGTGTGCTTGATAAAAGGAGCGTTATAAGAATAAAATTAATTATCGATTCTTATGGCTTACCTTCTGAACTTCCACCTGATATTGATATCAACATGTTGATTACACATATGAAGCTTGATAAAAAAGCAGAAGCAGGGCAGATAAAGATTATCTTACCCGAAAGGATTGGAAAGATAATAATAAGGAAATGTAATATAGAGGATCTGAAAAAATATTTATGATTATGATTATGAAAAAAATTCTTATCATAGATGACGAGCCGGACATAGTTGAACTTGTTTCATATAATCTCATAAAAAGCGGCTATCATGTTGATCATGCATTAGATGGTGATGCAGCCCTTAAGAAATTGACTCATAACAATTATGATCTGATTGTTTTGGATCTGATGCTGCCATTAATTGATGGGCTTCAATTATGCAGTATTGTCAGAAATAATCCCAGATTGTCTCATATGCCTATTATTATGCTGACTGCCCGCGCTGATGAATTTGATAAGGTGCATGGACTTGAAATGGGGGCTGACGACTACATTACAAAACCTTTCAGTCCAAAGGAACTCATTGCAAGGATTAAAGCAATTATTAGAAGGACAGAGACACGAACATCCCTTCTAACTCATGCAGGAGAAGGGAAAGACAGCATATTGCAAATAAGGGATATCATCATAGATAAAGAAAAATATATTGTTACATTAGAGGATTTTACTATAAAATTGAGTGCTACTGAATTCAAACTTCTCCTTTATCTTGCTGAGAGACCCAAAAAGGTTTTGAGTAGAGAACAGCTCCTTGATGCAGTTTGGGGTGATGATATATATATTGAACCCCGCACAGTGGATGTGCACATCAGGAGAATCAGGTCAAAAGTCGAAAAAAACCCTGATGATCCTAAATACATAAAAACAATGAGAGGTATAGGCTATTTTTTTGATGCCTAATAACAAAATTTATGACTTATGACTTATGACTTATGAACTTATCATAATAATTATACTTTCTATCTACCTCGTATATTTGCTTTATCGCCACTACATAATTTCTATGTCTGCTGTAGAAATCAAACGTTTTATACATGATATTTCTACTGGCAATCTCAATGCAAAACTATTTTTAAAAACTAAAACACCATTAGATGAAATAATCAAGGGTATTAATTCTTTTTTGGAAATAACAAAGGCAAGACTGGACTCTGCAGATGAGGAAATGCAGAGGATGGAAGCAATATTAAGGGGGATGACTGACAGCGTTCTTATTGTTGATACATCAGGGGGGATTTTGCTTGCCAATAGAGCCTTCAGAAAAATATTTCGTGTTGATAAAAGCATAGAGAAAAAGCAGTTTATGGAGGTTATCAGAAATTCGCAGTTAATAGATATTTTTAGAAAGGCAATGGACTCGTGGGAGATTATTTCAGATGAAATCGTTGTTTCAAGGCATGACAGAGATATATATCTAATTGCTACCGCAGTGCCGATTTATTCTGGGGATACAGTAAGTGGTATTGTTCTCACCCTTCATGATATAACGAGACTAAAACAGCTTGAGCAGATAAGGACGGATTTTGTTGCAAATGTATCACATGAGATAAAGACACCTATAACAGCAATAGCAGGTTTCACCGAAACATTAATAGAAGGCGCTGTTAATGATAAGGAAAATGCCACGAAGTTTTTACACATGATCAAAAATCATAGTAAGAGACTCAATAGCTTGGTAGATGACCTGCTTACATTATCAAGAATCGAACTTGGCGACATAAGGGTTGAAAAAACGTTTATAGACCCTGAAGAGGCAATAGACACTATCATCTCAACATTTAAGGAAATATCTCAGAAAAAAGGACTTTACCTGAAAAAAAATATCCCTGATGAAAAAATATCAATACTTGCTGATAAAAATAGACTCATACAAATTTTGCTCAATCTTGCAGATAATGGGATTAAATTTACCGAACAAGGCGGTGTTACGCTCGGGATAACAAAAGCAAATAAATATACTATAATCTTTGTTGAAGACACCGGCATAGGCATTCCAGCCGTGCATCTTAACAGGATGGGAGAAAGATTCTATCGAGTAGATAGAGCAAGGTCGAGGGAGTTAGGCGGGACAGGATTAGGCCTTGCTATAGTAAAACATCTGGTTAAAGCACACGGTTGGGATATGACAATTGAGAGCGTACAAGAAAGAGGAACAAAGGTCAGCATTATAATAAAATAAGCATATCAGTTTTCAATTATCTTGAAAATGCCTGTTCTTATAAGTTTAACTGCTATTGCTGCCAATAATAAAGAAGACACCTTTGCAAATGCCCTTGAACCATTTATACCCATAAGATTGATAATTGAATCTGCTTTATACAAAATCAGCCATGCAACAAAAAGGTTAAATGCAAGCGACAATATTACAGGTAAATAGCCATAACTGCCGACTAAAATAAGTGAAGTGGTCAATGTCGCAGGCCCTGCCAGCAATGGTGTCCCAAGCGGCACTACACCAAGTGTTGATGTAGTGATAACCTTGCTCTCACCAAACTTTAGCATATCGGATATTGAGATTACTAAGAGCAATATGCCGCCTGCTATCATAAAGTCTTCCACTTCTATAGATAGCGAGCTTAAAATTGCCCCGCCAACAAATACAAATGCTATTGTAATCATTAATGCAGTAAATACAGACTGACGCGCAATCCTCTTTCTCTCAAGCGAAGACATTTCTTCAGTCATTGATATATATATCGGCAAAACGCCGGGCGCATTTATAGCGACCATAATTGGTATTATACTTAGGAAAAAAAAGTTTAAGGTTTCCATTTTTTTAAATTATCAATACAAAGTTTAGTATAATTATAGAATAAAATGAGAAAAATTGAATTTATTAGAGATATAAGTGAAAGATTTAACGGCACTGCCTATCTTTATAAGGTTGACCCGCCAGTTGAATATTTTGAAAGCGAGGAAACATCTAAATTTAACCCCTTATGTTTGTGCATCGGCAACAATGGTTCCGCTTATTGAGCAAGTCTTTATTTTCCCTGCAAATGAGAGTGGGGAATTGCTTGACTGGGGTGAGATAGGCGGCAGAAAAGGAACCCTAAACATCGAACAGGTAATGAAGAAATGGGCTGGGATTGATGATAAATGAAATTTAACCCAAAGTGCAGTTAAATAGTGTCTGTTATAAATGCCAAATTGTCATGGTGAGCCTCTCTAACCATGACACAAAAACAAGGACTTACATCACCCTTCGACAAGCTCAGGGTGACAAAAAACGAGTTTATAAACAAACACTAACATAAATAGGCTTTTTCTAAAAACTTCGATGGAGTAAATATATGCGTTTAGAAGTGGTTGATGCAGAGAAATGTGTAGGCTGTCAATGCTGCATGTTTGCATGTAGTAGGGTTCATAAAGATACTGGTCTTTCCAAGACATGCATCGGCATCAGGTCTGCCGGTGGAATGCAGAGAGGCTTCATGGTTATTACATGCATTGCCTGCGAGGACCCTCCATGCGCAAGGGCATGTCCTGAGGATGCCTTGCTTGTAAAAAGGGTTGGAGGTGTTCTTCTGAAAAAAGAAAAATGCACAGGCTGCGGGACATGTGTAAGGACTTGCATAATTAATGCGGTCTTCTGGGACGATGAAAATAATAAACCACTTATATGCTTTTATTGCGGCTATTGTGCGAAATACTGCCCTTATGGGGTAATTGAACTTCGCAAGACAGAGTTAGAACTTCAAATAAAAGCTGAGATGAAAGATGGAAAAACAAACATATCTCAATAAAGTCCTATACATTGATCTCTCAAAAAAGCGCTTTTACACAGAAACAAGACAAGACCTTTTCAGCAAACACATTGGCGGTGCAGGTGTTGCCATCCAGCTTTTAAAGGAGGAGTGTCCCAGTGGAATTGACCCTCTGAGCCCTGAAAACCCTATCATCTTTGCTGTGGGACATTTAACAGGCTTGTTTCCCCTTGCCTCCAAGACTGTTGCGATGTTTAAATCCCCTCATACGGGCAATCTTGGGGAAAGTCATGCAGGGGGCAGAAGCGCTGTATCTATTCGCATGGCAGGCTACGGAGCTATAGTAATAAAAGGGGCAAGCCCTAGACCGTGCTATATTGCAATACATGGAGATAAGGTATTTTTCAGAGATGCCTCTACTTTATGGGGCATGAAAAGCAGCATAACAGCCGGTCGTCTTATCAGGGCAAATGAGCCGTCATCAGGCTTGAGGACTATCATGAGGATAGGACCAGCAGGAGAAAAGATAATTCCATTCTCCTGTGTTACTACAGAGACATTTCGCCACTTTGGCAGGCTTGGACTTGGAGCGGTATTCGGGAGCAAGAAATTAAAAGCCCTTGTCGTATCAGGCAAGAGGTCTTTGCCAGTTTCAGATAGGCAGGAATATTCAAAGCTTTATAATTCTATATTCAAGACAGCCACAGAATCACCCTTGATGAAGAAATATCACGAGATTGGCACCCCAATAAATGTTCTCGCTCTGAATGCCTCAAACGGATTGCCAACGAGAAACCTGAAGGAAAGCAGCTTTGAGGGTGCAGATAAGATTTCAGGCGAACAAATTGCGAAAGGATATCTTGGAAAGCGTCTTGCCTGCGCTCATTGTCCTGTTGCATGTATTCATATTGCAGCGCTAAGAGAACCATATCATGATGAGCCTTTTTTCTATAAAACAACTATGATTGGTTATGATTATGAACTTCTTTATGCTCTTGGTTCTATGCTTGGCGGTTCGGATGTTGACGGGCTTTTAAAAATACTCGACAGGATAGAGGCTTACGGATTGGACTGTATGAGCACAGGGGTTGCACTTGCATGGGCTACCGAAGCTCAGGAGAAAGGTATTATCTCAGAAAAAGAGACAGGCGGCTTGAGCCTTAAATGGGGGAATTATCCATCTTATATTGATGCTGTAAAAATGATGCTTGAACAGCCCAATGAGTTCTATAAAGCCCTTTCAAAAGGAGTTGAACATGCATCTGGTTTATATGGCGGGGGAGATTTTGCCCTCGCCTTTGGTGGAAATGAGATGCCAGGTTACCATACCGGACCTGCCGCTCATGCAGGCTGTTTAACAGGTGCAAGACATAGCCACCTTGATAATGCAGGGTATTCATTTGATAAGAAACTGATGCTCGATAAAAACATACCCCCCGATAAAATTGCAGATGCTATGTTAGATGAAGAAAAATGGAGACAAATATTGTCAAGCCTTGTTATATGTTTTTTTGCAAGAGAGATTTATAAGCCCGAAGTTGTCAAGGATGCTTTACAAATAGCAGGACTGGATTTATCCGAAGAAGATATCAAGGGAATTGGGGAAAGGATTTATGCTGAAAAATACAGGTTTAAAATCAGAGAGGGTTTTTCCTTCGATAATCTCAGGCTTCCAAAAAGGATATTCGAAACTGTATCCTCTTCAGGCATTATTGATGAGTCTTATATGAATTCATTATTGTTTTCAATAAAAGAAAGGATCCTTGCTCAGATGCAGGAATAATATAAATGCCAAATTTAAATATTAGGCTTGGTGTTCATACATCAATTGCCGGCGGATTGCATTTATCTCTTAAGAGGGCGAAAAAACTTGGCTGCAACACTATCCAGATATTCTCACATAACCCAAGGCAGTGGTTTGTAAATAGCATCCATGATGATGAGATTTTGCAATTTAAGAAACTAAAGACGCTTTATGATATTAAGCCTGTCTTTATTCACGCCTCATATCTTATTAATTTATGTAGCTTGGATGACAGTATTTATCAAAAATCAATAAATCTGCTTAATACTGAATTAAAGATAGCGGTTTTGCTTAATGCTGATTATGTGGTGCTTCATCTTGGGAGTTCCTCGCAAAACAACGAAAATGATGCCCGCAAAAGGGCTGCAACTGCCTTAACAAAGCTCTCTGATATGGGAGAATCTAATGTCAGGATTTTGATAGAAAATACGGCTGGAAGAAGAGGGGATATATCCACACTAATAAAAAATCTCGCTGATATACTCGATAATGACACAATGGGGTTGGTCGGAGGTATTTGTTTAGACACATGCCACGCATTCGTAGCAGGTTATGATTTAACAAAAGAAGGTGGGTTGTCAGAGTTTATAAATGAAATAGACACCTATATTGGGTTTGATAAAGTAAAACTCATTCATCTTAATGATTCCAAAAAAGCCCTTAATTCCAAAGTTGACAGGCATGAACATATCGGCAAAGGAAGCATAGGCAAAGAGGCGATGAAGAGGTTTTTGAGACATCCTGCCTTTGAATCTGTGCCCATTATACTTGAGACACCAAAGAAGAGCGAAAGTGATGACCCAAAAAATTTGAAATTGGTGAGAAGGTTTTTTAGCGAATAAGAGTTTGTTTTTGGTTTGATAATGCTTATATTTATTCGACTTTCAAGACAACTCTCTTTGGAATAAGCTTAAGAAGATCTTCTATTACCCATTTTAATGTTTCCTCTGATTTGGACTCAACCGTGACAATCACCCTGTATTCAGGATTGCCGATAATAGGATATGAACCGATTGCAACATCTGGATTTGCTTCTGCGATGCTGGTTAAAGAGCCAGCTATATATGACTCATCGGCATAAATGAAAAGTCTTTTGATAAAAAAGCTTGAACAACGAAAGCGCTCTTTGATAGCAAGAAATTTTTTTCTTAGCAATGAGGGAATTCCCGGGAAAATTATGATATTTTTAAAAAAAATTGTGGGCAAACTATTGGCTTCAGTATGAAGCAGTTCAGCCCCTGCTGGCACAAGAGCCATCTTCAATGCTGCTTCATTCATTGAATCACCGTAACGATTGTTCAGCCATTTCACAAGTTTGTGATCAAAGACCATATCCACATCGAAAGCCTTTGCAATCCCTTCAATCGTAACATCATCATGGGTGGGACCAATGCCGCCGGAAGTAAAGACATGATCATAGCTTTTTGAAAATAGCAGTGACTCTTCCCCAATAGTTTTTATGTCATCAGGGATAACGGATATACGCAAGACATCCACGCCAATTGATCTTAGTTCTGAGACAAGGAAGTAGGAGTTTTCATCCTGCACCTTCCCAGAGAGAATCTCATTGCCAATGATAATAATACCAGCACTCTTTGTTTTTGAACTGATTTCCGACATATTTTACTTTAACATAAATTATCAGTTAAGATGCCTTTGCCTTACAAAATGGTTAGAGGCCGTTCTAATATTGTGACTCTATTGTTGTTTGTGTTATTTTGGGTTGAATAAAATCTTTCCTTGTTCACACTTAATAATGGTGATTCAGGGGTTGTTTATCAAAATGTACAGGTTATCTCATGCCATTCCCTAAGCTGCTTTACAATTTATGCGAGACATGGAATGAGAGCAAAAAAACTGTTAAAATTGTGTATATAAAAAATACTAAAAAGAGGTAAAAATTGAAGAAGATTTTTATTTTATCCGATGCTACAGGGCAAAGTGCGATGGATATTCTAAGGGCAGCATTGGTACAATTTGAAAACCCTCAGATTAAGTTTACCGTTTATCCGAAGATTGATTCAAAAGAGAAGCTTAAATTTATCTTAGAGCAGGCAAGGGATGAAGAAGGTTATGTAGCATATACCCTTGTTCGTAAAGAGCTGAGGGATTTCATAGAGAGGTTTTGCAAAAAAAGCTGCATAGCCTATTACGATATAATCGGTCCTCCTATTTCTACACTAACAAAGTTTTTGGGGCAGCCAGCGATGGAAAACCCAACTTTATTAAGAAAGGTTGATGAAAGGTATTTTAAAAGAATAGAAGCTATAGAATTTACATTGAGCCATGACGATGGCAAGAGCACACAGGGTATTTTTTCTGCTGATATCGTACTGGTTGGTCTTTCAAGGACTTCAAAAACCCCGACATCATTTTTTCTCGCACAACAAGGGTTTAAGGTCATAAACATTCCCATTGTGCCTTCTATCGCCCTTCCAAAAGAGATTTACCAAGTTGACCAGACCAAAATTTTATGTCTGACCATGAACCCTGAAGTTCTGCAAAAAGTTAGATTAGCAAGAATGAGACATTATCATACTGACAGCAGCTATACAGATATAAGAAAGATTTTCGAAGAGGTGGAGCATGTTTATTCACTCTGCGCCAAAAACAGGAAATGGAAGATAGTTGATACAACAAACAAATCAGTAGAAGAAACCGCAAGGGAGATAATCAGCCTATTATATGGCAGGGATGTAGAGTTTTAGAGTTTTATGATGATAACTATGACCTATGGTTACGGATAGAGTATCTATGAAAAACTTTATCACAAACAGCGAAGCAAAAAATCTGAAAAAGCGGCTTATCGAACTAATTCAAAAAAGCGATGAGTTGAAGTTTTTGGTCGGCTTCTTTTATTTCTCCGGTATTAGTAGAGTTATATGATGGATTAAAAGACAATCCTCTTGTAAATATCAAGGTGCTTGTGGGATTGAATGTTGACAGGACAAACTTCGGCATCCTTGAGTTTGGGGATAATGATAATCAGCTTTCGGATGAAGAAAGATGCTATAAATTTCTCCAGTCGGTTAAAAAATCCCTCAATTCGGAAGGCTTTGACACACAGGAATTCTATGAACAGGTGAAGTTTTTTATAAGGCAGCACTAAAATTCTTTCTTATGATATTATTAGTGAACTTTAAGAAGATTTAAGATGCTTGAAATAAATATTAAAACTCTATCGGAAATTGAAAGCAGGTACTACTTCGCGCCTATAAAAGAAGGGCTTGAAGCGAAAGCCGCGGCAGAAGGGTATGTTGAAGTTTTTTGATTTCGTTTATATAACCAAACCCGGAAAGTGGGAAAATCCTATTTGTGAGTTTTCAGAAATTTTAGACGACCTAAATACAATATATAGCTGACCGACGGCTAAAGTTTCTTGAGCAAAACTATGCTCTCCTTCTGCATTGTAAATCCGGTTTTGCCTTGCACATTTGTAGGACTATTTTTAAGAGGCATCCTTTTATTAGGTATATTTCTAAAAAGAATACCCTGAGAAACAAAACCGATTTTCTCTCCGAACTCACAGATTATCTCATCCGTTTTTAATACCAGTTCTTTTACTGTTCTATTGCCGACAATAAGGCAAAAATATTTTTTAGGGCGTAAAATCTTATGCGCCTGCACAAGCGCCTTATACAAATCCCTGTAAAAACTTAAAACATCTTTTGCCCGCTCATGGTCTTTATCAGAAATAATTTTTATGCTTAATCTTAAAGTATCCGACAAATCAATCACCGGGTCGTTAAGACTTACATTGTTTTTTCCTCCAAGCAATTCTTTGTCTATATCTTTTACTTGCGGCGGCAACAAATCCAGCCATTGAGCGGGTAGCCGTGAAAACTGGCCGTAAGCAACGGTAGTTCTACTGTCTCCATAAGGGGGAGAGGTTATAATGAAATCCACGGATTCAGGAGGGATGCCGTTATCCTTAGTCGAATCGCCGAGTATAATTTTTACATTGCTATTAGGAATAACATCATGTATATACTCTTTCATTCCCAAAATATTATTTTCACAAATCTTTATAAATTCGACCAAGACATCGGGTTTAAAGGATTTTTCTAATTTGCCTTTATCTCTGAATAGTTTAAATTCCTTATGCCTTGTAAAGGAAACAATCCTTACAACTTCGCTGAAACATACAGAAAAAAAGTTTCTGATATTTTCTTCCGAGATATTCCATATCGCCTGCTTGAGTTTTGCGAGGTCTTTAATGACAGGCTCTGAAAACCAAAAATCAATGTTATTGAATTTTGGAGACACTGCATTTTTTATGTTGTCATAGCCCAATAAAATTGTTTTTAGATTGTTGGTTAAAGTCTGAGGGTCAATAGGCGTTGTTTTGACTTTTGCGATCAGAACGGCTAAGGGGTTTAATTCAATGCCAATCGAATTCCTGTTTAAAAGGCTGCTTTCTACAAGGGTAGTGCCCGAACCGCAGAATATATCGCAAACAGTATCATGCTCCGATGAAAAGACTTCTATCAGTTTCCTTGCGACTTGAGGTATAAACATGGCCGGATAAGTATGAAATCCGTGCGTATATGTTTTAGTTTGATAGCTTTTAAAGTCCCATTCGTCTATCCATCTGAATATATCCATGCCCATATCGTAATGTTGCTTGTGGCTGCGAATATTTTTAACCGTTATTTGCCGTTGCATTTTTTCGATGGAAGGAACCGGGTCGATTTGGGAAAGCTCAAATAGTGAATATCCTGTAGTTGTTTCCTTTACAAAAGAGGGAGAGGGAGTTGCTGCTCTGTATTTGCTCGGATTCTGTGGGGCAATAAAAGATTTACTTGCGTCTAAATAATTCTCTAAATTTTTTTTATTAAATCTCCGCTGACCGCCTGGCGTTTTAATAGATTGAATTAGTCCCTTTTCTTCCATACGGTAAATCGTCTTGGGACTTACGCCTAAAAGCATAGCTGCTCGTTTTGTGTTAAGCATTTCTATTTTTGCTGTTCTGTTCATAATATACCTTGCCATAAACTATACATCATTGGACAAGATTAGTCAACATATAACAAAGCGGACGGTTCTATATTTCCTTATTTTCTTCCTTCTTTGGTTGCCCTTGCCAATTAATAGAACCGTCCTTTTTTATGCCATGTTCAGAGATATTGCGAACTGAGAAATGAGGAAACGGGTGGGCTATTTGGAGAGATACATTCTACTGCCTTCAGCAAAGTATCTGCAAGATTTAAAGAGGAATTGGCAAACAATAAGAGTGCAATCAACATGCTGGCTATAAGGGCGCAATAGACCTGTATCGAGACTCCATTTTCTGATA
>JBBIKS010000071.1:0-12091 GCA_037445375.1 Nitrospirota bacterium | reverse complement strand
AATAATATTCAATTTAATTGCAATATGTTTTTATAATGTATATAATTAAAAGAAATTTTTATTAGCCACTATTACTTAAAATTGTTGTTGATTCAGCAGCATATCTTGATCTAATAATCAATTTTTTTATCCTTAGTTATATTCGATGTCTCATATAGAAATAATAAAGGCAAACAGGGCAGGTTTTTGTTTTGGTGTAAAAAGGGCTGTAAATATTGCGTTTAAGGCTGCTAAAAAAAGTAGAAATGTTTTTACCCTTGGTCCTTTAATCCATAACCCTCAGGTAATCAAAAAACTCTGCGCAGAAGGAGTATGCCCCACAGAAGATATTGATAACAAGAATATTCATACTCTTATTATCAGAACTCATGGGATTCCGCTTGCATTGCAGGAGAGACTGTCTCAAAAAGATTTTAAAGTCATAGACGCAACATGTCCTTTTGTTAAAAAAGCACAGCAATATGCTAAACTTCTATGCAATGAAGGCTATCAAGTAGTAATCCTTGGAGATATGGAACATCCTGAAGTCAAAAGTTTAATGAGCTATGCAGGCGAAAGTGCAATCGTTTTTAATTCAAACTATAATATTCAGAAATTAAAGCATAAGAAGAAGGTTGGAGTTGTGATCCAAACTACCCAGCCAACCTCGCTTTTAAAAGGATTTATAAGTGATATACTAAAATATACCAGAGAATTGAAGGTTTTCAATACTATATGCAATTCTACAGCACTCAGACTTAAGGAAACGAAGGAGATTGCTGACAAGGTCAATTTAATGATTGTCGCCGGCGGTAAAAACAGTGCTAATACCACCCAACTTGCAAATTTGTGCATTGCCTCATCCGTTAAAACATATCATATTGAAACCGCATCGGAATTGAAAGAAGAGTGGATAAAAGATATCGCAAGGGTTGGTATTAGTGCTGGTGCATCTACGCCTGACTGGATAATAAATGAAATAGAGGATAGAATCAGAGATATAGGAGGAAAGGGAGATAATGGATACCCACATAAAGGTGGAAGAAACTAAAGATATTGAGAGTCTTTATACTGAATCGCTTCTTAGAATTGAAAGGGGGATTATAGCAAGCGGGAAGGTTATCGCTATTAAAAATGATGGGGTTGTTGTGGACATCGGCTATAAATCAGAAGGGTTTGTGCCAATCGATGAATTCTCAGAGAAGGAGTTTTCAGAGATAAAAGAAGGCGACAGTTTAGAAGTATTTGTTGAAAAACTGGATGATCAAGGAGGGGTAATACTCTCAAGGATAAGGGCTTCAAGGATAAGGATTTGGGAAAGGCTGAATACCATTTATAACAGCAGTTCGCAAGTAGAAGGGACTGTTATTGAAAAGACAAAAGGCGGATTATTTGTGGATGTTTTTGGGGTAAAGGCTTTCCTTCCAGCCTCTCAGGTTGACCTGAAGGTAACCAGAAATCTCGATGTCCTTATTGGGCATACAGTTCCTCTGAAGATACTCAAGATTTCACAACCAAAAGGTTTTGGCGGTTCATTTGCCGCGCAATCTTTAGAAGGCTCTCTAATAGTCTCAAGGCGGCAGGTGATTGAAGAAGAGAGGCTCAAAAAGAAGGAGGAAACTTTCAAGATATTGGAAGAAAGGACACTTATTAAGGGCGTTGTAAAGAACATCACAGATTATGGTGTATTTGTGGATATCGGGGGTATTGACGGGTTACTGCATATTTCTGACATATCATGGCGTAAGGTGAACCATCCTTCGGAGTTTTTTTCTGTAGGCGATGAAAAGGAATTTATAATCCTTAAATTTGATAAAGAGACAGAGAAGGTAACTTTAGGTTATAAACAAAAGAAACCCGATCCATGGTTGACAGTTGAGAGTCGTTATAGTCCGGGGATGACCGTCAAAGGAAATGTAGTTAGCATTGCTGATTATGGAGCTTTTGTTGAGGTCGAGGAAGGATTAGAAGGGCTTGTTCATATAACAGAACTTGATTGGTCTCCGCGCCCTAAGCATCCATCAAAATATTTATCCGTTGGCCAAGAAGTTGATGTTGCAATTCTTAGCGTCAAAAAAGATAAAAGAAGGCTCTCTCTTAGCATTAAACAGCTTCAACCCAAACCTTGGCAGATAGTTGCCGAGAAATATAAGCCGGGGGAGAAAGTTATGGGCAGGGTTAAAACCTTGACCGATTTTGGCGCTTTTATAAGGCTGCCCGAAGGGGTTGATGGTCTGATTCATATATCCGATTTATCTTGGACGAAGCATATAAAACACCCGTCTGATATTTTAAGGAAAAATCAAAAAGTAGAGGCGCAAGTATTGAGTATAGATCCAGAAAAAGAGCGAATGGCTTTAGGTATCAAACAGTTGGCACCTGATCCATGGGAAACTGAGATTCCTGAGAAATTTCAACTTGGGGAAGAATTTACCGGCAAGGTTCTTAAAAAAACAGACTTTGGGATTTTCGTTGAACTCAATGGTGATGTGGAAGGACTCGTTTATTCTTCAGAGATTGACAATTCAAAGGAAATAATCGAGGGCGGCGAGATTCAGGTGAGAGTAATAAAACTGAATCTGGAAGATAAAAAAATTGGACTGAGTATGAAAAATATTAAAAAGGTATAAGTAATGAAAAAAGGAGTATTTTTCATCACTGTGTTTTTTCTGGTGCTGCTGGTTATAAGCGCACTTTTGACTTTATTCTTGAAAGAGTCGCCGATCGGCGGTAAAATTGCTTTAGTAAAGGTTGAAGGGCCTATTCTCGAGTCAAAGTCCGTTGTTGATGAAATGAGAGGGTATGTTAAAGACCGTTCAATAAAGGCGATTGTATTAAGAATTAACAGCGCAGGAGGAGGGGTCGCTCCATCACAGGAAATATATGCTGAGGTTAAGAGGGCTGCTTTAGCTAAAAAAGTTGTTGTTTCTATGGGATCTGTTGCCGCCTCAGGCGGCTACTATATTGCCTCTCCAGCGACCAGAATAGTTGCTAATCCTGGAACTATAACCGGTTCTATAGGGGTGATTATGGAAATCCCTAATCTAAAGGAATTTATGGATAAGCTTGGGATAAAAACAGAGGTTATAAAAAGTGGCAGGCACAAGGATATCGCATCTGTTTTCAGGGGTATTGGCAAGGAAGAGCGGGATATCCTTCAGTCGCTTATGAACGATGTCCATGAACAATTCATCAGTGATGTCGCGGAAAGCCGAAAACTGCCTCAAGAAAATGTTAGGAAGATAGCAGATGCAAAGGTTTTTTCAGGAAGACAGGCGATTGATATAGGGTTGGTGGATGAACTCGGGGACTTGCAGCACGCTATTAAGGTGGCAGCAACCCTTGCAGAAATTGATGGTGAGCCAGAGGTAGTAGTAAAAAAGAAAAAGTCTCCTTTCATGGAACTGATAGAAGGCAATATTGCTGAAACAATTGTCAAGTTTATTCCAAGATTCGAATTAAAATATGAGTTTATGCCGCAGGGGGGGGTGCAATAATGACAAAATCAATGCTGACAGATATTGTCTCGGAAAGATTACCTGAACTCACCAGAAAGCAGGTGGCTGCAATAATTAATACGATATTTGAAAACATGAAAGAAGCCATTAACAAAGGCGAAAAAATAGAAGTCAGGGGTTTTGGAAATTTCAGGCTTAAAGAGAGAAGGGCAAGGATTGCAAGGAACCCAAAGACAGGCGAGAAGGTTAGCATATCATCCCGAAAAACAATTCATTTCAAAATCGGCAAGGCATTTCATAACGCATTAAACAAAAAGTAACTTTCCCTTGACCAAAGCGGGAATCTCATTTCTTTTGCTTTGTTCTGAACAGGCTCTGAGATTGCTTCGGCTTCGCCTCGCAATGACATTTTCACATTTCTTTGAGCCGTTTGAGACATAAGGGGTTCGGGTTAAAGATTATTATGATGATAAGAGAAGTTATCTTGCAGCGCTCAAATGGATAGAAGGGATTTTTTAAAAAAAATTATAAAGGCATTTTTTTTTAGTATAAGTTTTAGTCTAATTCTCATACTATCTTATATTTATCCTTCCAGAATCAAGCAAAAGAAGCTCTCTTACATCTATTTAACCGAAGAAGAAGCCCTCCACAAGAGCGGCATTAAAAGATTAGAATATAAATATAATCTCCATGAAAAGACAATAGTCAGCTTTGTTTTTTTGAAAAAAGAAGGTGAGGAATTAACGGCTTTTTCTCCATTATGCACACATCTTGGGTGCCTTTTGAAATGGAATAATATCGAGAAAGAATTTGTATGTGTGTGCCATGGTGGAAAATTCGATATGGACGGCAAGGTTATTGCAGGTCCGCCGCCAAAGCCTCTTGAGAGATTACCCTTGTCTATTAGAGACGGCAAGGTATATATAGGCATAAAATTATATGGGTAAGATATTTGTCTGGATAGACAGCCGTTTTGAGATTAGCACCCAGCATAGGAGGTTTTTTCAGAGACCAGTTCCTCCTAACCTTGATTATACCTATTGCTTTGGTGGCATAGCTTTCACCTACTTTCTTATACTCCTCTTTTCCGGCTTATTGTTATCTTTGTATTATGTGCCTTCTGAAAGAGAAGCATATAAGAGCGTATTGATAATCACAAACGAAGTTCCTTTTGGTTGGGTTGTAAGGGGAATGCATAAGTGGTCCGCATCTCTTTTTATAATCTCTATTATTCTTCACGCAATAAGGGTTTTTGTCTCGAAGGCATACAGGCATCCGAGAGAACTAAACTGGATGATAGGAGCGGCAACCTTTATAACAGCTATGGCTTCAGGCTTTACTGGTTATTTACTGCCGTGGGATCAAAAGGCATACTGGGCTACAGAAGTAGGCACATCAATGGTCGGAACAATACCTTTTATTGGCGAAAGCATGATGTATGCTGTCCGCGGGGGGGCTGAAGTAAGCGGAACAACATTAATAAGGTTTTTCAGTCTGCATGTTCTCTACTTACCCCTTTTTATGGGAATTCTACTATGGTTCCATTTCCATATGATAAAAAGACAGGGAATATCAGCAAAGCTCTGACTATGAACAAAAGCAATAATTATAACGATAAGACTAATAAAAAATTCTATCCTGATTATCTATCAGAGATAATTGTCACTATGCTTATAGCTTTTGAATTATTAATAATTCTGGTTTTGCTTTACCCGCCTTTGGCAGGCAGGCAAATAGACCTCTCAAAGCCCTTCCAACCAGTTCCAGAGTGGTATTTCCTGTGGCTCTTTAAACTTGTAAGTTATTTCCCCGGAGATATAGTTTTTATAGGCACTGTTGTAATCCCTGTTATTTTCATATTACTTCTTATATGCATACCTTTTTTCGACCGGGGCGCCAATGGCAGGCTTAAGGCTGCCGCTGCCGGGCTCATTATTTTGATAGGATTTATTGTTTTTACACTTCTTAGCATTTTACATCAAAATTGAGCTATTTTATTCGCAACCATAGGACAGCGTTACAAAAAATCTTCAACCCGAAAACTGCTTTTAATTCTAAACAAGCAGACATGGATACCCGAAAAAACCTTTGTCCTGAAACACTAAACCAGTGCGACAGCGCGAAAGCATTTTTGAATCTTGAATTTATATTGTAGCACTACCGCGATATCTTTATTAGGCAAATTGCAGCATTTCATAAAGATAATCCAGTTGAATATAAAGGATTTAAGGGTATCCTGCCTGCTATATAAAATCTTTCGACCATCTTGACAGTGAACGATTGTTCACCTATAATATAAGTATGAACTCATTTCTCTATAGCGATAGAATGAAGGAGCGAATCGCTGATATATCGCTTTTTTACAATCGAAAAGGCAGGATGCCCAGCTTTTCCGAGATAGGAGATATAACAGGATTGCGATCTAAAAATGCGGTCTCAAAGCTTATAAATTCGCTCCAGAAACTCAATGTACTCGATAAAGACGAAAGAGGCAAACTAATACCTAAATCTATTAGCAATCAAGTTAAAGCCCTCGGCACTGTTGAGGCAGGATTCCCCAGCCCTGCGGAGGAAGAACTGGCGGATACCGTCTCTTTAGATAAATTCCTTATCCAGAACCCCAGTGCCACTTTTTTGCTTAAAGTATCAGGCGATTCAATGTTAGAAGCCGGAATACTCCCCGGCGACATGGTAATTGTTGACAAAGGGCAAACTCCCAAGAGCGGTGATATAGTCATTGCCGAAGTGGATGGTCAGTGGACAATAAAGTATCTGAGAAAAAGAGGAGATAACGTAGTTCTTATCCCTGCAAATCCCAAGTATAAGCCGATTAAACCGAAGAACGAGCTTAAAATAGCAGGCGTCGTAACCGCAGTAATTAGAAAATACCATTAAGGCCATTAAAGAATTTTATGAGTGATCAGCCTATAACAATACATTCTTGGCCAAGAGCGATCCTTCATATTGATGCAGACGCCTTCTTTGCATCCTGCGAGCAGGCGGTTAATCCTGATCTCAAAGGCAAACCCGTTGTTACAGGAAAAGAGCGTGGCATAGTTGCTGCTGCAAGCTATGAGGCGAAGGCAAAGGGTGTCAAAAGAGGTATAAGGCTTTTTGAGGTAAAAAAGGTCTGCCCGGATGCCATCATACTCCCTTCTGATTACGAAACCTATAGCCTTTTCTCAGTAAGGATGTTCGAGATATTGAGGCGTTTTTCTCCTGATGTGGAAGAGTACTCAATTGACGAGGCATTTGTTGATCTTACCGGATTGAGGAGGTTTTATCACTGCTCTTATGAATCCATAGGTCAGAAAATACAGGAAACTATAGAAAAGGAACTCCGAATCACGGCGTCAGTAGGCATAAGCCTGTCTAAAGTTCTTGCAAAGATAGGTTCAAAACATAAAAAACCGAAAGGACTAACAGTAATTCAGGGCAAAGATATTCACAGGTATTTGGAACATCTTCTGACAGGCAGTGTATGGGGCATAGGCACTAATACGACTGCCTATCTCGAAAAATTGGGAATAAACACGGCCCTTGAATTTGCCAGAAAGGATGAACAGTTCATAAAGAAACATCTATCAAAGCCTTATCAGGATATCTGGCATGAACTGAATGGGAGAAGCGTTTACCCCGTAGTATCCGAATCAAAGAGCAACTATCAGTCCATTAGTAAGGCAAAGACCTTTACCCCTCCTACAAGTGACGAGACTTTTATTTATACCCAGTTTTCCAAAAATCTTGAGAATGCCTGTATCAAAGCAAGAAGGCACGGGCTCGCAGCAACAAGACTTATCATCTTTCTTAGAAGGCAGGATTTTAGGGACAGCGGCATAGAAATAAAATTGAACTCACCTACACCATATCCACCTGACCTTTTCAACGCATTGAAAGAGGGGTTTAAGTGTATTTATAGACCTGATAATCTTTACAGGCAGACAGGAGTTGTTCTTGCGGGACTAATACCTGAAGACAGCATTCAATATACACTTTTTGACGACACTGTGCGAATCGAGAAAATAGTAAATATATACAATACAGTTGATAGGCTTTCGGAAAAATTTGGCAAACATACCGTATGTCATGCATCGAGTCTGCCGACAAAGATACAATTGCAGCACGAAGGGGAAAGAGGAGATATCCCGCACAGAAAAACAGACTTATTTAGTGGCGAGAATCAGAGGCAGCGTTTAGGATTGCCTGTATTGAATATAAAAATTTAAGGGAAATGGGGTCAGGTCTTTAATCTTGACATTTCCTTGTTTTATCCTGTTTTATCCTATAAACTTCTGCATGGCAAGACCTCTAAGGATTGAATATCCTGGGGCTTTCTATCATATTACCTTAAGATGCAATGAGCAGCAAAGCATATTCAAAGATGATAGTGACAGAGGTCTTTTTAAATTATCATTGGTATGAATTGATTCGTATAGTTTCAGCGGATTATCTTTCAAGGAGATTCTGAAAAAGTATGGCATTGGGGAATTAGCAGTATCACATGCAAGCCGCCGATTTGAACTTGAAATGCCTTCTGACAAAAGACTAAATAAAAGTGGAAAAGATGATGAAATAACTTAAATTGTGCAATGTGTAGATGCGACCATTATTTTTTTCACAGGCATGTCGTTCTATATTTCTGCCTTATTACAATAAACTGCATTTTTGGATCAACTATCCTACAAATCACTGATGAAAGGATTAAATATTCATAAAAATATAGTGATAAAAATGCAGAAAGAAGCTAAAGCCCGCATAAAAATCAATAAACTCCTTGAACTGGCAGGATGGCGTTTTTTGATAATAAAAACGGCAGGGCTAATATCGCCCTTGAAGTTAATGCGAGAATCACTTAGAAGCAAGTTGACGCCTTTGGGGATGATTTTGAAAAAACAAAAAACGGTTATATAGATTTTCTTCTTTTAGATGAAAAAGGCTTCTCTCTTGTTGTGTTTGAGGCTAAATCAGAAGACAAAAACCCTCTTGACGCTAAAGAACAGGCAAGAAAGTATGCAATGTCTCAGGATGTCCGATTTGTTATTCTTTCAAACGGCAACCTGCATGATTTCTGGGATTTGGAAAGAGGGAATCCCACGATCATAACCTCCTTCCCAACGATAAAATCTCTTAATCATAAGTAATCATTTCAGCCTAATCCAGAGAGCCTTGTCGGAGAGGAAGTCAAAGAGGATTACATTGTTCTTACACAAAACCCTTATTACTCCAAAGACCCCCAGATGGGAAGATGAAAAAAGCAAGGATGAATTCATAAGGGAAAACGACCTGAAATTTTTAAGAAAATACCAGTTGAAAGCAATACAGGCTTTGCAGGATGCGGTCAAAAAAGGCAGTGACAGATTTCTTTTTGAGATGCAACAGGCACAGGAAAGACTCTCGTTGCTATGGCAGTGATAAAGCTTTTTTTAAGAACCAGAAACTCAACAAGGGTGTTTCCCCTCGTTGACCGTCTTGAGCTTGAGGATCAGGCATGGAAGGTCTTTGCAAAGACATTAAAGGATGATTGGAAAAAGGCAGAGATTGTTGTATTTACGGTTCAAAGCCTTTCATTTAACAATAAATATCAGAGACTTTTTTCACCCACTGATTTTGACCTGATAATATCTGATGAAGCCCACCGCTCTATTGGAGGCAACAGCAGGTTCATAGGATATTGTATGTCAGTCTCTACTATTGTGCTGTCTGTCCTTTTGCTCTTACCGTCTTCTACTGTTGCTTCCTGCATCATTATCCTGTTTATCCCTACCATGAATTCCTTCAATGTCTCACCCTTTATCTACGATATGTATTTGTGGAATAACTCAAATTAAAACGGCTTCCTCACTTATGCTGCTATTTGATTTTCATCGTAAAACGATGTAATCTATATGTAATATATGGCGATAGAGTTTATAAACAGACTCTAAATATAATTGAGCTCAGAATATTTTTCAAGGCTTCCCTCTACTAAGTGGTGATAAGAGCATGATTAAAAAACCAGTTTCGTTTAGCTATATTTCTTTTATCAGTATTCTGCTTTTGTTGTCATTTATGCTTTTCACCACGGCACAGGCACATGCTGAAGCCAAAGACAAGCTGTTTTTCCTCATGGGTGACGGCAAAATCCATATCAGAAATGCCAAAACAGGCAAAGAAGCAAAGGTCTCACTCTTAAATTCAGATAGTCAATTGATTTCTGCCTCATTTGAGAGGATTGACGAGGTATTTAATTTCCCCACGAAACAGAAGGGTGAAAATATATCCCCTCGCCTAATCTTCATGCTCGATTATTTCTCGGATCTTGTGTCGCATGGAAAGGTGATTATTCTTGAGTCTGGCTACCGAAGCCATGACTACAACTCAAATATTAGAAACAAAGGCGCTAATGCTGCAAAGACAAGCACGCACATTGATGGTCTTGCTCTTGATTTCCATATAGACGGGGTTAATGGCAAGAAGCTTTGGGAGGTTATCAAGCAGTATCAGTGCTGCGGTGTTGGGCATTACGGCGGCAATACCGTCCATCTCGATGCAGCAAGACCAAGATTCTGGGAGGCAAGCACTTCAAAGGTTCATACAGGCGAGAGTGATTATAACCGAAGGATTTATCTCTCAACTGATTATGATAGGTATAAAAGTGGTGAAACTGTCAGACTCTCTTTGTCGTCTGTGAGTGATTTCGGTTTTGGGATAAAAAAGGACATTGCCATTATAGATACAGCGGCAGCAAGCACAATAGCTGCTAATGCATCGATTAAAAATCATGGCGATAAGGACTGCGTAATGATAAACGATAGAAAGTCCTCTCGCTTTATATATTTCACAGTTCCAGAAGGCGTAAAGGCGGGAAGATATAAAGTCATGGTTGATTTTTGCGAAAAACCCTTTGAGCAGATGCCACGTAAAGTTTTCTCCAATGAAATCGAGATCATTTTAAATTGAGCAAACTAAGCAAGGTTGCTCTTAGCCAATTTGGTGTGAAAATAACGATAGGATTAAAGCTAAAACCGCTCCATACCGATAGAAACAGGTCAGGTTTCTAATCCCTTTTTGATTTGTAAAGCATTTGACCTCGATCCTTGAGCCATCCAACCATTATAAGTTTACCGACTTTTTTAAAATTATTCCGTTATAATATAAATGTTATGGATATAATGAAAGCGATCATTACAAAAAAAATTGAACGTCTTAAAGATGCAAAAAGCAAAACACCGATTAAGGACTTGAAAAATCGGCTCATAGATTTACAGACAACTGAAGATTTTACCAATGCTATAAAAAGAAATAACTCTGGTATCAGGCTTATCGCTGAGATCAAAAAGGCATCTCCGACAAAGGGCATAATAAGAGAGGATTTTGATCTTGCCGCGATTGCTTTAATATATAAAGATACTCTTGTAGATGCTATATCAATAGTAACTGAGGAGGATTTTTTTAAGGGTGAACTTAGGTTTATTTCTTATGTAAAAGGCATCACAAAAAAGCCCGTTTTGAGAAAAGACTTTATTGTTGATGAGTATCAAATATATGAAGCAAGGGCGAATAAGGCTGATGCGATCCTGCTTATAGCGGCAATATTGCAAAAAACCCAGGCTCAGGAGTATCTTCACATTGCTTCTGAGTTGGAATTGGCTGTATTATTTGAGGTGCATGATGAAGATGATTTACAAAAGGCTTTTGATATAAATGCCCAAATAATAGGCATAAATAACCGTAATCTTAAGACAATGGAGATAGATTTATCGAATACTCTGAGGCTGAAAAGGTACATCCCGACTGACAAAATAATTGTAGCTGAAAGCGGAATAAAAAATAAAAATGATGTAATAACCATTAATAATGCCGCAGTTGATGCTATGCTTGTAGGAACTTCCATAATACAGGCAACAGACATGAAAAGCAAGATTAATGAGCTTACATGTATTTGACAAGGGTGCCCCTTCATCAGACACTTGTCTTTCCATTTAAAGAAAAGATACTTCTGAAAGACTTGTCTTTTCTTTTGCATGTTCAATTGTCATGCTAACAAGATTACCTTTTTCATCCAAGTCAATGTACAGGTTTTCTGAGATTTCTTTTGTCTCAACAACAGCAACATTCGAAAATTCAATCAATGCTGTATCTGTATCTGAAAAATAACGAATTTTCATTTTCATTCCTCCTTAATTCTTCCATCGAATTATATTTCCTGCTTGATTGTACTATTGTTTCAAGTATCCATTCCTCTTTGGTAACACCCCTATGCGGACAGTTCTTAAAAAACAGGAAGTATTGTGTATATTTCATGTTCGATTTCAGCACATCTGAGATTCGTTATCACCTCAGGTTTGTAACCTGAACACTATGTTTTTCTATTAAACAGACACCAATCAGGATGTATTTACCTGCAGAAAACTAATCTGTCCCTAAGAGTGAAATTCTTCTCGAACAATTGCTAATATAAAAAGCAGAGTTCAAGTTGCAAACTTAACCCCTGCAAAGGGGCTGGCTTTCCTCCTTTTGGAAAATTTATTGTTTATCTCATCAGGGCTAAAAGTCCATTTCCATCTGAGGCAAAACAACGAATGATGGCAAAAAAACAACTGCGAAAATAGAGTTAATTTTTGAGCTTCTTGCAAAAGCCTTAAAATGAGAGATTTTTAAAGTAGATTTTGAGC
>JBBIKS010000070.1:0-12429 GCA_037445375.1 Nitrospirota bacterium | reverse complement strand
CTGTTACAAGAAGCATGGTATAGTCTGAATCAGTAGTGCGAAATGTCTTCTTAGATTGTTGGGGGGGATCGCGATGCAATAGATTAGACTAATTTCTTTTTTCGAGCTTGATAATGCCTTTTGAGATAGCAAACTTTATAAGACCAGCCCGGGAGCGAACCCCTAGCTTTTCTGAAATATTAGTCTGGTGGGCTATAACGGTCTTAGCGCTTATGTTGAGGGAGTTGGCAATCTCTTTATGGGTGTAGCCTTCTGCAATCAGCTTTAGAATCTGTTTCTCCCTGTCAGTAAGCTTTTCGTATAAATCCTCATCGAGTGGTTTCCTGTCCTTATCCAGATACCCGGCAACAATTTCAGAAGCTATAGACGAAAAGAGATAAAACTCGCCTCTCTGGACAGCGCGGATGGCATTAATAAGTTCGCTGCCTACAGCTTTTTTAAGCAGATACCCAGAAATACCAGCCTTTAGAAAACGCGCTACATACTCCCGGTCATCATATTGTGTAAGCATGATAATCCGTATATCAGGAAATGTTTTTTTAATCTCTATGGTCGCCTCAAATCCGCCGAGAGTCGGCATGCTGATATCCATAAGTATTATATCCGGGTTCAGTTCTCTGGCAAGTTTAATAGCTTCAATACCATCAGAAGCCTGTCCCACCACCACGATATCATCATAGAACTTCAGAAGTGCTGCAATTCCCTCCCTGACAAGGGCGTGGTCATCTGCTATCAATATCCTTGTTTTAGTCATTTCATCTCACTTCCGTGAGTGGAATTTGAATTGATAGTTTGGTGCCCTCGCCGGGTTCAGAGTGAATTAGCAATTCACCCCCAATCAGTGAAGCCCTTTCCTTCATACCAATGATCCCAAGTCCTCTGCCGTTTGCAGTAGGAAGATGCATCAGTTCCTGAACATTAAATCCTATTCCATCATCTTCAATGATAACTTTAAGGTAGGAGCCATCAATTTCAATGTCAATAAAAACATTCTCTGCTTTTGAATGACGCTCGATGTTTCTGATAGCCTCCTGAATTATTCTGAAAACAGACATTTCGACATCAGAAGATAATTTCCCCGTAATGGAAGATTTGATATCAAAATAACAGAAGATCCCTCTTCGAGTCAGATGTGAAGTTGCCAATACATTTATAGCAGCTTCCAGCCCAAGGTCATCAAGCATTTCGGGTCTAAAATTTTTAATTATAGTATGGATATTATCTATTGTTTTAACAGTGACATCGCGCATTTCGTTTATTTTATCCATTGAAATAGTTTCCGGATGCAGTTTGCAGATTTCCAGTTGTATCAGAAAGGCTGATATATCCTGCAATATCGTATCATGAAGGTCCCGCGCTATCCGCTTCCTCTCATCTTCTTCAGATTTAATGACCTTTATTAGCAAATGCTTAATTCTCTGCCTGCTTTCTTCAATCTCTTCGGTTCTCAAGGACACTCTGTTTTCAAGCTCCAGATTGTACATTTTGATGTTTTCATATGACTCTTTGAGTTTTTGTCTCATTTCATCAAAGCTCTGGCTGAGCTTAAGTATTTCATCGCTTCCAAGGTTGCCGACAGGCGACGAAAGATCGCCGGATGCCAGCCTATTGGCAGATGAGATAAGCGACTTAAGCGGACTCACTATTTTCTTGCTCATATTTATGGAAATCAAAGTAGAGATGACAACAAAGACAAATACAACCAGCAAAAAATCCTTCTGGAGGTGTTCGGCAGGAGAAAAGATTTTCTCCTCTGGTTGAGCAATAATAACAGCCCATGAAGCGAGGTGAATGGGAACTACAATGAGAACGTGAACTTCATAATTTTTAGAATCAGAATAGTTAGTCGAATGCCTGCATTCTATAATGCCCGAACTGCCTTCTTTAATCATTTTGCTTATTACAAAGTCATGATTATGCGATTGAAAAACAAGGGCGGGATTTGAAGATGCAACTATTGTTTCGTTTACATCTATTATCTCAGCAAACCCATCCCATTCTTTTTTTGCACTCATCAAAAGCTCATTAAAAAGTTGACTTGACGGACCTATTATGCCTCCTACGATTCCTGTTACTTTCCCCGATGAATCCTTGAGGGGCACCAAAATAAAAATTACTTTTTTCTGGATTGGCTCAATCGTAAAAACATTGGAGATGACAGGCAAGCCTTCCCGAAGCACCTGATTAACTGACACAATATGGGTAAGATTAAGGTAATGCTCAATGCGGTTTGGATAGGTTATTAATGTATTGCCATGTTTATCGAGCACAAAAACGCCCTCAGAAAAAATGGAATGCTTGTAAATATTTTCAAGCATTTTTTGTTTTTGTCTCCATTCACCGCCGCCCATACCGGTATTGTCTGAATAAGAAACTTCGTATAGTTTATTTAGGCTTTGATTAAGAGATATATCAACATATTTTGCTATCATCCTAGCAAATGCAAACCTGATCTCGAGAGCCTGATTAATGCTTTCATGTAATGTGATATAGCTTATAATTCCCAGCGTGACCGATATTACTATGATATTTATAATTATAGCGATAAGTATTTTCTTTTGCATATATCTAAAGCATACAACAAAATCGGTTGTGCTTACAAAATGTGATAATTCCCTGATTTATCACGCAAACCCTGTCTAAACTGCGAATAGATAGATTACCCAAACCCTAATGCCCGCACAAAGAGGGCGTGAAAATGTTTCTCCTATTTGTCATTCTCTGGCTTGACCAGAGAATTCAGAACAAATGAATTGGATTCCCCGATCAAGCATGTGCTTGAAATTCGTGATCGGGGTTGAGGGAATGACATTTTTCGTACAATAATGCGATTAACCACAGAGGACTCAGAGAACTATTTGAAAATTAAAGGTTATTACTCTTAAAAAAATCTCTGTGAACTCTGCGGTTTTCTCAAATGCATTTTCTTTTGAGGCTCTTGCAAAAGTTCAAAATTATCATTCCCGCAGTCCTTAATCGGGAATCCAGTTCCTTTTTTGTATAGTTCCTAGATTAAAACCTTCCTGGATGGTTTCTTGATTCACACTTTCGTTGGAATGACAGACTATAGGCATAAGAACATACTTTTGCAATTAGCTTTTTTATACTGCTTTTTTATTTTTTTACTTTTCTGTTTTTTCTTCGCCTTCCTGGGCATCTTCTTTTTGCTTGAGCAATTCCAGCGGGTGAAGTTTCTGCATCTGCTTTTTTGTTATATATCCGGTAAAGATACTTTTGTTCAATGGGAAAACATCAGGACTGAATACTGAATCATATATGTGCCAGATAACTATCAAGAGGAACAACAGCATTGCTTCGCTCGAGTGGATTGTTTTTGCGATAGGAATAACCTGTCCATGAATATAATTTGTTACTGTAATAGGGAACCACAGGACAAAGCCTGTAAACATCATCTGTAGCCCTCCTGTAAGGGTTAGCCAGTAAATGCCCTTTTCTTTATATGTATATCTTCCACACATCGCGGGCTGCTCCACGAGACCAAGGCAATATCTTACATTGTGGACTGAGTCATGAAAGTCCTTATATGCTATCAGCATTGAAGGTCTCCACTGCAAAAACACAATCCCTATAAAATTTGCAAGAATATGCTGAACTATAAGTATGGTGAAAAATATGGCTGCAAAATGGTGAATTGCTCTGGCATTATCAATCCCGCCAAAAAGAACTAAAATTGACTGCGAGATTTTCAGGAAGTGGAATTTCTGTGGAAGTCCAGTAAGAGTTAAAATGACAAAAAGTATAATAAGGGCATAGTGCTCGATTATCCTGTAAGCATTGAATCTCTTAATATTCCCCATATTGTCAATTTGTTCTGGTGATGTCATGTTATCCTTCCCGCCCGTTTCTCATCTGTTCCTAATATGCCTCCAGATATCCAGAAGTATTTGGAAAAGCAAACCAAGTACTATGATTACCAGTAAAATTTTATAAAACCATTCGATAATGAAAAGCACAGGGGTTGCTGCAAAGCTAGGCTTATAGTGCGAAAGCCAAGCATCAGGGAAATTCTCAGTTGCCTCAGCATGGCATGTCTGACAGCGTTTGAGAAGCCTGCTTTTTATAATCTGCATATCAACGCCTGAGAACGGCATAATCTCATGCGAGCCATGACAGTCTGTGCATACAGCTATCTGTGATGATTTTTTGCTGAGCTTTTGCCCCTCTTTTCTGTGAAGCTCTAAAGTTACACCATGAAAATCCGACAGATAGGTCTTTACTACATCGGTGGATAGTCCATATTTACCCATGAGCTTTTTATCTGCATGGCAAATACCGCAGTTTTGAGGAATATTGTCATGAAAGTCTGAAGCTGAAGCCGCCTTTATACTATGCGATGAATGACAATCAACACAGACCGGGGTATCTTTATTGTTCTTTGAAAGAAGGGCGCTGCCATGAACGCTTTTGGCATAAAGCTCATAGGGCTTACTATGGCATTTCTCGCATGTTTTTACCATAGAAATTCTACTTCTCCCTGCCGTTGTGATTTCATGTCCGCCATGACAGTCCACACAGGTAGGGGCATTCAGCTTTCCGCTGCTGATCATAGAGTAATGGATACTATTAGACACCTGAGAATATTTATCATTATGACACCGCCTGCAAATTTCAAAGCTCGAAAGCCGATATTCCCTTTCAGCCCTGAACCGCCTCCGCGGATGGTCTTCCGCAGTAAAATTAAAATGGCAGTCAGAGCAGCCAATATTCCTGTGAACAGAATTTCTTATGGAATCAACATTAACCTTGGTGGAAATAGTTTTGCCGGCTGTGAATTTCATAGTATTGTCTTTGGAATGGCATTTCATGCAATATAGCTCATCTGATGTTGAGACAGTGCCGCCCGTAATACGTGTACCGGCATGGGGGCTATGACAATGGGTGCAAACCGTTGCGCCTCCTTGTTTTTCCTTTTTAAAAATTCCCTCATGAACAGGACGAGTTCTTAGTACCCTTTTAGGGTGACATTGCAGGCATTTTTGTGATTCTTTTATGCTGTATTGGAGCTTGTTCCGAAAGACCCGGTCGGGATGGTTTTTATCTGAAAATTCTTGATGACACTCAGTGCATGTTAGCGACCGGTGAACTGATTTTTCAAATGCCTGCGGATTAATATAGACAGAAAAAGGGTCCCCCTCTAAGAATTTTTTGACTGAACCCTTTTTTTGGTGACATGAAAGGCAGTATTTATTTATCTCTTTTTCTGAAACATTCTGTGCTGTTGATACCGAAACATATGGGATAAGACATAAAAGCATCGCTATCTGTATTATAAAAATCAAAACTATCATGTTTTATCCCTCTGTATTAACAGTTCAGTGCGTCCCTTTATATTCCGGCAATTCACGCATAACTGGGAACCTATTCAGGATCCACCTCATGACTAGTATATGAAGGGTTACCATTGCCATAATCATAATAATTTCCGTCCACGGAGGGGTTATGTGCTTAAAATGATCTGGCAGATACCAGTTGTATGCAATTAAATTGACATTGACCCTATTAAGGACAATTCCGGCTATTGCATAAATTGATGCGAAGGTAATCAAGTTTAATTTCTCTAACTTCACTCCTATTGTGAACAGAAGCATGGGCGCTGCAACAAAACCCAAAAGTTCTACCAAATACCAATAGCCAAATGGTGTCATAAGGAACTCCCACCTGTTGTCCTGAGCAATCGCAAGCAACTTGAGCGCAAAATAGACATACATTGAAAGGGCGGCAGCCTTTCCCAGACCCAATATCAGGGAAGGGATATTAGTGAGAAATTCTTCATCACACTGTTTCCTGAAATATCTCACAGCAACAAATCCAAGCACAATAGCAAAAGCCATTGCAGCATATACTGCCGAACTAAAAAACAATAGCGGCAGGTGCGATGAATACCATAAAGGATGGAGCTTGCCAGGCGTAAGCAGATACATGGAGCCCAGAGCAGACTGATGGACTGTAGATAGTATAACGCCTCCAATTATTAGGGCAACCGTTACAGATGTAGCCCAACGGTGTATCCGCTTTGATCCTATCCACTCAAGAATGGAAGGAGAGAACTCAAGAAGCTGAACTGTGCAGTATAGCCCAACATGCCAAGCAACAACAAATAAAACAGATGACGGCCCAAAATTTATAAGCATTGGATAATAAATCCGCCATGGCCTGCCCAGATCAATAATCAGATATGAAGCAGCAAAGATATATCCGAGCATTCCACCCAATACTGCGAGCCGCACCAGCACACGGTAAGGTTTCATCCCAAGCAGATAATACGCTGTTGCGACAATAAATCCTGCTGCAAACAGAGGTTCGCCTGCAAAAATTCCCCAGCTAAGCAGAAGGCTCCACGGATATTCATTAGTGCCATGGACGACAGCGGCAAGACCCTGGGTATATCTCATGAAAAAGATAGGGATTGAGGCAGCTATAATCGCTGCGGCTATAAGATTAAAAGGAGTAACAAGAGACCTTGCATATTCTGACATGTTCATGCCGAGGAAAAGTTTGTCAAGTAATTTAGCCTTGAATCCGACAGGCGGGATTTGAGATTGAACTGTATAGTTTAAATCTTTATTCATGAGAATCCTCCTTCGGCTGCTTATCATCTTTTTCTTTTTTCGCCTGTTTCTCACGATAACGGGTTGTAGCATATAAAGCGGCAAATATAGCCGGGAACGTCGTAAAAATAACAGGCACCATTGATAAATAACCCTCTGTAAGCTCGATAAGAGGTTTCTTCGGGAGGTTGGCCGCAAACCCGAGCTGCTCAAAAGGCACACCAGATAAATACAGCCATGAAGTGCCTCCAACCTCATTCTCACCATATATGTAATCAATATATTTTTCTTTATTGTCCATTATTCTCTTGCGCGCCAGCTTTATAAGATCCGCCCTCTTTCCAAATGTGAGAGCTCCGCTGGGGCATGCCTCTGCACATGCCGGCAGTTGCTTTTTATTAATCCTTGGGTAACAAAATGTGCATTTCATAATCTTAGGTTCTAACGCACTTTGATAGCTATAACCCGGTATATTAAATGGACATGCAACTACGCAGTACCTACAGCCGAAGCATAAATCCTCATTATAAATCACAGCTCCTTCAGGTGTTTTAGTATATGCACGGATGGGGCACGCAGTGGCGCAGGCAGGCTCTAAACAATGATTGCACTGAATTTTACGGTAAAGAGGCGTTGATGGATTTTTTGTATTATTGTAACGGTTAACTATTGTATAGGCTTCTTCTGAAGGCTGCCTGAGTTCTTCAAAGACTTTGTCATCATCAAACGGCTTTTTGGGCGCTGGCAGCTTGTTTTCTTCATTGCACGCCTTCTCACAGCTTCTGCATCCAACGCATAAATTAAAGTCCACAAGCATGCCATAGCTATCCGGCCAGCCTTTGAACTCCGGTCTGGCATGTGCTTTAGTAGAAATGCCTAATCCGGCACATGCCGCCAATGCTGACAGCGAAAGAAAGTTTCGTCTGGTAATGCCGCTCGAAGTTCCGGAAGCATTTGCTGGGCTGCGTTTATCTGTGCTGTCATCTATATTTCCTATCCCCTTTTCGGACATAGCTGATAACCTCCCTTTACTGATTTCTTGTATGGCATGTCTTGACACACCCCTGAGGCGAAATGCCAAGGTCGCCTATTCCCATGTGGCACTCAAAGCATTTCTTGTGCAGGGCAACTTTAAGTCCCGGCACTTCCGGCGACTCTGGAGAGTTGTCAATATGGCAAGCGCTGCACGGCAAAAAACTTCCCTTAACAGCAGCTTTAAAATTAGCCGAACTAAGCGTATGACATTCTTTGCATGTAGCATTTTGTTTGTCATTATGCATGTGGTGACACTGCCCGCAGCCGCTTGCCAGAGAAACATGAGCTGCATGGTCAAATTTAACAGCTCTATACTGCTTCTGAATATGATTGATAATGATTATGCGTGGCATGGATAAAGACTTCCCCAAAACAGGAGTTTCAGCCGCTATGAAAATCACTATCACAAATAATGGCAGAATTAAGATTATGAGCCGCCGCATATTTGCAGAAGGTTTCATTGTTCAAATGCCTCCTTTATAGGTTTGTTGTCAGACATTTTATTTTGGGGTTTTACCCGCAGATTTTTTTGCCTTATTCCTGCCTGTAAAATATGCCCTTACAGGGCTCCATCCTATGTAAGATACGGAGGTAAATAATCTGCTCATCAGCACCGCAACACCGTGCATAAAAAGCAGCGGAATTGCAGCAACATAGAGAGCGGCATAAGCTCCTCCTGTCAAGGTGTTTTTGATGAACTGAAGATTACTGCTTTTGCCTTGCTCTTTTACAAATACGACATCATCATCAATCATTCTGCTTAACCCCTTGAATGGTTTTGGTTTGAATATCTCAATAAAGATAATAAAACCAACAATGGATAAAACCGCCAGCAAATACTGGATTCCATTTGTTTCACTCACAAAATCATATAGTGTGTGCATAAAAAACCTCCTTGATGACTGTTATTTTTTGTAATCAGACTTGCTGCTTTCGTTTTTATCCTTCTTTTTAGAGGCTTTTGATTTCCTTGAAATTCCCCCGAAGAAGGCTTTATGTGGTTTGTATGCGGTGATAAAGTATGCAAATATTTTCCCTCCGAGCATCTCAAATTCATCTGCAATCGAGAAAAGCATTTTGTGAATTGCGCATAAGAAGACGAAGAGCATCAAGCCAATCCCATAAGGAATAGCTATTGAAAGAATGAGTCCAAACAATAGCACCGGAATTAAAAGATAGCATTCAGGAAGCTTGAGATATACCACGCTCTCACTTCCTGGTAATACATCTTCATCTTCAAGGACTATCCTTGCATTCTTTTCTGACTTCCAGTAGGTGCCTTTTTTTACTATCTGCCCGCCTCTGAAAAAATACATGATATCCTCCAGTTTTTAGCGAATATGTGCTATAATATAGCCTTACTCTAAGCATTTCTGAGCAAGCAATGCTTCATTTTACCTAATTATGTTTAATTTCATGCGAACCAGTTTCCGTTGTTTTCCCTTGCAAATCAGCAGATTTCTCAGGCACTCGCTTGTGCGTTCTGCCGGAAAACCCCCATTTGTGAACAATGCGCCTGCTGTGAAGACCAGCGCAAACACGCACTGCGCTCGCTATGATCTCAAAAGATGCCTTAATAAAAGGAATTGCACATAGGGTCAGCAGTGCGCCAATACCAAATAGCGGCAGGAACAGGATAAACGCCATACCAATAAGAGGAGCAACAATAAAAAGCGACGCTGTTGAAATCTTCAAGTATTTTCTGTCTTCGTCTCCCGGTAAAATGCCTTGTTTTTTGATACTGACATCATGTCCGTCTACTGGATTCCAGTAAACACCCCTTGATACTAATGTTCCACCATTATGAAAGCCCATTTTACAACCTCCTTGAGAGTATTGCTCTTATCAGCAGACATCTATAATGCCTGCCGATAAAACCGGCTCTATTTATCGGTTTTATCGTCGGCGTCTTCGTCTTCTTTATTTCTTTTCTTTGTCTTTTTGCCAGCCATATAGGATGTTGTAGGAGTGTAATCAAAAGTAGCTGTTTTGCCGAGCATCTCTTTAAAGAGTCGCAGACTTGCCATACCGGCAGTGTAAAGCATTGCCGACAGAATAATGATAGCGATGAATGCCACTACACCCATGCCGTAAGGAAGCGCCATCGAGAGAAAAAGACCAAGCAGAAGAATAGGAATCAAAAAATAGCTCTCCGGAAGCTTAAAATAAATTTCCTTACTGCTCCCCGGAAGAGTTTCGCCCGCCTCAATTTCTAACCTAACATTCTTTTCAGAATCCCAATAAGTACCTTGTTTTACTGTTTGTCCGCCCTTGTAGAAAAACATCTTAGACCTCCTTCTTTGTTGTATAATTTATTTAGTGATAAGTTTTTAAATTTCTCTCAAGATGCTTTAGGCTGCATCTATACCCATAACCTTCGGTTTGAAAAATGTTTTCTTGATGATATCTCATACCTCCTTTCATCTTGTTAATTTAATAATATCAATTCGCAAAACAAATTATAATTGGAAGAATATCCTGTTTTTCTACGAAAAAACTCCTATATTCTCAAAAAAATTATCTTATTTGGATTAGTAAGTCCTAAATTGAGCAGTTCTATTGTCAGAAAAATGCGGGCGCATGGCTTGGAAGAAAGGCATAAGGAAGATTAACAGTATATATCGTTTAACTTGTAATTACCTGCAGATTACTGCAGAGTTTCCGTGTTTCTGTAAGTCTGTCATTGTCTAGCTTGACTGGGACAATCCAGTTGCTATTATTTTTTCTGTATTCCCCGATCAAGCTTGCCCTCGAAAGTCATAATCGGGTGGCGGGGATTGACCGATAATTTAGGATATACTGTAGCTTGCTGCAAGGTGTTTCATTAAGCCTCTCCCTCGACGGGAGGAGTTGGGGGATGGTGAATAGTCGTAATTTATAAACAGACACTATCTAATCATGCTTTCGGCAATTTTAATAAGGTCAAAAGATGATGACATTAAAAAAACTGAGCAATAAATGCCGCCATCCTGCCAGATTATCTTACTGCACTCGACTCTTCTATTACATTCACCGACAATGAGAAGGGCATTTTTCCCTTTCAATATATATTCAGTCTCTTCCAGCACCTCGGTAAAGGCAAGTTTCTGAAACCTTGCTTCCGATTCCTGACTTGATGACTGTATTATGAATAGGTGTGTATAATTGGTTCTTATATTTTTGAAATCCATCACAACTGCATAAAAAGGTTTCTTTTGTGCAAGGATTAGAGACGGAGGCCATGAGATATATTCAGGGATATATACAGGGACCAGAATATTATTAACTCCTGCAGCTTTTTTTGCTGCCTCAATGGTGTTATATTGCTGTGCGGTGTTTTGCTGAATTTGCGATGGCAGCCAGTTAAAAATAAGAATAAGGGCGATAACGAGCCCACTCAATACTGACATCCAGAGCAAACCGCTCAATATATTCGATATTTTATTTAGTTGTGTTTTCATTTAAACAACAAAGTAGTTTATACAGATTATGATGGTTGCAGTCAAACAGTATGGTATTCCCCACCATTCAATATCGTCCTGACTGTACTGGGCGATTCTTTGAATTCTGGTTTGCAGGAGAATATCATGACTATAATTTTCAACTGCTGATACTATACCTTCAATCCCTTTGTCTGTCTCCACTTTGAGGTTTTCCGGCGATGCTCTTAATATTTCAACCGCTTCTGTCAAAACATCAGGCTTGCCTGTCAGTTGGATTGCAATATCATCGCATACTTTTTCTTCTTCCTGAGCAAGTCTTCTAAACTCAACCATGGCTACAGGATTGAAGAACATAATAATTCTGAACAAATATGCGAGAATAAGAACTGGTCTCCTACTCCTTTGGATATGAGCTATTTCATGGGCAAAGGCTACATTAAGATGGTCTTCACTGAATGATTCTATTATGCCGGTAGAAACATAAATTTTTGGCTCCTTACCAGTAGTGGAAAAAAGAATCAGATCGCTGTCATTCAAAATCTTTACAGCATGTCTGTCAACAGGCAGTCCGTTGAGGGCTGCTGCTACTTTTATTTCCATTGATTCATCTATATCTTCACTAACATCTTCCTCTGCTATAGGTTTTTTTTTCAATATGTCAGAGATTACAGGCACAAGTTCCTGAATAATAAAAATTAGTGTTGTAAAAGCCAGTATCAAAACGAAAATAGTAAGGACAGAAATGCCGTCCCATATCTCTAAAAAGAGTAATCTATTGCTGTCAAAAAGGCTGTTTACTCTAAAATAAACATCGCCTCTGTGCGGAGACAGCAATTGATAGAAAGGAAATGCTGCGACTGGTAAAAATATTACCAAAATACGGAACCATTGTTGTAGATTAGGTGTCCTGATCTTCCATGAAATAATTGCTATCTCAACAACTAAAAAAGCAATCATAGAATGAATAATGTTCTGGACAATATACATTCCCCAGTAAGTAAAAATAAAAGAGTTAATATCAGGAAAGGCGATCATGATATCATTTATGATTATGATATTGCGAGGCTATATACTAATCCTAAAAGAGTTATAGGACCCATAATTCCCTGCCATTCCGAGGATATACCTATTAAAGAAAAAATAAAGCGTCACAATCCCACTGAAAGGAAATTCCCCAGCATTAACCTGCCACGCGGCATGGTAGTAATTAGCTATGAATATTTTCTACAAATTAACATATATGATATATTGGACAACGGTCCAAAAACAATAATGATCGAGATGCTCGATAGTTAATCCACCAAATACAACCCATTTTTCTGTCTTGACAGTGGGGAGTGGTTTAATGTCCACGCCTGCTATATAAAAAGCTAATTGCACTTTTGGGGTTAAAAAAGTTTTTT
>JBBIKS010000069.1:0-12626 GCA_037445375.1 Nitrospirota bacterium | reverse complement strand
ACATCGAAATTCTCTGCTGCTATTAATAGCATATTCCATGCCGAACAGTATTGGACCTGACCCCATTTTTACATTTTTATATCTCGCCATTTTTTTGGCGTCTCTTTGAGCCCATCTTTGCCCCATATTCCGGCTCTATTTTGCCGTGCCTTGTGTTGGGCTTCTGAAAACAGGTTCACATACTTTACATTTGGGGGTATTGTGTAAAGGACCGCATAGCCGTCTTCGAGCATCTTTTGATTAAGCATTCTGCCCTTTTTATCCCAGAGATGGGCAAGGATCCTTCCATACCTATCCCGTCTGTCAAAGTCGTATTCTAAATATACGACACCACCGCTCTCATTAATTAGTCTTTTGAGATGTTTTTTTGCCCTTCTTCCCCATGGCTCTTGCTTTATTTCTGGGGCGTCAATCCCGATGAGCCTTACTTTTTCAACACTAAGTGCGATTCCAAACAGGCTTTTTGTCCTAATGCTCACAGTATCACCATCGTGCACTTCGGTTATGACAACAGGCGTGCCCCCTGTGATTGCAAAAAGATTTGCAGTTCCGAAATAAAATACTGAAAAAAATATTAATATATAATAAAGCTGTTTCATGAAGAGGTATTATAGTAACTTAACCGGCATAAAAAAATAAAAAAATAGACACTCAAATCTTGATTAGACAAGTTGTAATTGCGAGCAAGGCGAAGCAATCATTACCTTTCCGATAAGATTTCAACGAACCCCTCGGGTTCTCACAATTACTGGCAAGTCAATGGTTTAAGATTTCTAAATCGAGTTTTTGGCGAAATTCAAAGGAGGCTTTCTTTTGAAAAACATTGTTCTTACAGGCTTTATGGGGACTGGCAAGTCCGAGGTCGGCAGGATATTGGCTGAAAAGCTATATTTTGATTTTATTGACTCTGACAGCGAGTTAGAAAGGGAACAAAAAATGAGCATAACCGAGATCTTTAAAAATTATGGCGAGACATTTTTTAGGGATATCGAATCTAACATGATCGAGAGACTTTCGGAGATGGAGGGCGTTGTTATATCCACCGGCGGCGGGGTTGTCTTAAGGGAAAACAATATTGAGAATTTGAAGAAAAAAGGCGTGATCGTCTGCCTGACTGCTTCTGCAGAGACTATCTTAAGAAGAGTTCAACAGAGCAATAACAGACCGCTGCTGCAGGTTGATAATCCACTGCAAAAAATTAAAGAGTTGTTAAGCTCCAGAGAGCAATATTATAGAAATGCTGATATAACAATAAGCACTGAGGGCAAGAGCGCAAAGGAGATAGCCTCAGAAATACTGAGAAAACTCATAAAATAAGTTGGATTATCTCGAAAAAAGTTGGTAGAATTATAAGGCTTGCAGGTTCAAGCATTCAGCTGAGATCACCTCGAAGTCCTGATAATTACATTTTTGGAGTAAAAAATAAATGATCGCAATTGTGGATTATGGTATGGGTAATATAAGAAGCGTTGAAAAGGGCTTTCGCAGAGTCGGCGATGATGTGATGGTTACTTTGGACCCGAAGGTTATTTCAGCCTCACGGGGTATCGTCTTGCCGGGTGTTGGGGCTTTCAAGGATTGTATGGCAAACCTTGATAAACTGGATCTTCTGGAGATTATCAAGGCAGAGATTACCAAAGGCAAACCGTATCTCGGGATATGCCTTGGTCTCCAGATATTATTCTCGGAGTCTGAGGAGTTCGGCTTATGTAAAGGAATGGGCATATTCAGAGGAAAGGTGCAGAGGTTCAAGTTTGGCGATACGGCATACACGGCTGCAAAGAACGTTTTAAAAATCCCACACATGGGATGGAACACACTAAGGTTCATTAATAAGCCCCCGATTTTTGCAGAAATACCTGATAACTCTTATTTTTACTTTGTCCATTCATATTATGTATCTCCAGAAGATCAAGATATTATTGCTGGAAAGACAGATTATGGGATTGATTTTACTTCGATGGTGTGGAAGGACAATATTTTTGCTGCCCAGTTTCATCCTGAAAAGAGCCAGCAATTGGGCATCAAGGTGCTAAATGGCTTTAAAAAATTTTGTGAAAACAATTAATGAATAAAAGCGTAATATTAGGAACAGCCGGACATATTGACCACGGTAAAAGCGCCCTTGTCAAAGCTCTTACTGGTACTGACCCTGACAGACTTAAGGAAGAGAAAGAGCGCGGCATTACAATAGATATAGGATTTGCCAGTCTTTATTACCCGTCAGATGATCTTACAGTGGGGATTGTTGATGTCCCGGGTCATGAGAAACTCATAAGAAATATGCTGGCAGGCGCCGGCGGTATTGATATTGTTTTAATGGTCATCGCTGCTGATGAGAGTATCATGCCCCAGAGCCGGGAGCATCTCGCTATCTGCGAATTATTGAAGATAAAAACGGGTGCTGTCGTAATCACTAAAACAGACCTTGTTGATGATGATTGGATTAATCTCGTTAAGGATGATGTAAAAACATTTGTAAAAGGGTCTTTTCTTGAAAATGCCGATATAATCCCAGTATCATCAAAAACAGAACATAATATCGAGTTTTTGAAAGAGAAGATAAGAAATATTGCCCTCACGGTCAAACCAAAACTTTTAGATGGTTTGTTTAGGATGCCCATAGACAGGGTATTTACTATGAAAGGATTCGGGACGGTTGTAACTGGGACTGTGATATCAGGAACGATTACCCTTGATGCCCCTGTTGAGATACTTCCTGCGGAGATCACGAGCAAGGTGAGGGGGCTTCAAACTCATGGCAGAAGCGTTGAAAAAGCTTACGCGGGACAGAGAACAGGCATAAATCTTCAAGGAATTGACAGAGATAAGCTCAAAAGAGGGGATGTTGTGGTAGTCCCCCGCCGATTCATTCCTACTAAGTCAGTTGATGCTAAATTAGATCTTTTATCAGACTCGCCAAAAGTAAAGAGCCGGGGTCTTGTCCATTTTTATACAGGCACATCAGAGACTATAGCAAGGATAATTCTTTATGACAGGGATGAGCTTATGCCCGGCGAGTCTTGTTATTGCCAGTATAGGCTTCAAGACCCTGTGATAACTTTATCAGGCGACAGATATATTATAAGAAGATTTTCGCCCCTTGAGACGATTGGCGGTGGACAAATAATAGACCCGCACCCGGCAAAAAGAAAGAGGGGCGCCGCTATAGATGATATAGTCATGTTCGATAAAGGAACTCTTACACAAAAGATCGAGACTAAAATAAAAAGGGCAAAATATGATGGATACAAGATTTCAGAAATTGAAGGATGGATAAACGGAAGCATTTCAGAAATAAATGCTGCTATTGGGCAATTAACAAAAAAAGGGACTGTCATAAAGAATCAGGACATTTTTTTTCACAAAGATAGTTTAAATTCCTTTAAAGAGGATTTAAAAATAGTGCTTGGCAAATTTCACAAACTAAATCCCCTAAAGAGCGGACTACCAAAGGAAGAACTGAAATATGCCCTCAGGGCAGAGGGAAGCCGTGCAGAGGCTATTTTTTGCCTAATCCCTCAAATGTCTGAGATAACATTGGATAAAGACATCATCAGACTTAGGGATTTCAATATATCAAGCTCGGATTCACTCGAAGACATAAAGACAAAGATACTGCAAACCATTAATAATGAAAGATTTCAGCCTTCGCTAAAGAATGAGCTTGCGGCAAAACTATCAATCAGTGAAAAGAATATTGCTGATATATTAAAACTCCTTACTCAATCTGGATTGCTTGTCAGGGTCAATGATTCAATGTATATTACAAAGCAGCAGTTTGAAAGCATGATTGAACTTCTGAGACAGTTTTTTTCAAAAAAACAGCAAATGACAGTAGCCGAATTCAGGGACATTCTGGATACTACCCGTAAATATGCACTTCCCCTGCTCGAATATCTTGATTCTAATAAAATAACATTAAGGGTTGGGGAGATAAGAAAGTTCATGTTAAAATAAGATTATTATGAATAAAAAGATATTTTGGATACCTGCGTTATTATTGGTCGGTTTTTTTCTTGGGGGCATAACTTATTACCTCTTGAGCAAGGCTACAACCCCGCATTATCAACCCTTTACGCCTCATGTTCCTGCTCAGATTCAGGAGACCAGCAAGGCTTTTTCTGAAATTGTAGGGGCAGTCTCCCCTGCTGTTGTTAATATCTCAAGCACAAAGACGATGCAGAAACAGCGGGCTCCATTTGATGAATTATTTGATTTTCTTAATCCATTCCCTGACGGAAGGTCAAAAAAGTGGAAGGAGCAGAGTCTCGGCTCCGGCGTCATAGTCACGTCTGACGGTTATATCGTAACAAACAATCATGTTATAGAAAAGGCAGATGATATAAGGGTCATGTTTGTTGATAAGAGGAGCTACAAGGCAAAGATTGTTGGTTCAGATTCAAAAACAGATATCGCGATAATAAAAATAGAAGCAAATAATCTTCCAGTATTAACATGGGGTGATTCTGACACACTGCAAGTAGGGGAATTTGTGCTTGCTATTGGCAACCCTTTCGGATTCAGCAATACTGTAACAATGGGGATTGTAAGTGCGATGGGTAGGACAGATGTCGGAATTGCTGATTATGAAAATTTCATCCAAACTGATGCTGCTATCAATCCCGGAAATTCCGGCGGACCATTAGTAAATATGAAGGGCGAGTTAGTAGGCATAAACACAGCAATATTCTCAAAGACTGGCGGTTATCAAGGGATTGGATTTGCGGTCTCAAGCAACATGGTCAAAAGCGTAATAGATCAGTTGATACAAAAGGGCAAGGTTGTCAGGGGGTGGATAGGTGTTACTATTCAGGAGTTGACCCCTGAAATTGCTCAAAAATTCGGCATGAAGATCGCCGAAGGAGTTCTAATAACCGAGATAGCCAAGGGTGGCCCAGCTCACGCTGCTGGCTTAATCAGGGGTGATGTAATCACTGAGTTTAATGGTAAAAAAATTAAGGATGCGAGCCTGCTCAGAAATATGGTTGCTCAAAGCGAGATAAACAAACAGGTTAAGCTAAAAATCTTCAGGCAGGGACAAGAGATGAACATTATGATTACCGTTAGAGAATTGCCATCTGATGGAGTTCAAATGATTCCGAGTTCTTCTTCAGGGGAAACTTTCAATACCGACGCTAATGCGCTTTCTGGTATAACTGTTATGGATATAAATCCATCCATAGCAAAACAGCTTAGAATTGATGGAGATGAGAAAGGGGTTGTGATAGTAAAAATTCAACACGGCTCCTTAGTGGAAGACAGCGGTATAAGAAAAGGTGATGTTATTCAAGAAATAGATAGGCAGAGAATCAATAATCTAAACGATTTTAATAAGGCTGTTTCTCATATTAAGTCCGACTCCGCTGTTTTACTTTTTATAAATCGGGGCGGCAAGAAATTCTATGTTACATTGAATCGGTCATAATGACTTGTCAAGCAATTTTTACCAGATTGAGCAATTTACTATGTGATCATATATTTCAGGTATGCCCAAAGCCTTTAGTAATGGGAAAAATTTATTAAATAGCTTTTTATTTTGCTGAACGTATAGATTATGCTGGAATTGCTTCTTAGATAGGAGGGTTCGCCTTTAAGGTATCGGCGCTAAAGGTTTTTCAGCACACCTACAATCTATTTTTAAAAAGGTTAAAGTGCGGGAATCGCTCAATTTAGATTTTAAAATTTTATAATATAGTAGGGACTTAAACATCGTGTTTATTATATCAAGGATTTTCATATTCGGTCTTTTTCTCGCAGCAGGTTTTTTTTATGGGCAGGCGCATGATATGTTATTTCAAGGACTTCTTGCTGGGGCAGTTCTTGGTCTTATCTCACTAATTATCTACTCACTCATGAGCAAATTATCATTAGGCTCCATCTTAAGCGGGATTTTTGGACTAATCATAGGGATTGTTTTTTCTTATCTTATTTTATTGCCTCTTAATGCCGTAGTTCCAGATGATACTCAGATGGTAATGCATTTTGCAATAGGAGCAATTTTTGGCTATGGGGGCTTGATTATCGGTTATCAAAGGGGAAAGAACCTGAACATCAATTCTATCATTAGGCTTTTTAAAGGGAAGGAAATTGAAGAAGACATCAAAATCTTTGATACAAGCGCAATAATAGACGGCCGTATAGCAGATATAATAGATGTTGGATTTATAGGTGGCTCATTTATTATCCCTCAGTTTATCCTTCAGGAGCTGCAGCATATTGCTGACTCCCCAGACCCTATCAGGCGGTCAAAAGGCAGAAGAGGTCTCGATGTATTGCACCGCATACAAAAGTTCCCTTCAATAAAGGTAAAAATAGTCGAGGAGGACTTTCCTAAGATAAAAGAGGTTGATTCAAAGCTTGTAGCGCTTGCAAGGGTTTTGAACGGCAAGATAATAACTAACGACTTTAATCTTAATAAGGTTGCCCAATTGCAGGGTGTTCCAGTTCTCAATATAAATGAACTTGCAAGCGTTCTTAAGCCGGTTGTCCTGCCGGGCGAGACTTTAGGGCTTTTTATTGTGAAAGAAGGAAAAGAATACAATCAGGGGGTTGCCTATCTTGATGATGGGACTATGGTAGTTATTGAAAACTCAAGAAAATATATAGGGAAAAGCGTTGAAGTAGTTGTTACTAGCGTTCTACAGACGACAGCCGGAAGAATGATATTTGCAAAACCCAAGGAAGAAGAGTAGTCGTAAGGTTATGGTAACTGCTATAGTCCCTGCTGCTGGAAGCGGCATAAGATTTGGCATTAAGAGAAACAAACCTCTATTTACCTTCGCAGGTAAACCTTTGCTTATATGGCCCCTTCAAGTGCTGCAGGAGGTCATAGAGATTAAAGAGATAGTCCCTGTTGTCAAGCACGAAGATATAAAGACAACTCATGACCTTATTGAACAATACCAAATAACAAAGGTCAGAAAAATCATTCTGGGTGGGCAAGAGAGACAGGATTCGGTTTATAACGGCTTAAAGAGTATCAATCCAGATACCAATCTTGTGCTTATTCACGATGGCGCTAGGCCTCTTATAGAGAACAGTTTGGTTAAAAAAATGATATCCTGCTTGATGCTTACGCAATCAGAGATAGACGGCATTGTTGCAGGTGTGCCGATTAAAGATACTGTAAAGGAAATCAAGAGGGAACTTTCAGGTGATAATATCGAAAATATCTTTGTCCAAAAAACCTTAAAAAGGGAGTTGCTCTGGGCAATTCAAACGCCGCAGTTATTCCTTTATGACAAAATCATGTCCGCATACGAGAAATCAAAAAAGAATAATTTATATGCCACTGACGATTCAGCCTTGCTCGAAAGATGTGGAGGCAGAATAAGGCTTATAATGGGTTCATACAAGAATATTAAAATTACCACACCTGAAGATATAAAAGTAGCCGAGGCACTCTTATAATATGCGTATAGGGGTAGGATATGACTCACACAGGCTTGTCGAGGGCAGAAGGCTGGTACTTGGCGGAGTTCATATCCCATTTGAAAATGGGTTTGCAGCCCATTCAGACGGAGATGTGCTCTGCCACGCCATAATTGATTCTATTTTAGGAGCTCTTGGTGCAGGGGATATCGGCAGTCGCTTTCCTGATACGGATATAAGATGGAAGGACGCCTCAAGCATCATGCTTCTGAACAACATAGTCGGGCTCGCAAAATCAAGCGGTTTTGATATAATGTGGATTGATTCCGTTATAATAGCCGAGAGACCTATGATTTCTCCCCACATAGAAGATATGAAAGAGGCAATCTCCCGTTCTGGAATATCACCGGATATTATAAGCATAAAAGCTAAGACAAATGAAGGGATGGGATTTATCGGCAAAGGAGAGGGAATAGCAGCATGGGCAGTGTGTATTTTAAAATAAAAAGCCTTATATTATTCTATTATACCCTTATTACCGAAAAATAGAGATAGAAAAATGTCATTCCGAGCAGAGCGAGGAATCTTGTTGCTTCCCGAGAAAGATTTCTCACACCCTTCTGGTGTTAGAAATGACAGGATAGTCAAGGGGTTTGCAGGCATATGTCTATTTTTCAGTTATTAAGAGGTTGTGGTGTCAAGATTTTCACATTAGTTCGGAAAGAGTGCAAATCAAGGTTTTTTTTAGTTATACCCCTTTGTGCTCAAACTATCTTATCATCTTATTTCAGAACTATCAGAATTAAAAATTAGGGTTATAAATGACTATTAATCGCAAAGGTGAAATAATGTTAGAAAAAGCCGAAGACATTAGTCAGTTTTGGGCATATGATTTAAGTTATTCAATAGATTCAGATGTAACCCTACTGGATAATGTTCAATTTATTTATGAACTATCACTATCGGAGTTGGAATTGAGGGCATTAGGTGCTGAATATGAAGTTACCAATGGACTTAGAGAATTTAAATTAAATAATAAATCAAACGAGTTAAATGAAAGAATAATAAAACAATCATCTTACTTTAAGTCCGTTGGACCAAATTTTACTGACTATTTTCATATCGTACAAAAGAACAGAACACGGTCAGTGAATCAGTATCTAACTCATTGGATTTATCCGTATAAGGGCAAATTCCATCCTCAAATGATTAGGGCTTTATTAAATATCATCGGATTAAAAGAAGGTGATACAGTATTTGAGCCTTTTTCCGGTAGCGGAACAACTGCAATAGAATCACAATTACTTGGCATAAATTTTATAGGCATAGATATTTCCCCTCTTTGTGTATTACAGGGAAAGGTTAAAACCAAAGCTATTTACGCGATAGATGAAATTATAAGATTAAAGAATACCTTAATATCAAAACTGAAACCATCCCTTTTTAATCAAGAACATGATTTCTATAAAGTTCTTGAAAGCATTGATAATGAAGTCGTAAGAGATTTTTATGTTCTTGCAAGGCTATTGGCAGTTAGCGATGAATCAAGACGTGGGCGTAATTTTGAGCAATCATTTATCAAGAATTTAAATTTGATGATAGATTCGGTAAAAGACTATAAAGAAATTATTGAAGAGCTACAATTAAAATTAGGGGATGTTGACCTAAAATTAGGAGACTCAAGAAAAGCTGAACTCCCTGATAATTCTATTGATGGAATTATAACCTCTCCGCCTTATTCTATCGCCCTTGATTATGTGGAAAATGATGCCCACTCCTTAGAAGATATGGGCTATAAACTGAATGAAATCAGAGAAGATTTTATTGGAGTTAGAGGGAAAGGGAAAGATAAGGTTGAATTGTATAACAATGATATGAAGAAGTCTTATGACGAAATGCATAGGATTTTAAAACCTAATAAATATGCTGTCATTGTTATAGGCAATGCCACTTATCAAGGGCAAGAAGTAAAAACGATAGAATTTACTATTGATTATATGACTAAACTTGGGTTCAAGTTAGAAAAAAATATTCTCAAACTAATATTTGGACTCTACAATGTAATGAAGAAAGAGAATATTCTTATATTCAGAAAGGTAAAATAAATGACAGACAAAGACTATGTCGTTAGATTAGAAAATGTAATCAAACAGATGCTCACGCCTTTAAAGGATATACCTTTTAACCTTGTAATTGAATCCATGACGGGGAAAAAGGTTATTTCTTTTGACTTTAAAAATTCTGAGCACAAGGAGTTATTGAGTTTATTAAAACAAACCGCATTACAGGCAGGAAAGGAAATAAACAAGACTGGAATTTTGAGGCTGCTTCCAAATGAGGTAGGAAATGATATAGAGCCATTTATTAAAAAGGCTTTGAGCTCTTTGAATCTAAATGCGGATGTCCCTTCCGGTCCCAGCGGGAACAAAAAATCTACAGGCTATCCAGATATTTTGTTTTGGTTTAATAGTGTCCCATATTATTTAGAGTGCAAAACTTATAATGCTGAAAATATAGCAACTACTCAAAGAAGTTTTTACTTCTCGCCTTCTGATGAGTTCAAGGTTATCCACGACGCTCCGCATTTCTTAATGTCCTTTGAGATTTATGTTTCTGGAGAATCTGGCAGAAACCATATTTATAAGTGTAAACATTATAAAATATTGACATTGGAGTCTTTATCCCTCGATGTCAAATACGAGTTTAATTCTGATAACAAAAGAATGTATTCAGGTGAATGCGGAACAGTAATTTTAGATGAAGGGGAAGTCCGATAAAATTGCAAATCAGACAAATGCGGTCATATTATCGAATAAAGGATTTACTAGTCAGAGATGAGCCTCCCTGTTTTTTGTAGTGCTGAATATTTTATTATGGTAAAACCAAAAGAAAACAACTATGGATAAGTTAACATTATCAAAAATAAAATCCTTAAAAGGCGAGCTAACAGTTCCGTCTGATAAATCTATCTCTCACCGCTCGGTCATTTTTGCCTCTATTGCTCAAGGGAAAAGTGTTGTAAGGAATTTCCTGCGAGCTGAAGACCCTGTGAGCACTATGAATGCCATGAGGGCATTGGGAGTTGAGATAGAAGAAGTTAAGAGAGTCGAGAGTCGAGAGTCAAAGGTTAATATTTCAAAGTCAATAATCAGTAGTAGAGCGTCGGAAGAAAAATACAAAGGAGATATACTTATAATTCATGGCAAAGGACTGCACGGTCTCAAAGAGCCTTTTGATATTATAAACTGCGGCAATTCAGGCACGACTATAAGGCTTTTGTCAGGAATACTTGCCGGGAATCCTTTTTTTTCGGTTGTGACAGGTGACGATTCGCTGAAACAAAGACCAATGGGAAGGATTATAAAACCCCTTAAGGAAATGGGGGCTCAGATATCAGGGAGGTCCAATGACAGCTATCCGCCATTTGCGGTTAATGGCGGCGGTCTAAGGGCTATTGATTATAAAATGCCGGTTGCCTCCGCACAAGTAAAGTCTTGTCTGATGCTCGCTGCTCTCTATGCTCAGGGTGATACAACTATTACAGAACCTTTTAAATCAAGGGATCACACAGAGAGGATGTTATTCTCAATGGGTGCTGACATCGAAATTGAAGGTTTGAGTATTAAAATCAAACATAATCCGACAAACTCCCATTTAAATCCTTTTGATATAACCGTTCCATCTGATTTTTCCTCTGCAGCTTTTTTTATCGCCGCAGCTCTCTTAGTGCCTAACTCAGAGATTCTGATACAAGGGGTAGGGATTAATCCAACAAGAACTGGCTTGCTCAGTGTCTTAAATAATATGGGAGCGCCTATAAAACTTGAAAATATAAGGGATATTTCCGGCGAGCCCGTGGCGGATATTTATTGCAGAAGTGCGGAGAAGCTCTATGCAATAAATATCGGCAAGGAAATTATGCCCTCCCTTATAGATGAATTCCCAATACTATGTGTTCTTGCCTCACAAGCAGAAGGCATCTCAGAGATAAGGGGAGCTGAAGAATTGAGGGTAAAGGAATCTGACAGAATTAAGGCGATGGTTACAGAATTAAGAAAGATGGACATAGAAATCGAGGAATATCCTGATGGTGTGCAGATAAGAGGAGGGGCTGAATTAAAGGGCTCTGAAGTTGAAAGCTATGGAGACCATAGAATAGCAATGTCATTGTCGGTTGCAGGGCTTATTGCCGAAGGAGCGACTACAATCCTGAACCCTGCATGTGTGGATATTTCATTTCCCGGTTTTTATGAAAAGTTAAGGCTATTGGAAATCAAATTAAGATGAAAAAGGTTATAGCAATAGACGGACCTTCAGGCGCCGGCAAAAGCACCATTTCAAAGCTGCTCGCTCAGAGATTAGGATTTCAGTTTCTCGATACAGGAGCGCTGTATCGTGCAGCAGCTTTGCATCTGATCGAAAAGGGGCTTGACGAAAACAGTTCTGATGAGGAAATTTTATCTGCACTGGGCAAAATCCAGATCACTTTTATTGACAATGAGGTATGTATTCTGGATAAATTGAGGTCAAAAAATAACCTCTTGGGGTTCTCCTTATGCAGGGATATTTCTCAAGATATAAGAATGCCAAAGGTTGGTCATTATGCATCTGTTTTTTCAGCAAGAAAGCCTGTAAGAGAATTTCTTTTGAATACTCAGCGGGAAACCGCACTTTCTCACGATATTGTTGCAGAAGGCAGGGATATGACGACGGTTGTCTTTCCAGACGCATGGAAGAAATTCTATTTAGATGCATCAGAAAAGGTGAGGGCTGACAGGAGATACAAACAATTACAGGAAAAAGGCTTAAATATAACCCTGCAAGAAGCCATAGAAGATATACGGGAGAGGGACATAAGGGACATGAGCCGTGATATAGCTCCTTTAAAAATAGCAGAAGATGCCATTTATATTGATACTACCCGCATGACCCCTGAAAAAATTATTAATCTTATGTCTGAAATGATAGCTTTTGATGCGGGTTAAAAACCCCGCCTATGTTAGGCAGGGATTAGTCTCCCATTAGTCTGTCCATAAATTTTTATTTTTGCATTGCTCTATAAATGTCATTCTTAGCTTCTTTTATGTTCAGAATATGCTCCGCGGTGGATCTTGTCCTTAATATGGTTAGGGAATCAATACTTCCTTGTGCCGATTTGGCAGTATCAAAATTAGGATGCTTGACAGCAAGAGAAAAAAATAATATTCAATTTAATTGCAATATGTTTTTATAATGTATATAATTAAAAGAAA
>JBBIKS010000068.1:0-12932 GCA_037445375.1 Nitrospirota bacterium | reverse complement strand
CAGGACATTTCTATTTTGGTAAAAACAGGACATTTCTAAATTGGCTTGACAGCATTTAATAGAAGGCTTGCAAATCAACTTAAAATTGGCTATACTTTATCAAGATCAAGCAATATTAGGAGTAAATCATGGCTATAACATTTAAATGGACTGGCAAGTCAATGTCGGGGGCTATTCAAAACGGGGAGATGGCGGCGTTGAGCAAAGATGATGTTATTTTCGATCTAAGAAGACAGGGTATCATCCCTACTTCTATAGTTGAAGCTAAAAGATTCTCTGAAAAAGTCAGCGGAAAGAGAGGCAAGATAACGGATAAAGACCTAGTTGTTTTTACGAGACAATTTGCTACTCTTTTTTCCGCTGGTATTCCTATAGTTCAGGGGCTTGAGATAATGGCAAAGCAGATAGAAAATAAGAGCTTTAAGAGTGTTTTAATACAGGTAAAAGATTCAATAGAGACCGGTTCAACCGTTGCCGATGCTCTAAGAAAACACCCATCTGTCTTTGACAACCTCTATACCAATCTGGTTGCTGCCGGCGAGACAGGCGGAGTTCTGGACACTGTTCTTATGCGGCTTGCAGGCTATATTGAGAAAGCCATGAAACTCAAAAAGAAGGTTAAGGGGGCAATGATTTATCCTTCGGTCATAATATCCGTAGCAGTTCTCGTTGTGGCTATTATAATGCTATTTGTAATTCCTGTCTTCGCCAAGATATTTTCCCAGATGGGCGTTCCTCTCCCTCTTCCAACAAAGATTGTAATAGGATTTAGCGATTTTATCGGTGGTATCGGGGGAATCATTCTTTTGGGTAGCTTCATTATGGCATTTATCGGCATAAAGCAATACCGAAAAACTGAGCATGGCAGAAAGGTAACTGATAAGTTTTTGCTTGATTTGCCCATCGTGGGCGACCTTATAAGGAAGGTCTCCATTGCCCGTTTTACAAGAACCCTCGGGACACTTATAGGAAGTGGCGTCCCAATATTAGAAAGCCTCGAAATATGCGCAAAATCATCAGGCAATAAGGTTGTAGAAAAAGAGGTTTTTGGTGTAAAAGCCGAAGTGACAACAGGAAAGACGATATCTGAAACCTTATCCAATTCTAAGGTATTCAGCCCAATGGTTGTTCAAATGATAAATGTCGGTGAATCAACAGGATCCCTTGAACAGATGCTTATAAAGATAGCAGACTTTTATGATGATGAGGTTGACCAATCTGTTACAAACCTCACTACCTTACTTGAGCCTATAATGATAGTATTCTTAGGGATAACCGTGGGGTTCATAGTTATAGCCCTTTATTTACCGATATTTAAGCTCGGCGGAGTTCTTTCAGGGATTAAATAAAATCATACTAAGGAATCCTGCCAAATCCAGCAGGATTCCTTAGTATGATTTGAAATCCTTATATTTATCAAGCCTATACCTGAATTCTCTAAAAGACAAGCCCAAAAGTTCAGCAGCTTTTGTCTTTGTGCCACCTGTTTTTTGAAGGGCTTTTTTAAGTAATGCCTCTTCGATTTTTTCAAGATACTCTTTCATGTCAAAACCAGACTCCGGAATTTCTAACACAGTTAGCTGATGAGAAGCCTTTATGGGCTGCTGGGGCGTATATCTCAAACATCCGTCTTCTGATAATATAATCTCTCTTTCAATAATATTCTTTAGCTCCCTCACATTTCCCCTCAATTCCATTTGCATTATCGTATCAACAAATACGGGGTCAATCTTTTTAATCTGTTTATTGAACTTTTCCGAAAGGACTTTTACAAAATGATCTATAAGAATAGGTATATCTTCTTGCCTTTCTATTAAATTTGGCAGCTTAATTTCAAATGTTGCAAGCCTGTAAAAGAGATCTTCTCTGAAATCGCCCTTTTTAAATAGTTCAGGGAAAAACTTGTTTGTAGCAGCAATTATTCTCACATCTACATCTATCTCATTAGCGCCGCCGATAGGCCTTATTTTCTTTTCCTCTAAAAATCTCAGAAGTTTAGCCTGCAATGAAACGGGCATCTCGCCTATTTCGTCAAGAAATAAAGTTCCATGATTTGCTTCTTCTATAAGCCCTCGCTTGGAAGAATATGCCCCTGTAAAGGCACCTTTCATGTACCCGAAAAGCTCGCTTTCAAGAAGTTCTCCCGGCAGACTCGCGCAATTTACCGCTATATAAGGCTTATTAGCCCTTCTGCTTTTGTTATGAATTGCTTTTGCAACAAGTTCCTTCCCAGTTCCGCTTTCACCGATAATCACAACATTTGTGTCAAAAGGCGATATTTTATCAATCATATTAAAGACCTGTTTCATAGAAATTGATTTTCCGACAATGCTTTGATATATATCTTCGTAATGCTGTAGGTTTTTGACTCTATTTTGCAGGATAATCTTTTCGATTATATTTCTTAAAATTATTCTTATTTCATCCAGATTGAAAGGCTTTGTTATATAGTCGTACGCACCTGACCTCATAGCTTCAATGGCTGTCTCTGTTGAGGAAAAGGCAGTAATAATCAGCACAATGGTATCAGTGGATGTATCCTTTATATATCTCAGTATATTAATGCCAGAGCCATCAGGAAGCCTGATATCAATAATGGCGATGTCAAAAACATTGCTATCAATTAAAATCTTAGCCGCATTAAAAGAACCTGCCTCAACTACGTCAGAATCATATTCATTTAGAATCAATTTCAATGTTTTCCTAATATTTATTTCGTCATCTACTATTAGAACCTTCATTATCTGTCCTCTTTGGAAGCTGGCAGTATAACACTAAACCTTGTCCCACCAGTTGAAGATTTATCAAGCATAATAGTTCCCCCAAAACTTCCGATTATACGGTTGGATATGGCAAGCCCCAAGCCAGTTCCTGTTTTTTTTGTCGTAAAAAAAGGTTCAAACACCTTGTCTCTCAATCCTTCTTCAATACCGTCTCCATCATCTTCAATATCAATAATAACATTTCCCCTTTCTTTCTTAACTGATATTATTACAGATGACCCTGCGGCTTCAATTGCATTTTTGATAATGTTGTCAAGTGCAGCTTCAAGATATGTCCTGTTTCCAGCTACAATTGCGCTATTATGCATATCAAGAATAAGCTTTTTGGATGAATCCTTGTGTGCAATAAGAATCTTGAGGATGTCCGCTATATCTACCTTTTCTTGGGGAGCTTCCTCAGGGCGTGAATAAACCAAAAAGTCATTTGCAAGGTTTGTAAGTCTTTTGGTTTCCATATAAAGCATATCTATCAATTCAGAGTTATTTTTTCCTTCTTTCAAAAATTGTGTGACCGCAGAAATTGTTGCAAGAGGATTCCTAAGTTCATGGGCAAGGTCGGCGCTTACCCTGTATAATCTTTTATAGCTTTCCATCTTTATTTTTTCCTCTTCAAGTTTTTTGATGTATTTGTCCTGTTTTTCGAGCTTATCACCCATGGCGTTGCCGGCAAACGCCATGATAAAAAAAGAAAAACTGTGAAGAAAAATATTTGAAATGCTCTCCTTTAAAAACATTAATCCATTTAAATAATATGACAGAGCATACATTAAAGATGCAAAAACTGGAAAAAGGAATAAAGCCCTTTTTTTAATCAAAACAGAAGCCAGAAATATAGGAAGTAAATAGAACAGAGTCAGAAATGAATATGTGCTTACATTGAGATATATGATACTTGATAACAGGATAATATCAAGTATAAAGTCTGCATAATAATAGCTGTCACTTCTCATAATAAAGCGTATAATAGCTATGAAAACATAAATTGCGAGTATGGAAAAAAGGAGAGGGGTTTTAGTTAATATCTCTGCCATGTGTAAAGAGATGAACATGGTGATAGCAAATATAACGCGGCCGATTTTATAGTAGCTATAAAAGGATATTAAATTCATATTATTTTACAATCACTTACAATCTTACAGCGATACCTCTTGATTTAAGATACTCCTTTGCCTCTTTGATAGAATGCTCTCTATAATGAAAAATTGAAGCTGCCAAGACAGCATCGGCTTTACCTATAACAAGCCCCTCATAAAGATGTTCAAGATTCCCAACACCGCCCGATGCGATGACCGGTATGCTTACCGCCTCTGCGATTGTCCTCGTAAGTTCAAGGTCGTACCCGTCTTTAGTCCCATCCCTGTCCATGCTTGTTAAGAGAATTTCTCCAGCGCCGAGAGTTTCCATTTTTAGAGCCCACTTCATTGCATCTATTGACTTCATTTCCCTACCCCCATGGGTCGAAATTGCCCATCTGATATTTGATTCAGGATGAGAATTAAGATCATCTGCACTGAAACATACATCTCTAAAAAAGGGATCTGCTGCCCAACGCTCGGAAGACACGAAAGCCGTTCCGTGAGACACTCTTTTTGCATCAATAGCAATGACAATGCACTGACTGCCAAACCTCTCAGCAGCTTCCCTAACAAAGTATGGATCTTTTACCGCAGAGGTATTTATTGAAACCTTATCACAGCCTGAATTAAGAAGATTCCTGATATCTTCCATCGTTCTAATCCCGCCGCCTACTGTCAGGGGCATAAAGCAATCTGCTGCTGTCTTTTCAACCACATCTAAAATAATTCTTCTTTTTTCATGTGATGCTGTTATATCCAAAAAGACAAGCTCATCAGCGCCCTCTGCATCATAGAAGACAGCATTTTCAACAGGGTCTCCCGCATCTATCAAGTTCGTAAAACTGACTCCTTTGACAACCCTCCCGTCCATTACATCAAGGCATGGTATTATTCTCTTTGCAAGCATTCAACCCCCAAATCATCTCTCAATCTTAATTTAATTATTGACTCAATATGATATGTTTGAGGAAACATATCAACCGGCTGAACTTCCTCAATAGAGTAAATATCTTTGAGCATGGCAATATCCCGCATCTGGGTCATCGGATTACAGCTTATATATACAAACTGACGTGGTTTCAATTGTGCAATAAATTCAACTAATTTTTTATGGAGACCCGCACGTGGTGGATCAACAATTATAACATCCGGTTTGCCATGCTCCTGAATAAATTCTTTTGTCAGGGTTTTCATGACATCTCCGCAAACAAAAATACAGTTATTAACCCCGTTAGAACTTGCATTTCTGTAAGCACCCTCTATGGCATCCTTCGACGCATCTATGCCTACGATTTTTGTGGCAAATGAGGATAGAAATATTCCAATAGTGCCTGTCCCGCTGTAAAGGTCATAAAGAATATCGGATGGTTTCAATTCGGCATACACCCTTGCGAGATTATATAAAGCTTCCGCTTGTAGGGTATTAGGCTGAAAAAAGGCATTGGGCTTTATCTCGAAGGAATAATCTCCCACACGATCATAAATAGAACCTGAGCCATAAATAATCTCGACCTCTGAGCCAGAGGCATTTTGAGAATTCCCCGGCACAATAGAATTGACAAAAGTAGTTATTTCGGGGAAATGCCTCTGCAGAATTTGTTTGAGAATTTCCATGCGGTCAGGATTATAACCTGCTGTAACCAGATTGACCATTACTTCTTCTGTTCTTTCGCCAATCCGGATTACAAGATGTTTAAGATATCCTTGTTTTTGAATGCAATTCCACGGCTCCCATCCGTTGTTGATCGCAGTTTCTCTGATTTTATTTACAATCTTGGAAGACGGGCTTTTTTGCAAATAACATTCCTTTATATTAATTACGCTGCTGAATTGGTATGGTGCATGCAACCCTAATGCAAACATAGAATTAACTTTACCAGAGACAAACTCCTTCTCAGGTAGCCAATCGCGGTCACTGAAGGAAAATTCCATCTTTGTGCGATAACCATATATACTGGGGGAAGGGATTGGATCTTTTACATCTATACCTTCAAAACCGCCAATATTGACAACTGCATCTGAAACCGTCTGTCGTTTAGCTTCAAGCTGAGATTCATAAACTACATGCTGCCACTTACACCCTCCGCAGGTGCCAAAATGCATGCATCGAGGCTCCACCCTTAAGGGGCTCGCTTCTATAATTGAAATCAACTTTGCCTCAGCGTATCTCTTCTTAATTTTGTGAATCTTTGCCCTTATGCGTTCATTTGGGATGACTCCTTCCATAAAGATTACAAATCCATCAAAACGGGAAAGGCATTTCCCATTATCTGCAAATTTATCAACTTTTAGCTCAATATCTTCGCCTGTTTTCATCGCCTTACAATGGTTGCCCCTCTTGGCAGGGAAAAGTATTGTCAAAACTTATAAAGAAAAATGCTAAAAAAACTTAATTAGAGTCTGTCCATAAATTGCTTTTTTTCGCCCTGAGCTTGTCGAAGGGCGGGGGTGTTGAAATCGGCATTTATATACAGTCGCTCATTATTAGTCCATGAAAATTTTTCCAAGATTTAAGATTCTCTTGGGGTCATATAGGTTTTTAATTCCCTTCATCAGCCCAAGCTCAGTTTTTTTAATCTCCATGTCTATATATGGAGCTTTTGTTATGCCGATTCCATGCTCCCCTGATATAGAACCATCAAGCCTAAGTGCCGCTTCAAAGACCTTTTTTACAATCTCCAGACCTGTTTTATATTCCTCGCTATTATTTTTATCTGCCATGATATTGACATGAATATTGCCGTCCCCTGCATGACCAAAGCTAACGATTTGGATGCCGCTTTTTTCAGAGAGTTCCCTCAGTTCCTTAAGCATTAAAGAAATTTTATTTCTCGGTACAACTATATCCTGACTAATTTTTGTAGGTTTGATATGATAAAGCGCAGGAGAAATAGATCGTCTTGCTTCCCAAACCTTATTTCTTGCAGAAGCATCTTCTGCTATGCTTACATCACCGCCCAATGAATTGCATATGTCAACAACTATCTCCGCATCATCTTTGATGGCAGCAGGATTTCCGTCAAGTTCAATTATAAGAAGGGCTTCAATACCGGAAGGCAACCCCGTTGGCTTATAGTTTTCAACAGCCTCTATCGAGGACCTATCCATCAATTCAATCGACCTCGGTATTATCTTTGAAGCAAATATCTTAGAGACAGCTTCTCCCGACGATTCAAGGTTTTTAAAGGAGATGAGGAGGGTCAAAATTTCTATAGGCAGCGGCAATAGTCTCAATCTTACCTTTGTAAAAATACCGAGAGTCCCTTCTGACCCAATGAATATATTCTTGAGATCATAACCAACTGCCCTCTTGTATGTCTTGCCTCCTGTTCTAACAATGCTTCCATCAGGCAAAACAGCCTCAATTTCCATAACATAGTCCCGCGTCACGCCATATTTTACCGCTCTTGGGCCGCCAGCGTTGGTTGCAATATTGCCGCCTATAGTGCATATATCGAGGCTTGCAGGGTCGGGGGGATAGAAAAAACCGAGATACTCGACTTCTCTTTGCAGCCTGCTGTTTATAATACCCGGCTCAACAACAACGGTGAGATTGCCAGTATCAAACTCGAGCAGTTTTTTCATCTTCTCGAAGCTCAATACAATAGATTCTTTTGTCAGAGGAACAGATGCGCCAGTAGTAGCAGTGCCTGCACCCCTTGGTATTATGCAAAGGTTTTTATCATTTGCATACTTGACTATCTTGGCAACTTCATTAGTATTTTTAGGCCAGGCAACAGCGGAAGGCGTTACACCTTCTGACCCTGATGAATCAAAAGAGTAACAAATCAGATCTTCCTTTTCAGTGGATACTTCAATGTTTGAGAGTATATAAGTGTTTTTCATAGAGAGAAAATACCGAGTTTTTTAATGCTTGATACCCCCAATGTAGCCCTCGATCATAATGTCACTGCCTATCCTTCTGATTTTCATACTATCTATCTTAAGTGCATCATTAAGACCCCTCAAGTTCTCCCCCCCCACTGCTGGGATTGAGTCCTTTCCGCCCAAAATCTTTGGTGCAACAAAAAAAACAACTTTATCCACTATTCCGTTGTTTAAGCAGCTTGCACTAAAAGATGAACCGCCCTCAATCATTAATGAACTGATACCCTTCTCGCCAAGCCTTTTCATCAGCCACCCAAGATCTACCTTGCTGCCTTCATATTCAAGGATTTGAACCCCTTTTTCGGAGAGTATTTTTCTCTTTTCTGATATCGCCCGAGCAAATTTTTGAGAACTCATTTTTTTTGTAACCAAAATCGTCTCTGGCGGAATATCGAAGATTTTAAAATCAACAGGCGTTTCTAAATTAGAGTCTATAACAACTCTTATTGGATTTTTCATATCTTTGTTTTTGTAAAGCCTTACGGTAAGTTGAGGATTGTCTGCCTTGACTGTGCCGACCGCGGTCATAACAGCATCTATATTGTTTCTCATTTTGTGAACTATAGTTCGGGCTTTTTCGCCTGTTATCCATTTTGAATCCCCTTCGCGAGTTGCAATTTTTCCGTCTAATGTCATGGCTGTTTTTAAAATCACGAAAGGCTTGCCTGTGGTGATGTATTTGATGTATGACTCATTGAGCCTTTTAGCTTTTTCTTCAAGAATTCCAACTACTACCTCAATGCCGTGTCTTTCCAATTCAGCGACTCCCATTCCAGAAACCTTAGGGTTAGGGTCATGCATTGCGATAAAAACCTTTTTGATCTGTGCATTTATTATTGCCTTTGTGCAAGGCGGGGTTCTTTTGTCAAAGTGGCAGCATGGTTCAAGCGTCACATAAAGAGAGGCATTTTTTGCTTTTTCGCCAGCTGCGCTAATTGCAATCGCTTCGGCATGTGGAGTGCCGGGCTTTTTATGAAAACCTTCCGAAATAATTTTATTACTCTTAACCATAACGGCGCCAACCATAGGATTTGGGCTTGTCATGCCATTAGCCTTAGCAGCAAGCGTCAACGCTCTTTGCATAAATTTTCTGTTCAAAGCTGCAAACTGTTCTGAATTGTTCATTATCATCAAAACTATAATAACAATATGTTAATCCTAATGACAATAACAAGGGATCTCAAAGTTAGAAAGTGTGACAGCTTACCATTTCTGTTCGCAGCATGGGCAGGCGTTAATGGGGATGATTGATAAATAAACCCCTCCCGTGAGGGGAGGGTGTCGAATAAGCAGTATATAAACAGACCCTATCTAAATAAAGTAATAAGACAGCCAGAGTAGCTGTAGCAAGAAAGCTACTTAAGTCCATCTATAGAAGATGGGTGGAAAGAAGACCATATTATAAGAAAGATTTAACGGTCGCCAGTGAATTTGTCTATTTGTAGATAATAGCCATAATGGGATCTTGGGATGATTAGGGGACCGTTATGGAATGATAATGTGCACATAGTGGTGCGGATAGATGACTGGTATAAAACCCAAAAGAGGTGTGATTGGCTAAGAATTATGAATGAGACATTTAAAGGATTTTTTTTAGCTCATAGAAGCTCCGAGCGAGAAGTAGGATCTCTACGCTTCTGTTTATAAAAATTGAGTAGCAATTTTTATAAACAGGCTTTTTATAAAGAAATAATATTGCTTTTAAAGATTTTATGCTTTATAATTTTTGTAAAAATAGTATTTTATTTATAAGGAGATGAAAAATTATGACCGTGCAGAAGACCAGAAAATATTGCATTTCGAGTATTTTAGTGATTCTATCGTCTTTGTTTTTAGTATTAACTGGATGTGGACATCAGCAGTTTAAGACATTTATGTTTGAGCCTGATCCGGCTTTGGTAGAAAACTGGGGACATAACGGCATTGCATGGAATGGAAAGAATTTTGTTCTTGGGGATAATAGCCTAATCATCGAACACTCCTTGGTAGAGACAGGGGTATTTTTTAGCACTAACTCTCTTTACAACAACGATGGCTTTTTTCAGTTCCCGCGTCACCTTGTTTCAGTGAATAAAATTGTTGGAAATCCTGTGCAGATATGCGGCCTTGCATGGGAAGGGGAATGCTGCGGCAAGGGGTTCCTATGGATTGCCGATGCGTTGAACAAAGAGGTAATCAAACTGAGCGGTAATTATGAATTTATTAAAAAGATTCCATCTCCTGGTAGTTCCCCCAATGCGATCACCTTTGATGGAAAATATCTGTGGGTAGCTGATTCAAAGGATTCCTCGATATATAAAATCTCTACAGACAACGGCAAGATTTTAGAAAAATACAATTCCCCGATAGAAAAGCCAACGGGATTGGCATGGGATTGTTCAAATCTCTGGGTAATAGGTATGAATACATGCAAGCCTACATCAGAGGACTGTTATACGAGAAGACTGGTAAAACTCGATATTCAGAGCGGCAAGATTACTCATGAGATAAAACTTCCTGATCAAATTGTTAGGCCTTCATCGCTTGTCTGGGTTGATGGGATTTTATGGGCTGGTGATTATTATCATAATAGAGTTTTCAAATTAAAGGAAATAACTGCATATGCAATAGATGATATCAAGATTTACAGAGCTTCATTACCTGTTGAAGAGAAAGCCCTTGTAAAAGATAGGGATTCATTACCTGCTGAGGCAAAAGCCCTTGCGAAGGAAGCAAAAAAACAGCGCGGCGATATGGACAAGTCTGAAGCACTCGTTAAGAGAGCCGAAGAAGCTGCCGAAAAAGCAAAGAAGGCATTTGAATTACAGCAGCGTAAATAGATTTTATATTATTTGAACCTAAATTGAGCGATTTTGTCTGCAAACCAACAATGGGCAGGATATTTCTTGGCGGTGTTCGCAGTGTCAGATCCCTCCTCTCATTGGAGAGAATTGCCTAAAAAATCGCTCAATTTAGATATTAGTAACTACATAGCAGGTACCCCGATTGATATTATTATGTTGGTGGGTTAGTGATAGGGGACTTGTATTAAAAAAAAGAACCTAAGCATTACTCTCATAAAGGTGAACTGAATTTTCTTTTAATTGGTATTATCTTTGATCGAACCAGAGGATTCCCTTGTTAAAAAGCCTATAAAAAAGGCTGCCAAGCTGGATACTACTTTGTAGAGTTCTCTTTAGAATTAGAGTTTATTTTACCCTTAATAATTATCATCTCATCCATTTCCTTTTTTACGCCCTTAAGTCTCTCGAGATTTTCATTTGTAAGTTCAGTAGCCTCAGTCTGATTTTTTACAACGTGCGGGGTAAGAAGCATTATAAGCTCGGTTCTTGTATGTTTGTCTGTAGTATTGCCAAAAAGATAACCCAGCAGGGGGATTTTTGAGAGCACTGGAAGTCCTTCTCTTGTACTCTGTGTATCTTCCCTAATCAACCCACCAATTATAATCGTATGTCCATTTTGAACTACCAGATTTGTCGTTGCCTCTCGCTTTTTTATTACTACCTGATCAGAGTCAAATATCTTTTGTATAAAATAATTCGATACCTCCTGCGTAAGGTCGAGTGAGACAAGCCCACCATCATTAACTTGTGGTTTAACCTTTAGAATTATTCCGGTGTCTTTATATTGTATTGTTCTTTGTATTTGTGTAGTGCCTGTAACATTAGTCTCAGAGGTCGCAATCGGAACTTGGTCGCCTATCTGAACCTTCGCCTCGCGGTTATCAGAGACAAGGATATGAGGGGATGCCAGAACCTTGATCTTTGCCTGAGACGCCAGAGCCTCGAGCTTTGCCCTGACGATGCCTTTGGAATCCGTAGCGAGAAAGGTAAAACCGGTACCTGAGAATCCCTTGGTGATATCATCTGGGTTTATGCTAAGAGAGGAAGGCCTCTGCCCCAAAACGCTGTCGAGATTTACATCCCTGTCAAATGGTTTTATATTAGTAACATTAATATCTGTTTTCAAAGACCAAGCAATCCCAAAGGTCAGATCATCCCTCAGCTCGACCTCGGCAATCAATGCCTCAATCATTACCTGTCTTGGGACAATATCAAGCCTTTTTATAGTGTCTTCTATGAATAAATAATCTTGAGGCGTCGCAACAATTATCAAGGAATTTGTCACCTCATCAGCGAATACCCTTGTATCAGCCGATACCAGAAAGCCTGTGCCAGATGCTGTCCCCCCTGCCACAGTTTTTGGTGCGGTAGTAGTTGGGGTTGGAGTTGCCGAAGTTGCAGTGCCAGTTTTCGGTACGGCTGCTGATGTAGGAGTTGTAGCCGACGGTGAAGTGCCGGAAAAAATAGCTTGAAGCAATGAAGATATATGCGATGCCTTGCTGTTTTGCAAATTAAAGACAAAAATCTTTGGTCTTGCCTCAGCAAAAATCTTATCAAATGTCGCAACCCAATTCCTGATGTAATCAAGGTGTGCCTTTGTTGCTGCAACGACTAAAATGCTGTTTAATCTGTGTATAGGCAATATTCTCAATGTGCCGCCTGCCAGATGCAAGCCTATAGCGCTTTCTATCTCAGTCATGGAATCTTTTAGGTTGACGTTCTTAAATGTAAAAAGCTCTATTGCTACATCCTCGGGGTCTTTGCCCACTTGCGCAAAGACGAGTTCTTTTGGAACATCAGGAAGTGCGACGATCCTAAAGAGACCTTTCTCCTCAACGTAACCAATCCCGTTAAGCCTGAAGATAATTTCCATTATGGGCAGAACTTCCTCGCGAGGGATTGGAGTAACCGTTCTGAAATTAACCCTGCCTTTTACCTTTGGGTCAATAACATAATTCACACGCAAAATATCCCCAAAAACCGTTTGGGACACTTCAAAAATATCCGCATCATCAAAAAAGAAGCTTATTGCACCCCCAGCCTGCCGGGCATCCCTGCTTCTGGGTTTTGCGGTGCTACTTACCTCTTGATTGGGAGGCTGGACAGCTTTTTCAGATTGCTTGGTTTCGTTTGTGTCTGCAGTAGGAGCCGCATTTACAGATTTTTCAGAAGGGATGTCCTGTTTAATGCCCTTTGTGCTGCAGGAAAAAACAAAGATGGTAATGACCAAAAGAAAATATAAAGACAATTTTTTTTTCATTTGATTCAAGTTCCTCAAAAAGATTTATTAACTATTTAAAATAATCAATTTGAACAATACTGTCAAGTAAGAGTAGCTATGC
>JBBIKS010000067.1:0-13544 GCA_037445375.1 Nitrospirota bacterium | reverse complement strand
GCTGCCTTTTAAGGTAACCCGTCCTGACGAGTTCATATATTGCGAGCCTGACAGTAGCCTTGCTTACATCAAAAATTTTGCAAAGTTCATCCTCAGATGGAATAAGCGTTCCAACTGTCCACTCGCCTTTTTCAATTTTATCCTTGATTATTTGGTGTATTTGGACATATAATTTCTGCTGACTGTCCCTGTCAATAGTTTTTTCTATCAACATATCTATCCTTTATTATATCTTTATAATGTTATAAAGATATATAGGCAATATACATACCAACAAAATAAGTTCTTGCTATTAAAGGGAATGGCTATTCAGAAGGCTAATTATATACCTGATAATCAACAAAAGTGCAATTTTATAATGCATTAATTTAGAAATATAAAAACAAGTGCCCAAATAATATGGGAACTGGTGCAACTATATATTGCATATATATTTTATGTTGCTATTTTAAGGTATTTAATTTTTTCACTGAAACTGCTAACGGTGCAGTCCAAAGTTAATCATCCAGTGTCTTTTGAAATACTAAGAACTGCGAGTGTTTATCTGTAAAAAATGGTCACCTACAGAAAATCCTATCAAAAGGCTGTAGCTATTCTACTAATATTCTGATTTGTCATTTAAGAATCATTTTCATGCATAATAGAGAGATGTCAAGTTCTGTTTTATTTAAAGATATTGAACTTAGATTTCCTCATTTTACCGTCATTAAGGCATCTGCCGGTTCAGGCAAGACCTATGCTCTGACACAGAGATTTGCCCAGTTTATACTTTCAGATAAAATCCCAAAAAACCATCTCAGAAACACACTTGCTATTACATTTTCCAATAACGCTGCCAAGGAGATGAGAGAGAGGATTATCAATTGCTTGAAAAGTCTTTATTTTTGCGAGTCCAAAATGATGAATGATTTCATGAGCCTCGTATCCGTAGATAAAGAAGAGATATCAAAACGGTCTGAGAAGCTGGTAGATGAAATTCTTGAAAATTATTCTGATTTTCAGGTTAAGACCATCGACAGTTTTATGGCAAGCATCTTTAAAGCTTCAGCGATTGATTTCGGCTACAACCCTGATTTTGAGATAGTAATGAACAATGACTCCTTTATGGAGTATTCCTTCAATCTATTTTTGAGAAATGTCAGAGAAGGTTCGGCAGAGGCAAGCATTCTTGATGATGTCATAAAAAAAATACACGCACAGAAAAGTGCTGAATCTTCATTTCTTTGGGATCCTGCAGCTAAATTGCTTGATGAAGAAAACAAAATTTATTCAAAAATAGCCTCAAAAGGCAGAACGCCAGTTATAAAAGACTATTCAACTTTGATAAAAGATAAGTGTGATGAGATTAGGGATATTTTGGAAGAGATTGATAGAGAAATAGACAGGATAGGACTTGAGAGAAATAAAAATTCATCCTTTCATAACATCTTGCAGGCTGCTAAGAATATACAATTTACTGATATTATCGGGGCAGGACTGAAAACCAGCCCCGTAAGGAAACCAGATAAAAAAACTAACAGACAGGGCAGCTATGAAAATATAGATAAAATGTGGTCTAAAGCCATTAGTTTAATCAGAGATTATGTCGCACTTCATAGCCGCTCATTCTATATGCCCTATCTCATAGTATATAAAGAACTCCATGATATAATTGAAAGGACTAAAAGGTATCAGGGCAGGGTTTTTATTGGTGATATCAATTATTACCTTGCAAGCTATCTTGAATCTGAAATAGTGCCTGATATATATTTTAGAATAGGCGAAAAAATATATCACTTTCTCATTGATGAGTTTCAGGATACATCGCCTATACAATGGAATAATCTTTACCCTCTTATCTCTAATTCTTTGGCTCAGGAAGGCAGCCTGTTTGTAGTGGGAGATACCAAGCAGGCAATTTACGGCTTCAGGGATGCCGACTACAGGATTATGAAGAGTTGCGAGACTATTAATGTATTCCCTTCGGCAGAGCATATAGTATCTGAACTCTCTATTAACTTCAGAAGCCTGCCCGAGATTCTAAGATTCAACGAACAGATATTTAAGGAAAAAACTGCTTTAAAGACTGAATACGCTGAACCAGCCAGTCGAAGCGGGCTTTATGATTATAAACAGAGTTCAAGAGATAATGTTTTGGAAGGTTATGTAACCTTTAATCTAATTGAGAGAGATGATGAGTCCATCCCTGAGAAACAAAGGCTTATAGAGATTATTAAAGATATTTTACAAAGGGGATACCCACTCAGCGATATAGCTATACTTACGCAGAGAAACGATGATGTGGTAATGTTTACTAAATGGCTAAATGATGAGGGCATAAATTTTATCTCTATGAGCAGCCTCGATGTGAGACAAAGAAAGATAATCAGAGAGATGATTTCCCTTATAAGCTTTCTTGACTCTCCTATTGATGACATTTCGTTTGCTACATTTATCTCTGGGGATATATTTAGAGAAAACCTCAAATTAAAAGGTGTAGAAGATGCATCTCAAAGGATGCAAGATTTTCTCATATCATCAAGGGATTTATCTCCACTTTATAAGGCATTCCAGAAAGAATTTAGCAGTCTCTGGAAGGACTTTTTTGAGGACCTCTTCAGGCTTGTCGGATACCTGCCTCTGTATGAGATAATCGCAGGGATTATAAAGATATTCAGGCTCTTTGAGATAAAGTGCGATGAAGAAGCTTCATTAATAAAGCTTCTTGAAGCAGTCAAGAAATTTGAGTCTTATGGATTAAACAGCGTGAGAGACTTCCTTGATTTTGCTTCGTCTGATTCCTCAGATTCTGAATGGGATATAGCCCTGCCCTCAAATGTCGATGCAGTCAAGGTTATGACTATACATAAGTCAAAGGGACTCGGCTTTCCTATAGTTATAGTCCTCTTATACGGAGATAGGAATAAGGGATTTGATTATATATTTGAAGAGTCTAACGGCAAGGTAAGCCTGATTAAAATAAGCAAAAAAATAGCCGAAACAAGCCAAGAACTTGAGCAAATATATAATGAAGAGCGGATAAATGAGACAGTCAATAAGCTCAACAGTCTCTATGTTGGATTCACGCGGGCTAAAAATGAGCTTTATGTTCTTGGAATCAAAAGAAAGAGAGACTCTTATCCCTTCGACATTCTCCCAGCCAACGACGGCGAATGGGGCAAAAAAACATCGGGCGAACACAAAGATAAAAGCGATATCCAAAGATCTCTTAACTTAATCCATCATTGCAGTATCCTTGCAGAGAGAGCAGCAAAATATGAGCAGTTAGATCTCCATGACAGGTTGTGGGGTGAGTATATCCACAGGGTGTTTTCATTAGTGAACTATGTCAATGACAGATTTGAGATCGCACTCGGAGAAATAATCGAGTCAGTAAATAAAGAGATGAAAATCAGCCATTCTTTTGGACAAATAAGAGACATCGTTATGAAAACCCTAAACCACAGCTCTTTACAAAAATTCTTCAAAGAAAGACCAGAAAGAATTGTAAAAAATGAGATGGAGATAGTCTCGAACTCCGGCAGGCTATTTAGAATAGACAGGGTTGTCATTGATGCAAATGAGGCTGCTGTCTTAGAGTATAAGACAGGTCAAGATAAGGACAGGATGGATGAACATATTGTGCAGGTGAGGCATTATATGAAACTGCTTCAGGAAATTTATCCAGAAAAAAAGCTCTCAGGGATTATAGTCTATATTGATATTAGAGATACAAATATCATAGAGGTTAAATGAAGACCCCCACTACGAATATAATCATCCTGCCCTCTAATGCGAACACTATTGATGCTGTCAGAGACAACCTCATTGCTGATGGAAATGATTTTTCAGGGAATATCGTAATTTTCCCTAACAGAAGACCTGCCCACTTCCTCCGAAAGAAATTGGCTCTTAGTAAGGGTTCTGCTATTATACCTCCCGATGTCTTTTCTATTGATGAATTTATAGACTATCTATATGAATTAGACCATAAAGACATAAAGATTGACTCTATTGATGCAGTAGCCATTTTATATAACCTACATAAGAAATTCCCTGACAGACTTGGTGGGGAAGGATTTATTCAGCTTGATAGTTTCTTCCCTCTCGGATTAAAGATATTCAATGATATTGAAGAATTGTGCATTGAAAAAATAACCGTCTCTCAGGTTAAAAACATAGATCAGTTTATAGAAGGGATACCACCTCAGACATCGAACAGGCTCCAAAGCCTCTCATATTTTTATGATGAGTTTTATAAAGCTATTGAAAAATCAGGCTTTTCCACCCGTTCATCGAGATATGTGAAGATAGCCCAACTCATCAAAGGATTTAAAAATGAAGTATTCAAAAAAATAATTTTGGCTGGTTTCTTCACCCTGACAAAAACCGAAGTTGATATATTTAAGACGTTCATCTCTTGGAATAATTCATTATTAATCTTCAAAGATGGCGTAGGCATAGAAGAAAGGCTTAGAGAAATATCCATAGAATTTAAATCATCTTATAGTGCAGAAATGAAAACCGAGATCAATTTTTACAGCAGCCCTGATTCACATGGTCAGATATTCGGTTTAAGCAGCTTAATCAAAAACAGACTTGACAATGGTTTATCTATAGATGAAAATAGCTTAATCTTAGCCCCTTCATCAGATAGCCTTTTCCCGCTCATTCATAACTGCCTCAGCCTTCTTGATTCAGAATCCTATAATATCTCTATGGGATACCCTATTTATCGCACACCCATCTTCGGTTTTCTTAATAATCTGATGGAACTTATGCTATCAATCAATGAAGGTAAATTCTACCTGCCCAACTATATAAAATTCGTCCTGCACCCTTATACAAAGAATATCCATCTCAAAAATCAGCCTGAGTTAACAAGGATTATCTTTCATACTATTGAGGAAGAATTATCTCAAAAACGGACCGTAACCTTTTTAAGCCTTGAGGAGATCGAAAATAATGATAAGATTCTTCTGAAAATAGCCGCTAAATTTAAAGAAATGGACGCAGAGATAAGTAAGGAAATGATCGCAGACCATTTAAAAGATATACACAAAAATACTATAGGCAGGTTTAAATCATTTGATAATATCGGTGACTTTGCCAGAAAGCTTATAGAATTATTGACTTACATATATGACCGCAGCACGGCACGTCTGCACCCTCTTTTTTACCCATTTTCTGAGGCTTTCTTAACCTCCCTGCATAAACTCTCTGAATCCCTCATTAAAGAGCTTTCTTTCGAGGATTTAAACGGCTATTTTATCTTTTTTAGGAAATATATATTTACTTGCAATGCCCCATTTGGGGGCACCCCCCTGAAGGGACTGCAAATTCTTGGCTTTCTTGAGACGAGGAATCTGACCTTTGAAAATATTTATCTTATTGACCTTAATGAAGGCATATTGCCTGCTATAAATAGTAATGACTCGCTCATACCTTTTGCAGTCAGGAAAGGACTGGGGCTTCCCACATATCTGGATAGTGATAAGATAGCAGAATACTACTTTGAGACCTTGCTTATTGGGGCAAAGCAGGCTCATTTATTCTTCATTGAGAATGACGAGATGGGAAAATCCCGATTTATTGAGAAAATACTCTGGCAGAGACAAAAAAGAGACACCTCTAAGGACTATAAAAGCTATATAAAACCGATACAGTATAGGATTACACTAAAAAATCCTGCGCCTCAGGCGATAAACAAGACTGAACGAATTATGGAATTAATAAGCAATTTCAGATTTACTGCCTCTTCACTTGATACCTATCTTAGATGCGGCATTGCTTTTTACTACAGCTATGTATTAAATATCCGTAAAAAAGAAAACATCACAGGCGAAATTGAGAAGTCAGATATAGGTATCTTCATTCATAATGTTTTGCGAAAATACTTTAGCAAAATTAAAGGGAAAGCTATTAGTAAAAAAGACCTCGACATTAAGAAGATGAAAAGTTTATTAGAATCAATGTATCTCAGCGAGTTTGGCAATGATATATCAGGGGCAGCATATCTCATTAAAAAACAGATACAAAGCCGCTTGATTGATTTATTGGAAAAATATTATATCCCAATTTCACAGAAATGTCCTATAAAGTTTTTAGAAACTGAATATAAGATTTCAACAAAAATAAATGAGTATCTATTTGTGGGGCGTATAGATAGTATAGAAGAAAGAGCTACAAAGACAGTAATTATTGACTACAAGACATCTGCGAGTGAAAATTACTATGAAATCAAATTCAAAAAGCTCAACATTGATGAGAGAGACTCATGGCAGGAGTCAATCGGGAGTCTCCAGCTTCCTTTCTATATGCTTATTTATTCAGAAGATAAGAAAATTGATATATCAAAGCTAAATGCGATGTTTTTGCTGCTTGGCAAGAACGAAATAAGCGAGAAAATAGAACTGCCATTTTCTGATGCTGAAAACAGCATAATTGATAATTATGAAGACATGAAAAAGATTATATTTCATCTCTTATCTGAAATTAATGATATTAGCCTGCCATTTTTTCCCCCGAAAGATCTCAAAAAAGCCTGCCAGTTCTGTGATTATAAAAATATCTGCGGAACTAAATAAAAACCCCTTATCTTTATAATAAGGGGTCGGATTGTACAATAATGTCTTATTGTTTTACTACATTAATTGCCTTTGGACCTTTTTGGCCTTTTTCAATATCAAAGCTTACATTATCGCCTTCTGAAAGGGACTTGAATCCATTGCTTTGAATAGAAGAATAATGCACAAATACATCACTGCCTTCTTCGCTTGTAATAAAGCCAAAGCCTTTTGATTCATTGAACCACTTTACTTTACCATTAGCCATTTGCGTACCTCCTTTGTGTAAATTGAAATTTCAGAAGTACTCAAACTTAAAAAAAAGCCACAAAGGCAAAAGTCTTTGTGGTTTTGTATAAACGAAAAACTTCCGAACTTCATAGTTAGAATAACATGTTAAACATTTTTTTGCAATACTTTTTTTGCCGTTCCAATATCCAGCCCATAAATGTTATAAAGGCAAATCGGCAAATCAAACAAGGTTTTCAAGCCAACTTCTATAAAGTCGCACTATCAATGGATTATAGACTAAAAACTTCGGACATCCATTGTCTTTAGGATTCTTTCTGAATTCTTTGGACGAGCGTTCGATTGAGCTCCTGCCGAGGACTGGACAATGACATTGCCTGAGTTTATCAACAAACACATATAAAAAGGGTGGTTTATCATAACCACCCTTTTTTATTATTTATCTGGAATCGTGTTATCTGGTCCTGGCTATTTGTATCCTTGTCGCAGCCCTCTCGAGCGATGCAGTTGCACGGGCAAAATCGATTTCTTCGGCTTTTTTAATTCGTTCCTCTGCCCTCTTCATAGCAGCTTTAGCCCTTTCGACATCGATATCTTCAGACTTCTCAGCGCTGTCTGCCAATACAATAACCTTTTCTGCTGTCACTTCAGCATAACCGCTATTTATAAAGACATATGCGGTTTCATTTCCTTTCTTATATGAAAGGATACCAATCTTAAGGGTGGTTATAAAGGGCACATGCCCTACAAGAACACCAAAATCACCCTCTGAGCCTGCAGCAGATACTTCATCAACTTCTTCACTTAGTATCTGACCGTGAGGCGTAACAATATCTAATATCAATTTATTAGTCATATATTTGACTCCTGATGCTATAAGGTTTTATCTGCTCCAACCAAGCTTTCTTGCCTTTTCCTCGACCTCTTCAATAGCACCGGTCATATAGAAAGCCTGCTCCGGCACATCATCATATTGACCATTGACTATTGCCTCGAACCCCTTAATAGTGTCTTCAAGCTTCACATATTTTCCTGGAGTTCCAGTGAATGTCTCTGCAACATGGAATGGTTGGCTTAAGAATCTCTGTATTTTTCTCGCTCTCGATACGACAAGCTTATCATCCTCTGATAATTCCTCAATACCGAGAATTGCAATGATGTCCTGAAGTTCTTTATACTTCTGAAGAATGTTTTGAACCTTTCTCGATACTGAATAATGATGCTCGCCGACTACCTTTGGATCAAGTATTCTCGATGTTGAATCAAGCGGGTCAACAGCAGGATATATACCCAACTCTGCAATCTGCCTTGAAAGAACAACCGTACCATCAAGGTGGGTGAATGCGGTTGCAACTGCCGGGTCTGTGAGGTCATCAGCGGGGACGTATATAGCCTGCATAGAAGTGATTGAACCCTTGTTTGTGGTTGTGATTCTCTCCTGTAAAATACCCATATCTGTGCCAAGCGTAGGCTGATAACCAACTGCTGAAGGCATTCTTCCCAAAAGCGCTGAGACTTCAGCACCAGCAAGTGTATATCTGAAAATATTATCTATAAAGATAAGAACATCCTGCCCCTGATCCCTGAAATACTCAGCAGATGTCAATGCAGTTAAGGCGACCCTTGCTCTTGCTCCGGGGGGCTCGTTCATCTGCCCGTAAATCAAAGCAACATTCGGTAAAACGCCTGAGTGCTTCATTTCAAGATAAAGGTCATTCCCTTCTCTTGTTCTTTCACCGACACCAGCAAAAACTGAGACACCGCCATGCTTCATAGCTATATTATGAATCATCTCCATGATAACAACTGTCTTACCGACACCAGCACCGCCGAACATCCCCATCTTACCGCCTCTTACGAATGGGATGAGGAGGTCAAAAACCTTAACCCCTGTCTCAAACTGCTGGGTGGTAGCAACCTGCTCTGCAAATTCCGGGGCTGATCTGTGAATAGGCAATTTCTCGTCTGCCTTTATAGGTCCGAGTTCATCCACAGGCTCGCCTATGACATTTACAATTCTACCTAAAATTGCTTTGCCCACAGGCACTGCTATGGGCAGTCCTGTATCAATAGCTTCCATCCCCCTCACAATCCCCTCGGTAGCGCTCATCGCTATGGTCCTGACTTTACTATCACCAAGCTGGACTGCGGTCTCAAGGGTTACATGAATTTCAGGGATGTCTTTAGCCGGATCTCCCGGCGCATCTATTGTGATAGCGTTAAGAATAGCCGGAATCTCCTTTTCGAACTCAACATCAACGACCGCACCGATTACCTGGACTACTTTACCTACATTCATTATTTTCCTCCTGCTTCTTAATACTTAACATTATGTATTTTATATAATTATTTTTCTAGTGCCTCGACACCGCCAACTATATCCATTAGCTCCTTGGTTATGCCAGCCTGCCTGACTTTATTGGCAACAAGTGTTACCTTTGTTATCATTTCTTCACAGTTCTTGGAAGCATTCTCCATTGCCGTCATCCTTGCAGCTTCTTCCGATGCTTGAGATTCAAGAAGAGATCTATATACTTGAATTTCAATATATTTAGGCAAAAGCCTTTCAAACAGCATTTCCCTCGACGGCTCATATTCAAATGTTGCTAATGAAGGTGGACTGGCAGATGCCGCTTGTGCATCCCCAATTTCGCCGATTGGAAGGAGTTTTAATACGGTTGGTTTCTGAAGGATCATTGATTTGAATTCACTGAAAACAATAATGAATTCATCAGTGGTCTCATTAACATAGCTATCAATAATATCCTTGGCAATCTCCTGCGCGCTCTCATAGCTCAATTTTCCGGAAAGCCCCATCCATGCACTCCTAATAGGGACTTCCCTTCTCTTGAAATAGTCGCGGGCTTTCCTTCCAACTACGCTTACACTAACCTCAATACCTTCTTTTTTGATAGCATCTATCTGTTGTGCAGCAACTTTGAGAATGTTTGAATTGAAGGCTCCGCAGAGTCCTCTGTCAGATGTTATAACCACTACCTCTATCTTCTTTTTTGGTCTCCAAACAAGAAGCGGGTGCCCCCCTAACTCCGAGGATGCCTGAGCCATGTCTGACAAAACTGTCTCCATCTTGACAGCATAAGGCCTGAAGTTAATCATCTTGTCCTGAACTTTTCTCAACTTAGCTGCGGCTACCATCTTCATTGCTGAAGTGATTTTCTTTGTTGAGGCTATAGCCTTAAGCTTTTTTCTAATATCCCTTAGCGTTGGCATCTATATTCTCCTGTTTTCTGACTTTATAAACCTAAGCCTGAAATGTCTTCTTGAATTCCTGAATTGCCGCATCTATCTTTGCCATCAGGTCATCATCAAGGGCTTTCTTATCCCTGACCTCATTCCTTAAATCCTGCTTTTTAGCCTTTAGGAAATTTATAAAACTTTCTTCAAAAGCCTTTATGCCTTCAACAGGCACATCATCAATAAATCCCTTAGTTCCAGCATATATTAGTAAGATCTGATCCTCAACAGGCATAGGCACAAATTGATCTTGCTTTAATAACTCTACCATTCTCTTGCCTCTCTCTAACTGGGCAAGGGTTGACTTATCAAGATCTGATGCAAATTGAGCAAATGCCGCCAATTCTCTATATTGTGCAAGGTCAAGCCTGAGCGTTCCAGCGACCTTTTTCATAGCCTTTGTCTGAGCAGCGCCTCCGACACGGCTGACAGAGAGTCCGACATTGATTGCAGGCCTTACGCCAGCGTAAAAAAGCTCTGGCTCAAGGTATATCTGTCCATCTGTAATAGAGATGACATTTGTGGGAATATAGCCTGAGACATCACCAGCTTGTGTCTCAATTATTGGTAAAGCAGTAAGCGACCCGCCTCCCTGTGCATCAGACAATCTTGCCGCTCTTTCAAGTAATCTTGAGTGAAGGTAGAAAACATCACCGGGATAAGCCTCACGAGCAGGTGGACGCCTTAAGATAAGTGATAACTGCCTGTATGCATGCGCCTGCTTTGTAAGGTCATCATAGCAGATAAGGGCGTGTTTACCGTTATCCCTGAAATATTCGCCCAGTGAACACCCTACATAGGGTGCAATATATTGCATAGCAGCGGGTTCGCTCGCAGTTGCGACAACAACGATAGTATGATCCATCGCTCCTTGCTCTTCAAGTATTTTAACGGACCTGACTACTGCAGAACGTCTTTGACCAACTGCAACATATATACAAATAACATCCCCGCCTTTCTGGTTAATTATTGAATCAAGTAAGATCGCTGTTTTGCCAGTCTGGCGGTCGCCAATGATCAGCTCCCTCTGTCCCCTTCCGATAGGTATCATGCTATCAACAGCCTTGATACCTGTCTGTAGAGGCTGCGTAACAGGCTGCCTCCTGATAATACCGGGGGCAACAACATCAACTTTCATAGAATGGGATGCGTTAATGGGACCTTTACCGTCAATAGGCTGCCCAATTGCATTAACGACCCTTCCGACCATTGCATCACCAGCCGGGGTTTCCATAACCCTTCCTGTTCTTTTAACAATGTCTCCCTCTTTAACCAGTTTGTCATCACCAAACAGGATAGCACCTACATTGTCTTCTTCAAGGTTAAGTGCCATGCCAACTACTCCATTAGGCATCTCTAGCATCTCAGCAGCCATGCAGTTGTCAAGACCATAAATTCTCGCAACACCATCACCAACATATGTAATAACTCCAACTTCACTTACATCAACCCTTTTTTCGTACTCGGTTATATGCTTTTTCAGATACCCACTTATCTCTTCAACCTTTAATTCCATTTTTTCACCCCTTTATAAGCTTATCTTTTAGAAGCCCTAACTGGCCTTTTATACTGCTGTCATACATAGTGCTCCCGACTTGTATCCTAACACCACCCAACAAAGAAGGGTCATAGACGAATTCAAGCTCAATATCCCTTCCTGTTAACTGAGAGAGCGATTTAATTAGCTCCTTCTCATACTCCTTGCCAACCTGCATTGGTGCTGTGACTACCGCCTTTGCTTTTTTCTTCATCATCATATAAAGAGAATTAATAGCATTTACAATATCCTTCAGGGCGCCTAATACCATTTTGTTTGACAAGTAGATAAGATATTGAGCTACCTCAGATGACATTTTCATCTGATGTGAAATTGCTGCTATTGCATTTTCGCGGTCACCATCGCTGAAAACAGGACTTACCATGAGCGTTCTGAAATTTTTATCCTTATCAATCAAACCTGCAACAGCACCTAACTGCTCAATAGCCTTCGGGACCTCAGCTAAATCAACCGATTTTAAAAATTGTTTGGCATACTTCCTGACATCCTTTACCTTTTTCAATTTCTAACCCCTAATAATTTTATCGAATCCTGCAGGATTTTATCCTGGTCTTCTTTGGTTAATCTGCTCTTTATCTTATCTTCGGACAGCTTGATGGCTTCTTCGACTGCCTCAGCCTTGATAGCCTCTTTTGCCATCTTGACTTCATGCTCTATGTTTGCTTTAGCTTGTTCTAAAATCTTCACCCTAAGCTTATCGGCATCCTCAATCAGCCGTTTCTTTTCATCTTCACCTGTCACTTTTGCAAGAGAAAGAATCTCGGCAATTTCTTTATCTTTCATTTTGAGTTTTTCTTCAACTTCCACAAGAGCTTTTTTTGCAATCTCCTTAGCCTCTTGAGCCTCCTTGATGCTTTTCTCGATCATCTCTGTTCTTTGTTTCAAAAACCCCTTAAGAGGCTTGCCGACGAATTTTACAAGCAAGAAAACGAGTATAGCAAAGTTCAATATACGCCAGACCCAAGCCATCGGTCCTTCTTCAGCCGCTGCACCCGCTGCACTCGCAATTGAGGCTGGAATCATAAAATACAATGCACCCAGTAAAGATATAAAAGCATAACTACCTTTAACTGCTTTGAACTTTTCAAAAAAAACCCTTTTCATCATACTTTCACCAACTTTCTGACGATATCTTCTGAGAACTTATCTACATCAGCCCTTAAAATTAACCTAGCTTTTTCGGTCTCAACCCTTAACTCCTGCCTTGCTTTTTCAAGTATCGCAAGGGATTCTTCTTCAGCCTTGCGAAGAACTTCCATTTGATGCGACACGCCGGCATCACGAGAAGCATTGAACAATTCCTTAGCCTTTTTTCTCGTATCCTGAAGCTCAACATTCATTTTAGAGACGACCTCTTCCTTCTTTAAGCTCATTGACTTTGCATCTTCAAAAGCGCCTTTTGTGGCGTTCTCGCGCTCTTTAAAAAGCTTTGCCAAGGGCTTAAAAAGGAGGGAGCTCAAGATTAAATACAAAACGATGAAGTTAACGACAAGGACAAAATACCACTGAGTAAATTCTAACATATCACCCTCTATCCTCCGTTCCAATTATTTTCTTTAATTACAGGCAATTTTGGAACTACCAAGTGCATATTTTTATAAATTAAAATTAAAACAATTCGGACAAAACATTACCACACCAACAATCTTTTGTCAAGAATTTAAATGATAAATAATTATTATTAATTTATAATTATGAATTATTCTTTTTTGCTCGCTGAAAATCTTAGGTTGACAGCCAACAGCTTAAGCCGTCAATTAGCAGTTTTGGTAAGGCATAATTTATCATGGTCAAGATTGTTTTTCCATTTTATAATATTTATAGTTGGAACCTGTTTAGAAACTAGTTCGTTGGAATTGCCAAATTCTATCATGCTCAATTCATGCCTATCGCTCAAGTGATAACCCAAATCGCGATTTGCTTTACGCCTCGCCACT
>JBBIKS010000066.1:0-13757 GCA_037445375.1 Nitrospirota bacterium | reverse complement strand
CAGGTAGTAGAGTAATGACAAAGGGATTTGTCAGATCAAGTCTTGACAAGTACAAATCATGCTCGTTCAGCAAAAAATTAGGGAGCAGGTTGCAACCCTGCTCCCGCAAGAGTTATTAAATTTCACTGACACTAAACACTGACACTGTCTTTAGGATGTTACTGAAGCCTTTTATCTTTCCAGTAAATAAAGTCAGATTTGATATCAAAAATTTTGCCTCCGCCAGGAGGAGTACCGCCAGGATTTTCCCGAGTTTCTTTAAAAGTTCTTGAATCGATACCGCCGCCGCCGCTTGTGGTAATATACAAATCTGCACCTTTTCCCACTGGTTTAAGCGAGACTATTGGCGCAGAAGGTATTCCGGTTCCTAATCCGATTCTGCTTGTGGCAGCGGTTGTTACATCACATGCGCTGATATTGCCTCTATTCAAAACGCCTATGCCCTTTGTGTAATGAACGCCGTAGAGATAGCCTGCCCCTCCCAGCTGGCAGGGATTAGTGCTTGATAAAGGGGCAAAGGTGGTAAAATAAAGTGCGCAATCAAAGACGGTGTTATCTGATAGGACTTTTTCGTTGCTACTCAAAGATATGCTCCACCCATTACTGGATGTGATACTTGAGTGTGTAGTTGTGCGGTCAGCATCCTTAAGGGCAAAGAAATTCTCTGAGACGCCTATGGCTGCAGGGCACTGCTTATCGCCAGTTCCCCAGTAAACCCAAATATCTCTTGATTCATCTAATGCTGCAGTGGCTTTTGTATAAATGGGCCGCCCTGTCCCTCCCGCATTATACAGAAGTCCGCCCTTCCAGTTGGATGTATTTGTGCATGGATCGCCCACATTTTTATCGTCCCGTTCGCAAAATGTAAATCTCCACATATTGCCGCCCAAATCACCAACATAAGCGGTATCAATAAAACCGTCCAGATCTGTATCAATAATAATTGGCTGAGCGGGGATGCTTCTCATGGATGAATTATGTGCTGCAGTATATCTCCAAAGAATACTCCCATTGCTTAAGTCAACCACGAAAAAGCCCTTCCCTATATTGGCAGGATTGGGCAGTGGGTTAGAGCAGCTATATTGATACCCGCCGCCTCCCAAGAAACCTACCCATTTTTCATTACCTCCAATCTTCACCCTGCCCATAGCCATCTTAGACCATGGTTCACCGAGATAGGGCGCATCTGATGCTGATGGATTTAGCAGCCACATATATTCCGGGGATAGTGTATCAGTAAAATCAAAGGCATAATAACCACAATAATAAGGGAAGTTCGTGGCATGATAGGTATAGTTGTATCCATACGGTGATGTAGAAGATGTCGGGGTGCAAGTAGGGGAGGCGCTCCAGAGATATGGTCTAAGCTGTTCGCTGCCGCTATAATCATTTGCGCCTCTGCCCAGCCCAAAGGCTACCATCGTCTTCCAGTCCGAAGGAGATTTACTTGTACCGTTGCCTGAGCCAAGCCACACATCTGTCATAGAGATTGGTCCGTCCACAAAAAACTGGTGAGTAAGCAGGGTTGGGTGCGTTGTATGAGCAATAAGCTGTAATTTTGGAAGCATATTAGGAGGTATAAAGCTGAATGTCTCCTGTCCATCAGATGTCTTAAATACATGAAACTGCCCATCGTTGGCACCTGCAACAATCACCTGTTTATTGTTCGCTGAAGTTCTTTCATTTTCAAGTCTAAACTTCTCAAAGGCATTTAATCCAGATAAATTCGAAAAAGTGAAGGTTCTATTTCTGTCTATTCTGTCTTCGAAATAAGGTGACGGCGATCCAATAATCACAGGGCTTGAGTGCCATATATCGCCCAGCTTCCAAAAGTCTTGATTATATGCATCCTCACCACGGATATAGCCTACAATCTCATCTCTTCTTGTAGTAGTAGAAACCCCTAAATTTGTAGGTGTTAAAGAGGTTGCGAAATTCGTCATCGCCGTACCGCTTAGGCATGTCTTAATATTTCTCGCTGATGCAGCCGTGCCTGCTAAAACAGTTCCTGCATCCCATACCTGCGAGCCGATATTTCCGTCTGCCTGAATATTGTATTTTTTAAGGCGCCCCAGCCAAAACGGCTCATCATCTATAGGTGTAAAGGATGCCTCATAAAGATAGTTATCGTCGGCTATCCGCCCCGTGGCGACAGAGGCATGGGTAAAGGAATATCTCGCTGAACGAATGATACTAACCGCCTGTTTTAAGGCTGCGTTAAGCTGAGTTGCATCACCTGCTATAAAGGCATAGCCAGAGAGATTGACAGTTGCAGGGTCGTTTGAGGTTGCCACCCTATCACCAACATAGCCGCCTTTACCTGCAATATTATAATAAGGATCATTTGCTGGAGTTGATGGATTTGTGGGTGGGTTGTTGATTGTTGAAACCTGACAGCTTGTTACTCCAGAGGGGAAGATGGGAGCTGAGCATGGTTTCGGGTCGCATTGCTGTATATCGTATCCTGTTAAGTTTCCTGAATTTGGTTCAGTGGGGTCATCCGTTCCACCATAATAGGCAGCCCAGTTTAATGTATTTCTTAATGCTAATGGCATATCTGCCCCGAAGCCTATCACAAATACCTTATATCCAGCATCTCCCAAAGCCTTTGCCCTTGCGACGGTCTCCCTTCTTCTTTTATACATATCACTTACGTCCTCGCTGCCAGTGCCGCTGCAAGTATAGGTATCTGCTCCATCTGATATAAGTATTACATATTTATCTCGGCATTCCCTCGCATTATCCTGACTCTTATGCCAGTCAAGATAATTCTTTGCCTCTATAAGAGCTGATGAAAGCGGCGTGCCGCTACTTGCTTGAGTATTATCAACCCGATTTGTGCAAATGCCGCTATCTGTAATTGATGCCATGGTGCAGGTATCTGCACCGCAAAAAATATTCCCATAACTTGTCCCAATTGCCCGCCTCAGCATAATATTTCCAGCGCTATAATTACCGGCTGTATCATTGCCGTTGCAGAAGTTCATGTATCCGATTCTGATATTAAGACTGCTGTCATCAGTATTTGTGCCAGTGCTGCGGATAGTATTATCATCTGTATCGTCAAGCATATTGAAAAAAGCACGTTTTGCCATATTAACGCGGCTGCAATTGATATTACAGCCACCGGTACTGGTGTTGCAATAACCATTATTAGCACCAGTGCCTCCGCAGTTGCAGACTGTTGTGTTTGGAGCACATGAGCTTACGCCCCACACATAAGTGCCTCCTGCAGGATTCCAGTCCATACTACCAGATAGGTCAAGCACTACCAGTGCATCAGGCGGCACTGAGGTAAAAAGCGTGCTCTCGTCTGCTGAATAGGCGTTGCCTGTTAAGACAAAAAAAAGTAGTGCCGCCAATACTAAAATGATCTTTTTAACCTTATTCATCTTAAACCTCCATAAACAAATCTAAATCTTTTTTTATAAAATAATTATTCATTTACACACCCTTGCACCACTCTTGATAGAGGGGACTAAAACGCTTAAGCCTCTTTGAGGGTTCAAGTTTACAACTTGAACCCTCATTTCATAAATACCTCAAAGACAGTGGTAACTAAATTGAGTAACTCTGTGTCCGCAAATCTACGACAGCCGAGACATCTATCCCACCAGTTGGTGATAGATTAATTCAAGTAGGACAAGTGTCCTGCCTGTCAGAGCAAATGTTTTTGAAAAACAATCGCTCAATTTAGATGCTATTTCATTAGAATTATATCCAGCCAGCAAACAATTATGGAGCAGTTCTCTGCACTTAATTTTTTGTTATTGCAAACAGACAGCATATTGTATTTCCACGCTGGCACGGCTGCCATCTTTTCCTATAGCTCTCAATTCTCTAATTACTGGATTTGGATAGGGATCAGTTAGACTACCACCATGCCTTCGAGGACAGTCTGATATGTCTCCTAAAATCTCCAAATTCTTAGGCACTCTGCAATTATTATGCATTGAAGCAGAATCATCAATATCCGCATCTAAAGTATTGCAATCAAAAATATTTAATTTTCTATCAACACCACGAATATCTCCGTCTTGATAACCTGGAGGAGTTGCCCCACCTGGTTTTTCTATACCTAAACTTACATGTGGATTATCTGGAAATAATGTTGGTGAAGAAACATCCACTTTAAACTTATTTATTCTCATCTGAGCAGTGCTGAATGCCTTTTTTTCGCCGACTACCCTCATGCTCACTCTTATATCCTGAGTTGATAAGGTAAATACAAGGGCGCCTACCGCCGTGAGTATCAGTAAAGCCATAAGGGAGGCAATGATGGCAAAACCTTGATTATTATGTAATGTGACGCAAGAATTGAGTTTCTTAATTGTCTTCATTTCTTCACTCCTCTATCATGGGTTGATTGCATGGTTATATGGAATTACAGTTGTTGAATAAAATTGTCTGTGTCTTTGATTAGTCATAGGGTCTATGGTTTCTGATTCTACGGCAAGGGTGATATCAATACGCCTTATATCGGGTATACTTGCAGCCGCATTTCCACTACCGTCAAGGTATCTGAAAACAGGAATGTTCTCTGTGTTATTAATGACCCTAATCACCCTTGGTCTTCCTGATGTTATTGTATCACCCAAAATTGGCTGCCCGCCGCTGCCGGTTGAGCTTGTTGAACAGCATGTGCATCTTGTAATATATCCCTCGCCGCCTGCTGTAACATAGACATATCTTATTACTTCATTTTGCTGACCTGCGCTTCCGATAATGCCGTCATTATTAATATCAGCCTCTATGGTCAGAGAATTGGCTGTTGCCTCCCTTATTCCCCTCCATTGAGAGTTGGAAGAAGCGGATGTGAGGACGCTGCAGTTCTCTCCTGCTGTGGTTGTGAGGTCTGCCCATATTGTGGAATTGTTCGGTTTCATAATATCATGTATATTATAAGATGCCATCCTTATGTCTAAAGCCATTATTTCCAGCGCTGCCCTTGCATCCTGCTGGGTGGTGGTCTTTGCTTCAATGCCTACTGATGAGTATAGCCCCGACCTAACCACAAGCATAATTGCGCCCATAATTATAGATGCAATCAAAATGGCAATTATTATCTCGACAATGGTAAAGCCTTTTTTGCTTTTAATATATCTGTTTTTTGTGTTCATATCAACACCCCTATTTTTGGTATTATAACCTTGGGAAAGTAACACTTTTAGTGATGGCTGCGTTGTTGATTGGAGAAGTAACACTTACTCTAACATCCCATACATCCGTTCTTCCAGGTGAAAGTGTAATAGTTGTCACCACACTATAAGGCACATCGCCCTGCAGCGCAGAAGCCTGACCGCTTGGATAGACAGTATTAGTAAATGTCCCAGTGGTTATTGCACCAGTGCCATAAACAATACTCGCCTCTCGATTTGCAAGTTGCTCACTCAATATCATCGCTGCCCTCCCTAATTGATCTGACTTTGCGGCAAGTATATATCCAGATGGCTGTAATGAAAGCACTGTCAATGCCCCAATCATGGTTATAATAATCGCAATCATTACCTCTATCAGAGTCATTCCCTTCTTATTTGAGATTAAAGCAGACATGTGTTCTCCCTGTGGCATTATAGGTTATTGTTGCCGTTGACTCACGGCTGTTTATTAATAGCATTGTTCCCGTTGTCGGATTAATTGTGCCCCTTGCCGTAAAATAAGCTGTCCCGACATTGAAAATTGTCCCTGCGGTGGCATAGCAAGCGTCATTAATGTTTGAAACTAATCTTATATCTCCTCTGAATGATGCAGGTGTCTTGGTTGCTATATCGCCAGTGCCGCAATTTTTAGTATAACTATTAGCATTGACATTAAAAGTTATGCTGTGTTCTATGTTTTCTGCTATTGCCCTTTCCTTACAGATGAAAAAATCGCCCTGAATAGCCCTTGCCGCACTTTTCAGGTCTGAGTTAATAGCATATCTCTGGAAGCTGGGCACCGCTACTGCCGCTAAAATAGCCATGATAGCTATAACTATCATCAGCTCAACTAATGAAAAACCTCTTTGCTCTTTAATTTTCATTTAAACTCCTAATTTTTAATTCTCCCTTAGTAAAGGAGGTTAGGGGTTGTTTGCCCTCAAATTAACAATCTGAATCTTATTAACGAATCTCCCTATAATGCCTAATCTAATTAAGCAATTAACATGCCATGAGATTTAAATATCGCAGCTCTTTTGTTTTAAAGGTGTTTGCGGCGGCTTGTATCTCTAAATTATGTAATCCACTTCATATTATTATGTAATTGATTACACAAAATAAAATGGTTTGGATAGTGAACCTCCCCGCAGCAAGCTGCGGGGAATTACGAGTTAAAATACAAACACCCAAATATTTTTTAGACTCTTTTCTAAAGTGAATAGCTATTTTTGGGTGACGGAATGTTGGACAAACAGGCACATTACTTTATAACGGGGTTGGAACCCCCCCTATCGGTTGAGGAATACATCTATAACAAATGTTTAATATCGCAATAGGCGGGACATTCTTGTGCCGCCTATTTATTATAAAACGGTGTGATCATGGGGAATAGTCATTTAATGCGGAGTTGAAACGTCCCTATCTGTTGAGGATTGCATCTTTTCAAAAAATAAAGGAAGGGCGGGGTGATTCCCCGCCCTTCCTTTACTGAAAATAGAAATCGAATTAAGGAATACTATCTATAACCGTAACATTTGCAGTTGCAGTTGTTAACAAGGCATCCCGTACCGTTATTTTTGCAGTTCCAGTAGCAACGGCAGTTACAGTGAAGGTTCTGCCAGTTGTAGTCGCAGGACTGACTGTTGCTATGGTTGTATTGCTTGAGGTCAGCGTAAAGGGACCCACACCCCCGATAATCTCAAAATTGCCCGTTGTAGTGCCCTCTAAATCGAATGTCATTGATTCCGGAGATATTGAAAGCGGTGCTTTTACAGTCACATTTACCGTTCCTATTATTGCACCTGCTACTTTTGCTGTTATGGTGCAGACTGCTGGAACAGGAGGGGCTTTAAAAGTGGCTGTAGCTAAGCCTCCGGTTGTCTGGGAAAATGGAGTAACAATGCCTGGAAAATCATTTGGATCACAGGTTACCCTGAAATTAACGGTAGTCCCATCGGGAGCCATTGCTCCAGTATTAAGCTTTACTACAGCGGTTATGGTAGATTCTTTACTTGTATCAACAACATTTGGATTAGCTGTTAGATCAGAGGTTGCCGGGTCGGGAACAACAGGTCTTAGGAATAGTGTAACCATATTGGCAGCGCCGTTGCCGGCAAAAGCCATTATATTTACATGGGTATCGGTATTTCTTATTGAGGCAGGTTCTACCTTTACCACGGCTTTTGCTTGACCAAATACATTGGTTGATGTCTCGGTTCTTACCCATTTCGCCTCTGCATGGCTGCTGCTCCATGTCACACCCCATCCACCACCGACTGGTACACCGCCGGCATCTCTGACTGTTGCCAAGACTTCGACAGTATCATCACTATCGTTTTCAAAGAGGGTATAATCCGAAAGTTCGTCATATATTGTATTGCCGGGAACGCTGTTTACATCCATGTCCATAGAAACCATTAAGACATCTTCTGTAGTGAAAAATACGGTCTTTCTATCCCTTACCTGTCCTGCGCCGGTATAGACCTGAGCGAGGATGGTTACAAAACCAGAAGTTGTAGAGGAAACACCTACTCTGGCTATTCCAGTGCTGTCTGTTAAGGCGGTAGTTGCATTTAAAACGCCCACTGAAGAAAGATTTGTATATGTGACGGTAGTGTTTGGCACGGGCTTGCCGTTACCATCCAGAACCTTTGTGTTGAATGTTATAAATCCGTTTGTCTGGGCAATATAAGAAGAAGGCGCAAGCTCGACGACGGAAGGAGCGCCCGGATTCTCTCCGGGAATAGGACTAAGCGTGCCTGCCCCGCCGCCTCCACAGCTTACAAGACTGAAGGCAATCATACTCATTAAAAGTAAGGATAGCAATCTATTTATAGTTATTTTTTTATGCATCAGTATTCCTCCCATTATTGAAGAAGCCCGCAATAGTTATACGCACCCATCGTGAAGTCATGCCGTGTCTTAAACGAAAATGATTTCCCATTACTGTCCTGTCCATAAAAGGTATATTCAGCCGTATAGTTATTTAGAAGTCCGGGACGGGCAGTGTACATTCCGCCCTGTATCATCTCTACATACTTATCCTTACGAATGAGGTCAACAAGAACTACACTTGCCGCTGAATACCAGTTACCTGAACTGGGAGGCACTCCTATGAGGATGGAGACAAATCTTCTGTCAGATTCTATCGGCGGTGCTGTCAGTGAATCGGTTGACCTGAAATAATCAATCTTGTATTCCGTTATATAAAGATTACCCGGTTTAAAAGAGCTGGACGGGTTCAAGAGCTTGGCATTGATAACAAGGATTGCACTATGTTCAACCATCGGCTCCCATTTTGTAACATCCGGGAGAGGGTCGCAATCAATTTGATTAACATCTACTGCATTGGTGAAATTGCCGCTGAATGTTATCGAGCTTAAGTCATCAGTATTTTCAATAGTCCAACCACCTGCTATGTAATAAGGACGCACGTAAGTCTCCAGCATAACGCCGGTATTATCCGAGCCTGATGAACCGGGGGCGCCGGAACCACCGCTTCCACAACCCGAAAGGGCTAAAAGTAATATTATAATTGCACTTAAAAATAAGCTATGCCGCTTCATCTATCCTCCTGACATTAGATTAATTACCTGAATCTATAGTTATCTCTGAACAACTTTTGGCGTTATAAATATAATAAATTCCTTTACATCATCATCCTTTATCCTCTTTTTAAAGAGTTCGCCAACAAGCGGGATGCTTGCAAAGCCGGGCACCCTTTCTTCTGAACTTCTCTCATCCTTTTTGTATATCCCGCCTATTACCATAGTCTCGCCGTTTTCGATCATCACATTGGTTTTGCCTTCTAACTTTGTAGTTCTGGGCGCCAAAGTTGGCGGGACTCCGCCAATATTAACAAATTCTATCAAGTCTTCTTTATTAACAAGGACATCGAGTAGTATATTATTGTCATCCGTTATCTGGGGGGTTACCTCGATAGTAATAGCAACATCTTTAAATTTTGTTGAGATTTGCCCTTCTTTATCTCTTTCGCCATAAGGTATGCTCTCGCCTTGAACGATTTTTGCCTTCTGGTTATCTCCAGTTATAACCTTGGGCTTAGATATTATTTTGCCTCTTCCTGTATTCTCTATTGCCGATAACCTCATGTCGAGCCCGAAGGTCTGATTTCTGTTCAAATAGCCTACAGTGAAAGCACTTGTTGGATCAGTAATCCTGCCTGTTGCCGCCGGCAGATTAACAAGACCAGGTGCGCCCAGACCGCCCGTTAAGGCGCCTGCCGCAGAACCGACTACTGTAGATTCCCAGTTGAATGGCCTCATTTTAAGCCCCCATTCTATGCCAAGGCTTCTTGAAAGAGTTGTATTCAATTCGACAATCCTTGCTTCTATTAGTATTTGTTTTGTGGGTTTATCAATACTTTCGAGAAGTTTTGCCGCTTCAATGAGGACGGTGGGCGTATCCTTTATAGTTATTGACCTTGTCCTTGTATCAATGCTGACGCTGCCCGTATCCTTAGTAAGTATTTTTGATTTTTCCAAAGACTCCTTAAACTTCTCAATATTTGCGTAATTTGCGATAAATACTTTTGTTTCCTGCGGCTCAGCTTTTCTAATACTCTCTTTTACCTTAGCTATGCCCTCATTGGAGGCAACAAAAACAGCATAAGGCTCAATCCTGATTATATTGCCATCTACTATTGTATAAAGATTATGGGTTTTTGTGACCACATCCAAAGCCTGCTCCCAATGGACATTTACTAATTTCATCGAGGTTTTGCCTTTTACTTCGGGATGAATAATAATATTTTTCCCGCTCACATCTGCCAAGAGCCTTAGAATTGCCGTTACATCAGCGTCCTGAAAATCAAGAGAGATTAATTTTGAGTTGTTTTGTTGGGGAGGCTGATTTGCATCTGTATTTACTGCGATAGCGGGATCTTTTATGCCTTCCCCTTGGGCTGTCTCCTGCTTCTTTGGGGATGCCGTCTTATATGAAATATCAATAATAACTTCATCGCCAAATGCAAAGGCTAATGAATCAATTTTGGTATCAAAATTGACCTGAAACATTACGCCGCCTTTTTCTGCATTATATTTAATATCTTTTATAGGTGATGGGATCTTCTCAGGCAATGAGGCAGCCATTTTGACATTGGGGATGAATAGGATGAGAGAATTTTCAGTTTCATTAACATCAGGCTCTGGCATACTGCCATTGCCTTTTATCGCCATCTCAAGCGAGTCGGCAGTTTTCTCGAACTTAACCGCTGTAATTTTCTTAGCACTGTTGGCTGTAGCAGCAGCAACAACCTCCTTTACGGGGGGATCTTCAGCCTTGATACGAAGAGTAAGAGAGCCATCTTTCATTTGTGGAATGATATCTGAGGGCTCACTTAGAAGTATCTCAAGCCGTGAAAGCAAGATAGGTGAAGTAACTTGCGAGGGTCTGATTTCGGTCACGCCGAGGCTTTTGGAAGATATCTTTTGTGTGAATTTTCCAAGCCTCACGCCCTCAATATCAACCACAACAGTGAAAGGGTCTGAAGCCTTGTAGATGCTGTAACTCAAAGGGCTGTTAGCCTTAATTATAATAGTATGGTCGGATAACTCAATGTCAGTTATCTCAACCGCAGGAATACCCTTGACATCATTTACGGCGGCATTTGCAAGGTCAAAGTATGCAATATTAAAGAGCATTAAAAAAATAGAAAAAAAAGAAGCAATTTTCAAAATATTCTTACCTCTCAGCATTGTAGTCTTATCATTTTTATCTGTTTCTCTCATCCTTGTTCCTCCATGCGGAGTCTTAAAATTAAGTCTTTTGGCTTAGCCTTTTTGTCCTTAAGGTATTGCCTGACAACCACCATATCTTTGGTTATCTCATAAACTACCCCACCGTCTAATCCTAACTTCATGCCTTTCTTTACACTATATGATTTACCATCGGGCAAGGTAATCATTGCAACATGTTCTTTTCCGCTCCAAACTATTGCAATTAGGCGAACTGTGCCGAGATCATCTTGCTCGAGAGGGGTTGTACCCTTCTTCTTGTCGGATGTGTCTTGTTTGGCAATCAGCGAGTTGAAGGGGTCTCTTCTTTCTTGAGGATTGTATTCATATCCTATAGCTACTAATGCAGTTTCTTTAGCGGGAGAGCCTGCTGCCTCGTCAGGCAGTTTTTGCTCCACCAAAGGCTTTGCAGTTTTTTGAGGGTTAACGACCTTCTGAGGCTGTTTATCATCACAGCCTGTTATCAAAAAAGCTATACATATTATTAGCACACTAATCAAAATTTTCTTCATTTCTTTTCTTTAGCCTTTTTTTCTTGTTCTTCCATTTGTTTTTTCTCTGCCTCAGGTATCAAAGAATAAGTTGTAGTGACAAAATTTACATGCAGACCGCGAGGTCCCTTCTGAGTTTTTTGATCTATGTTCTTTATATTGATATCGCTTAGATTAACTATTCTGCCGAGCTTTGTGAGGCTGCTGAAAAACTGCCCAAAATGATGGAAGCCGCCACGCATCTCAACTTCAACCGGAACCTCATATACTTCCTTACTGCCATGAACGGTTTTAGCTTTGGGCTTCCATGTCATTACATGCAGTCCTGATTTTACCCCGAGAACGGAAACCTGCTTTAGGAGACCTGAAACCTCTTTTTCTTCGGGAAGCTGCATCTGCAGTTCGGTTAATCGCTTTTGGAGTTTTTCATTTTCTGTAATCAAAGTGGGAAGCCTTTCAGAGTGTTTTTTTAAGAGATTAATCTCATCAGTTTGCTTTTGAACATTTGCCTTTAATTTGGCGACTTCTTCAATTGAAGGGAAAATAAAAAGTGTTAAAAAAAAGGCAATAATCGCTATTGCCGGCAAAGCAATCAGCAACCCCTTTTTGAGAGGCGTCAGATTTTCAACATCTAAACCGAGTTTCATCTCCATATCGGTATCAACCCTTCACCTTGAAATTAAGTTTAAATTTATAAACCTGAACCTTGTCTATTTCTTCATATTTCGACTCATTCAAAGAGGCATCGGTTATAATTGCCGATTTCTTGAAGTTGTCAATATAGGAGACAATATCCAGATTTGTAAAGGCAAATCCTTCAATCGTAACGGCGCCGCCTTTATACAAGAGAGATGACAGCCAAACGCCCTCTGGCAGCACCGCACTGACTTCGTCAAGTATTCTGACAGGGACAGCCTGATTTCTTCTGAGGGTTTCAATGAGATCTGCCTTTTGTTCAATGCTCTGATTAATGCTTTCAAATTTCTTGACATCCTGTATATTCTTCTGAAGCTGAGATATTAAGGCTTTATTGCTTTCATTTTGTTTTTTCAATTCGTCTTTGCTATAGCCCATATAATATGTGGCACCAAGCATAATCAGCAAAGTCCCAACTGCAACAGCTAAGACTAAGGTGAGGAATTTTGTGGCAGGTGACTTGATAGGTTCTTTTTTCTTAGTCCTTTTTTCTATGAGAAGATTTATTTTTATCATTACCTGTCTCCAGCCTGCCTAAAAGCAAGGCCTACAGCTACTGCGGCAATAGGAGCTATCTCCTTGATGTATGATGGGTTAACCTTGTCAGGTATAGAGATTTTCCTGAATGGGTCAGCCACCTCAACTTCCATATCTATCCTTTGAGACATCATAGATGCAAAATCTTTTATAATGGCCGCACCACCGCTTAGAATAATCTTATTTACTTCCTCATTATAAAAATTGCTCCTAAAAACCTCTAAAGACCTATATACCTCTGCATAAATCTCATCGGATGCCTTACTGATTAAAGATTTAGCATCCTCTGAAGATATGCCTTCAATTGGAAATCCCTTTTTAAGCCTCTCGGCATCTTCCCTTGTCAGGTTGAAAGTGCTTTCAATTACGTCGGTGTGATAATTGCTTCCTATGGCACTTTCTCTCCAAAAAATTGGCGAACCTTTTTGCATGATGTTTAAAGTCGTTGTGTTTGCACCAATATCTGCAAGAGCAATATTTCTATCTTCAGAAATGCCGTAGTTGAACTCATACATATTGCTGAGTGCAAACTGGTTTGTATCAACAACTACCGGCTCGAGCCCTGCCTTCAGAATAACTTCGGTATAATCACTCAATAAGTCCTTATTAACGGCGACAAGCAATACGTCCATCTGATTATTTGCATCTGGGGCTTGCCCAATAATATGGAAATCAAGGATAACGGCATTCAGATCAAATGGTATGAATTGCTGTGCTTCATACTTAATGGATAAATTCAGTTCATTCTCAGTCATAACGGGGAGTGAGATTCTTTTGATGATTAATGAAGACTGACCGGTTAGTCCGACGGAAGCCTGCCCTTTACTAATATTTGCTTTTCTTAAAAGTTCAGAGAGAAAACTGACAAGCTCTTTTTTATCGGCAATAACTCCTTCATTAATGACGCCAGATTTAATAGGCAGCATGTCAAACTTTGATAGCTCATAACCATTTCTGGAGTCTTTAAGCTGCACCAGTTTGATATAACTTGATCCTATATCAAGACCTATTGGAAGTTGTTTGCTAGTAAACATGTTATTAACATATAACATTTATAATTCCATTTGTCAAGAGTTTTTTTAGGTTATGTCAAGCCAATTTAGAAATGTCCTGTTTTTACCAAAATAGAAATGTCCTGT